>NZ_JALQDD010000027.1:0-495399 GCF_023631405.1 Caballeronia sp. GAWG2-1
TTGTCCGGCAATGAACTTAAGCCAAAAGGCGACATCTCTACTTGGCAGAAACACGACATTTGAACTTGGGACCTACAACAAAAAGTTTGCTAATTTATGTTATGTAAAGTAACGAGTTGCCCGGCGTATCAGCTCGTCTGTCTTCAGCCAAAGCACCACGACAACGCCAGCTCAAATCAACCTCGTCGCGCCGAAGCGGACAAATCCATCATCAAAGCGGTCGCGCGAAACGTCATCGACACGCCGATCACCCACAAACCGTAACCGACGTGCCGAAGCCCCAACCGCATCACCGCGATTCATCAAACGCCAGCCTCAAATCCCGCGCACTTTGCGGCAGATCACGACTGAACACCGCACTGCGCGGCGACAAAAAGTACCGCACGTAAGTAATAGCGGCAATTTGCCGGTCCCGTCCAGGCGTCACGTTGACATCGGCAAGCGCACCCACTTGCCAGCGCGAAGTCACCTGCAGCGCGCCCGCAAGTTGAACGTGCGCGTAAGGCCCGCGATCGTTGCTGCCGCTGCAATCGATCACCACGCCCAGTTTCGCGGCCTCGGTCGTCGAGCACGACCCCATCGATTGCTTCGAATAATTCCAGCCGCTTTCAATGTTTCCCGAGACCTGCCAAGACCGGCCTTCCTTCGATAGAAACTGAAGCGCCGCGCCCACGCTGGTCGATCTCTGCGGACTGTAATAGCCGCCCTGCGTCGGCACGAAGAAGTTCTCGTTACGCCGATAGCCCAGGTAATGCAGCGCAGGCCCGATGCTCAAATAGTCGAAGCCCGGCGCACGCAAATCGTAGCTCGCCGCGACATCGACGCCTAAGCCTTCGTTACCTTCGACCTCATGGCCCGTCAGCCAGTCCAGATGACCGCCCGCGCTGACGTTCCAGCGCTCACCGATCTGCCAGCGCGCGCTGCCGCCCGTCGTGGCACGCGTGACGCGGCCCCATTCGAAGACGTTCGCGTTGGGATTCGTGCCGTCAAGACGCACGGTCTCGCCGCGCCACGAAAGCAGCGAATCGCGCACCGGCAACGCCGCGGCATAGGCCGACCACGCGCCCCACGACGTCGTCTGGCCGACGCCCGCCTCGCCCTGAAAGGATGCGCCGAACGGTCCGCCCTGCGTTGCGCCCGCCATCGCATGGACGTCGAGGCGATCATCGCCCAGACGCACGGTCTGTGTGAGCTTGCCCTGCAATTCTTCGGCGTTGACGTTGCCCGTGCCGCTGTTCAGAAACAACTGGCGATAGCGCAGTTCGTATGAGCGCGATGCGTCGAACCATTCGGCATCGAGCGTCGGCGAAAACACCGTCAAGCGGTTCTCGCCGCGCGTGCCCGCGTGATTCGCCCAGCCCAAACCGGCGGTGATCGACGGCGCGTCGATGCCGGTGAGATCGGCGGGCAGATAGTGCGCGATGCGCTGCGCGTCGGCGTTGCCCGCAATCGCATTGCGCCACATGCGCTCTGCTTCGACGAACTGCTTCTGGTAATAGAGATGCTGCGCGTCGAGCGCCGCGGTGTAAGCGGGCAACGGCCCCGTATCGGCGCTTTCGGTATGCGTCGCGCGATGACCACGCCCTTGCGCTTTCGCACTCAGCGCAAGGCCTTCGGCGCTGTCGTCGTCATGATGTTGCTGATAATTCGCCTCGAACACGCGCTCCGCTTGCGCATAGTCGCCCAGCGCAAAGAAATTCCAGCCGCGCAACGGCTCGACGCGTTCATCGGCCGCGCCCGCGTCTTGCGCGGCGTCGAGCGCCGTCAGACTATCGCGATAGCGCGCTTGCCGGTACGCATCGCTTGCACGCGCCATGGCAACTTCCGCGCGCAGCGGACGCGTACGCGAATCGGTGGCGAGCGAGGGTGACTCGATCAGGCGCTCGGCATCATCGAGATCGCCTTGCGCCATGCGTACTTGCGCGAGGCCCAGCATCGCGTCGTTCAAGGTCGCTTTGTCGCAGTCGCTCGCGAATTCGAACCATTGCGCGGCTGCGACGTAGTCGTTCTGTGCGAGTTCGAGCCAACCCGCGCGCATGGCGGACGGCCCATCGCGCGAGTCGCGGATCGACGGCGCGAGTTCGGCGAGCGTGCGCTTCGTGCTTGCCGCGTCCGTCGCCCATGTCGATGATGCATCGAGCACGCGCGCATTGCGCAGGAGCGCGAAATCGCGTGCGGCGGGCTCGCCGCGACTCCCTTGCTTCCATTCGATGTCGATCAATGCGTCGGCCTGTGCGGCGGGCAACTGCTGCGTCGCGCGCTGCAGCGTGACCACGCGATTCACATCGGACGTGCAAGCGGCGACTATCGGCCGATAGAGCGCGTAGACCGCTCCGTCATCGCCCGCGGCGGCAAGCAGTTCGCCCGCTCGCCATGCACGGTCGATGTGCGCGCAGCCGAACGCATCGGGGTCGCTGGCAATCTGCGCGCGCAGCAAGGCGACATCGCCCGCGAGCGAGCGCTGGATTTGCGCGTCACGCTGCTGACGGGTGCGTTCTGCGACGAGGCTCGCGGGCGGTGACCACGCAGGAAAACGCCGCTCGACGCGTGTGAGCATCGCGTCGAAATCGGCGAGGCGCCTTGCGTGCAAGAGGTTCCAGAGCGGACGCTCGTCGGGCGCGCCGGGCGCTTTGATGGCGGGCGTGCGCATGCTTGAAGCGTGAGCCGCCGTCGGATCGCCGGACGGCGTGCGCGGCATTGCGTGCACGAGAACGTTCGTTTGAGCTTGTTGCTGGACTTCCTTGATGGTGCTCGTCGAGTTCGCGCTGTTCCTCGCGTTTGCCGCACTCGCTGCGCCCTTCACGCCTGGCGCACGCGTTGAACTGGCCGCGTTAGCCGCACTCGCGGCCACTCCCGGCATGACGCCACGCTCCGCCGAAACCACGTTCCCCTGCCCGCCTGCCGCGACCGCGGCGGACGGCAACGCGGCAACGCAAAGCAATGCCGTCGCGAGCCGCGCACCTACAGCCGGTGTAAAGCGCGCACGGTGGCGCGGCATGTCGCGACCCATCCTGTAAGGATTGCGCGGACCGATGACGCTCATCGACAAGGCCGTTTCCCGCACGAGCAATTCGGCGAGCGCATTGCGCCGATCAGCTTCTCGAATCGACATGATGCTTGCGGTGATAACGACGCAACAGCAACGCCGTGAGCGCCGCGAGCATCGCAAGCGCCCCGGCCAGCACGCCGTAAGCCATCCACGGATGTGCCGATACTTCGTAGCCGATATGATCGAACGCGCCGATCTCGCCGACTTCGTAGCGACGGCTCACGCGCGTCGTCCAAAGCGCGTCGCTGTCGAAGCTGACGACGCTCACGTCGCCATCGAGCGATCCCCAGTGCTGCGGCGCGATCAGCTGCTGCACGCCATGCAGCAATTCGGCAGGCGTCGCGGCCGTCAAAAGCGTGGTCGTCGCGGTGGTTTTGCTCGCGGCGCTGCGATACTGCATCACGAGCAATTGACGCGACAACTTCATATCGCCGTCGAGCACCATGTCGGGCGCGATGTCCGCCGCGTAGGCCGGCTTGCCGAACACGCCCGCCACGCGTGCCCAGATGCTGTCGGCGAGCGTGGGCTCGGCCGGTGCGGGCTCGTTGCTCGCAAAGCGCATGGACTTGCCCGGCGCCCACGGCGCGCCGTTGAGCGCCGCGCGCGGCAACTCGGCGCCCGCGCCGACGACGATGGTCTGCCGGCCCACGCCCGGCACGCCCGCCGTGATCTGCGCGGCGGTCAGCGGCCTGCCCTGTTTCTGCGCGAGCTTGCCGAGGAGCGACCACGCGGCGTTCAGCGTGTCGTCGTCGCGCGCGTTGAGCTGAATCGCGAGATCGGCGCCATTGGCGCGGCGCGTGTATGGAAAGCCGCTTTCCGCGAAACGCCGAAGGTCCGGCAGATTCGTGAAGTGCAGCATGGGCGGCAGCTCGATGGTGGAATCGTCGAACAAGGACAGTTGCAGATTGGCCGACTGACGCAGCGTGCAGCGATCGGTCACGAGCGGCACGAGCACCGGGCGCAGCGAGAGCACGTTGGCGCCCGGCTGGAAGCGCTGCAACGGCACGGACACGCGATAGCGGTTGACCACCGCGCCCTGCTGCTGATCCAGCGCGACGGCCTGCACGAAGCGGTCGTTCAGGTACAGGTTCAGCACCGAGTCCGAACGCATGCGCGCGCCTTCGGCAAAGTTGAGCGTCAGCACGGCCTGCGCGTTTTCCGGCGCGTAGGCATCGGCGGGTAAGGTCAGTGTCACATCGGCGCTTGAGCCCACACCGAGCGTCGTGCTGCGGAAGCCTAGATCGCGCAGCGAGTACGGCTTCGTGCCGGACAGCGCGTCACCACCCTTCGCGCCGTCCATGCGCGCTTCCGTCAAACCGTCGGCCGTCATTTCGGCGCGGCGCGGCAGCGGCAGTTCCGCGTGCGAGAACACGCGCGCGGCCAGATTCACTTCTTCATCGGTACGTCCCGCGACGAGCAGCACGAAATGTCGCGGATCGTCGGGCTTCGGATAGACGCCGAGAAACGCGCCGCCGATACGCTCCAGCATGGCTGCATCGAGATACGGCGCAAGCGTGTCGCGCTTGCCGATCAGGAGTACGTCGGCGTTGGCGAGCGACGCGAGATCGAGGCCACGCAACATGCCCGCGCCCTCGCCCGCTTGCGCATCGAGCACGCGCAGATCGGCATTCCTGTAACGCAGCCGCAACGCGACGCCCTGAGCAAGCAGACCGCCGCTCGAAAGCTGCGAGTCCGTCACCGGATGGGCCGCGTTGACGATCGCGATGGAGCGCTGCGCGTTCTGCTTCGGATCGATCAGATCGTCGAGCGTGGCAAGCTGCGGCGGCGTGCTTGTGAGCGGGCGCAATTCCGTATCGACGGCAAAGGTCGACGCGCTGGTATCGACTTCGGTCCATAGTTCCGGCGCATTCGGTTCTTCGCAGTTCTCGGTCGAATGCTGCGCGACCTGGAAGGTCAAATTGTTATAACCGGCGCGGAGCAGTTCGGCGGGCACGCGGATGTCGGCAGTCAGTTCCGGCTGACGCGGCGAAAGAGGAAACTGTGCGATTGCGCGATCGTTGACGCGCACGACGAGCTGCGAGCGTTCCCCGAGCAAGGACACCGAGTTGGACGCGACCAGATGCAGCGTCGCGCCGCGCACCGCTTCACGCGCAGACACGGGCACGCTGACCGAACGTGAAGCGGACGCGCCAACGATACGCATCGGGCCCGACAGATTCGCGTAGGTCGCAAGCGACACGGGCGACGATGCCGCCGTCGCGTTTGCGTTGGCGGTGGCGTCGGCATTGGCCGCGAGCGGCGCGGATGCGGCTTTCGGCGCATGCGATGCCGCCTCTGCCGTCGCGCCGAAAATCGCGCACGCCGCCCAGCCGGCAATCATGGTTTTTCGAATGGCAAACATGGTGAAGATCCAGTCAAGACTTCGCTTGCGTGACGACGCCACGCAGATCACGCCGTCGCTGCGACAACCGTTTCGCGACATAGCGCAGGAGCGCGGTGAAAAAGGTCCGGTAGTGCGCGAGCGCGTGCACGGTGCCGAGCCGCACGACGAGGCCGAGACCTCGCCGGATGCCGATGCGTTTGTTGCGGCCGTCGCGGAAACTGCGCCAGCGGCCGCTGTCGCCATAGACGAGCGACACGCGGTCGCTCAAGCCTTCGACGCTACGATCGGCGAACTCGACGCCGACCGCGCACGTGCCGTCGCCGCGCTCGAACACGCCGCGCACGATTACCGGCAACTGGCTGTGGCAACCACGCGCGGCATCGAAGGCATCGAGCGTCGCGGGCGAACCGCGCGGAATGGAAGACTCGGCGTCGAATGGCACGATGAGCTTCGCGCCGCCTGCCGAGAGATCGACGATATGGCAGCCGAACGCCGGAGAAAACGAGCGGACGGGTGTTGCCGCATCCGCGTTGGCGGACTTCGGCAGCAGAAGCGTGCCGGCAATGTCGGCGGGGACGCGCGGCGCGACGCGGCGCTGACGGCGTTCGTACAGCACGCCGATACACGCATTGAGCAGCACGAGATTCAGCACGCTCCACGCAACCGACGAAGCGATCACGCCGCGCTGCGTGTCGCCGTCGATCAGACGCCATACGCCGACGATGGCGGAAATCAGCACGCCGAGATACATCGCGTAGAACGGCCCGGCGAGTTCGGAAATCTGATCCGCGTCGCTTTGCTCGCCCTTGGGCGTCACGTTGAAGGTGGGCGCGCGCGGATTGAGCAGCACGGCGATCACGCCGCGCAGCGAGAACAACGACAGCAGCATTTCGTAGACTTCGGAGATGAGCGTCCAGCGATACTTGCCGAAGAGATAATCCGTCGTGAGGATCACGCCGGCCATCTGCGGCAGACCGTATGCAAAGAACTCGGGCAGCGTCGCGTTATAGAACTGCAAACCGAACAGCAGATACAGTGCGGGCGCGAGCAGAAACACGACGCGCGCATAGCAGAAGAACCAGAAGAACGCGTTTGAAAAGTAACAGATGCGCTGCGCGAGCTTGAGCCCTTTCATGCGCAACGGATTGCGAAAGAGAAGAAGCTGGATCATGCCCTGCGCCCAGCGCACGCGCTGAACGACGAAGCTCGCGAAGGTTTCCGGCTGCAATCCGGCGATCAGCGGTTCGTTCAGATAGGCGCTCCGATAGCCGCGTGCGTGCAGCACCAGCGCCGTTTCCGCATCCTCGGTAATCGACGTGCCCGTAATGCCGCCAATCTCCATCAGACACTTGCGGCGCAGCACCGCCGCCGAACCGCAGAAGAACGATGCGTTCCAGAAGTCGAGACCGCGTTGAATCACCGAGTAGAACATCTCGTTCTCGGGCGGCATCTTGCCGAACATGCCGAGGTTCTTTTCGAGCGGATCGGGATTGCTGAAAAAGTGCGGCGTCTGCAACAGGAACAGCTCACTGTCGCGCTGAAAATGACCGACGGTCTTTTCGAGGAAATCGGCGGTCGGCACGTGATCGGCGTCGAAGATCACGATGAGTTCGCCGCTGGTTTTGGCGAGCGCCGCGTTGATGTTGCCCGCCTTAGCGTGCTCGTTGCGCTCGCGGCTCAAGTACTGTGCGCCATGCCGCGCGGCGAGCAGGGAGAGCGTCAAGGCGCGTTCCTGCGCGGCGGCAGCCTTGACCGGATCGGTCTGCGTGCGCTTTTGTTCGGTGCCGCCATCGTCGAGTAAGTAAACGTTCACGCGCTCGCGGTCATAGCGCATGTCGAGTGCGGCGCGCAGCGTGATCTCGAGCATCTCCGGCGGCTCGTTGTACGAAGGCACGTAGACGTCGACGGTCGGCAGCGGGCCGGCCGAGCGGTTCAACGGCACGCCTGGGCGCTCCAGCGCCCGGCTATTGACGAACAGACCGCCCAGCGTCAGCACGATGCCGTAGAGTTCCGCGCCGTACATCATCATCATCAGGATGAAGTCGGCGAAACCGTTATAGCCAAGTGTCGAGGTGGTGCGCCAGCAGACGTAGCGCATCGAAAGGAAAGCGGAACACAAGAGGAAGAAGAGTCGCGTGTGTTCGATGAAACGCGAGCGGCGCAGCACGACCATCACGGCGAGCGTGGCGAACGCCAGGCAAAACTGCGCTTCGAGGTCGATGCGAACCATCGCCAGCACGGCGACGACCGCGAATGCCGCGACGCATGCCACGACGATGACCCAGGTCGGCAAGCCGCCGGGCCGTCGAGGCGGTGGCGCGTGTTCGACACCGACGCTCGGCATCTCGCGCGCGGGCGGCCGCAATGCACGCGGCGTGAAATTCAACCTGGTCGCTACACTCATTAATCTCGCCCGCGTTGATTCGAATCAAGGCACGGGTCCTTAAGACCGTGCGTTGCCCCATTGGCATCGGCGCGTTCCGCCCATACGGAGAAGAACCAAGGAGAACAAGGCGCCTGATTCACTTAACGGCAGGTCGCAAGAAATCCTGAGCAAACGTTTCCTGGCAAAGAGCGGTTTCGGTTTGAAAATGATTTTTATATGAAAGAAGTACCGACATTCGCTTGTGGAAAGCATGGAAAGCACCTTTTCGGTGCTCTCGATATCGGGGGGGCGCGCAGGTCGAATCGCAAACGCGCACTTTCGACGATCGGCTTGCCTAGTCAGCCCGCGCGTTATCATTGCCATCTCTCGAATAACAATGAAGACGACCGCCGATCATGGCTTCAGGCAGACAAGATGAAACCGACGCGGACTTCCGCCCCGACGGGGAAGCGGACGCGTCCACGGCAGGCGCCAACTATCTCGTGCCAGGGCTCGAACGAGGCCTGCGCATTCTTGCTGAATTTTCGGCGCGTGAGCCGGTGCTCGGCGCGCCGGAATTGTCGCGCCGCATCGGCATTCCACGCACGACCACGTTTCGCCTCTTGCAGACGCTCGAATCGCTCGGCTTTCTCGAACGCGTGAATGGCGACCGCAATTTCCGGCTGGGCGTCGCGGTCTTGCGACTCGGCTTCGAATATGTGAATTCGCTCGAACTGACCGACTTTGGCACACCGTTGCTTGAACGCCTGCGCGATGCCACCGGCCTTTCCACGCATCTGCTGATCCGCGATCAGCGTGACGTGGTCTTTATCGCCAAGGCACAGAGTCACGAGCGCATGTTCAGTTCGGTGAAGGTGCAGGTCGGCACGCGCCTGCCCGCTCATGCGACCGTGCACGGTCACGTACTCATGGGCGACCTGACGCGCGAGGCGCTTCGCACGCTTTATCCGGAAGAGCGGCTCGAGCAGTACACGGACCGCACGCCCGTTACCGTCGATGAACTGTACGAGCGCGTCCGCGAGTGCGCGACGCTTGGCTATGGTCTAAGCGAGGCGTCGTTCGAGCGCGGCATTTCGGTGGTCACGGCGCCGGTGCGCGACCGCGCGGGTGCCATCGTTGCGGCCGTCACGGCGACCGTGCCGCGCTCAGACATCGGGCGGGACGAGGAGAAGCGCCCGCTTATCGAAGCGGTGTGCGGCGCGGCCATCGATCTGTCCGCGCGGCTGAACTACCGCCCATCGCCCGACGATCCGACCGCGCGGCTCCTCTCCCGCTAGAACGAGTGATGAATGCCCGCGAGCACGATCACCTGATTGGCCGTGCTCGACACGCCCGCCGTGAAGAACGCCGCCTTGGCGCCCGACGTGGCGTGCTCGTAGAGCGCATTGACGTATAGCTGCGTGGACTTCGACAGCAAATAGATCTCGCCGATTTCGAATTGCGTCCAGCGTCCGCCCGCGAAAGTCGTGGTGGCCGCGCCGCCCGCGATCCAGTTGTCGGGCATGAGCTTGTAGGTGAGACCGGCATCGTAGGACTGGAAGGTGTTCGAGAAGCCATTCGATTCCAGCTTCACACGCGTATAAAGCCCATGCACGAGAAACTTGCCGATCTCGTATGACGCGCCCGCGCCCATCACTTCCTGCTTGTCCGCCACGTAACTCGCGGATGCAACGCCCTGGAAGGTGTTGATGCCCGTCGTGACGATGGACGGGGTGCGGTTATGCTCGTTCGCGTAAGTCGCGGCCGCCTTGAACGGACCGTTTGCATACGAGACGCCAAAACCGAGGTTCCTGCCCGTGGAAAAGTTCGTCGTGTTGCCTAGGCCCATCATCGCGCCGGCGGAAAAGCCATAGAAGTTCGCCGAGCGGAATTTGACCGAGTTGTCGTACGGCACCACGCCCGTATCGGCGAGTTCGTCGAGATTGCCCGGATGGAACGCGTACCAGCTTGCCGCGAGATAGGCCGTCGAAAGCGGTCCGAGCATGTCGAAGCTGAATGGCGTCTGATGCCCGAACGTCAGCGTGCCCACGTTGTTCTGATCGAGACCGAGGTAGGCTTGCCGATTCCACAGCGTGTTGGCCTTCGCGAAGGTTCCGGTATTCGTATAAAAGCCGTTTTCGAGTTGCGCCACCGCCTTAAGCCCGCCGCCCAGATCCTCGACGATCCGAAAGCCCCAACGATCCGGCTGCATGTTGCCCTGCTCTTCCATCCACTTTGGATGTCCGCCCACGTTGTTCACGTACGCGATGCCGGCATCGAGGCTGCCGTAAAGCGTCACTGTACTTTGCGCCGCCGCGCCGGTTGCGATCCCGGCTCCGAGCAGCCCCGCTGCGATGATGTGCTTCACCCTTCGTCCTCCTAACCGTGTGGTTCAAGAGCGGACCCGTTCCGCTTCTTTCCTTTGCCGTTTCGTAGCGCTTGACCGCATCCCGGACGGCCTTCGATGACCGTGCTTCGGAAGGCATCGCGCTGATCCATATTTATGTTCCATATAAGGATCAACGTCCTGCCTATGGAAAGTATAGTGAGCTTTTTAGCGCGGAAATAATAATTTTGCGACGCGGTCGGAAACGTCCAACGGGGCTACAGGATCGTCACTCCGGCAGGAAAAATGCTTCTGAATCAACGTCGAAGCGCACTCTAGGCGCGTTGGAGGCGAGATCGAACGCACATTTTTAAGACGCAGCTTCGGTGTTTTCACCTAGAGCGGCGGATTTTTATTTTGTCGCGGCAAAAGCACTCCTATAATGCCCATACATAAACTGATGTTCCTTAGGTGGAACGCAACACGATCCCAAGGAAGGTGAGAGATGGCAGAACAGTGGCGTTGCGCCGGTCATGCCGGCGACCTGTCGGAAGACGCGCCGATCGAGTTCAAGCTCGACGACGGCGCGGAAATCGGCATCTACAAAGTCGGCGATGAGGTGTATGCGCTCGAAAACGTCTGCCCGCACGCGTATGCGCTGCTGACGCAGGGTTTTATCGATGGCGACACCGTCGAATGTCCGCTGCACGAAGCGGTGTTTCACATCCCCACGGGCAAATGCATGAAAGAGCCCGGCGGACGCGACCTGAAGATGTATTCGGTGCGTCTGGCCGGTGAAGAAATCCAGATCAAGGTGGCGTGACATGGAAAAAATCGTGAGCTTCAATCCGCATCTCAAGCCGTGGCTCGCGCCGCAACCGAATAACGTCGCGGGCAAGGGCGTGATCGAGCAGCCCGGACAAACCGAAAACTTCGTCTGGCAGACGCGCAAGGCGGAACCGACCCAGTACGAGAACGATTTCGGCGATGCCCTCGAACGCGTGTTCGAAGCCGGTGCGCTGGAACTCGATCAGGTGGCCGCAGGCTTGAACAAGGATGGCTTTCGCACGCCGGAAGGCGCGGCCTGGACCACCGAACGTCTCGCCGCCGAGTTGCGCACGCTCGCGGAATGACGCGGCGGCACTGACAAAACGACATCGAATCCGGAGCAGATCCCCATGACGTCCCTCAAGCAAATCTCGACCGCCGATCCCGTCCAGCGCTATCTGGATCGCGGTCTGCGTAATTACTGGTATCCCGTGGCGCCGAGCTGGCAAGTGGCGAATGCGCCTATCGGGCTCACGCGTCTCGGCGATCAGATCGTCCTGTGGCGCGATAACGAAGGCCATGTACATGCGCTCGAAGATCGCTGCCCGCATCGCGGCGCGCGGCTGTCGCTCGGGTGGAATCTCGGCGGCAGCGTGGCGTGCTGGTATCACGGTATCGAAGTGGATGGCAGCGGCACCGTGCAGAAAGTGCCGGCCGTTTCCGCGTGCCCGCTCGAAGGACAGAAGTGCGTGAAGTCGTATCCGGTGGAGGAGCGCGCCGGCGCGATCTTCCTCTGGTTCGGCGACGACGCCAATCAGGAACCCGCGCCGCTCGTGCTGCCGGAAGAACTCGTCGGCGAGGAATACGCGAGCTTTCTTTGCATGTCGCACTGGAAGTGCAATTACCAGTACGCCATCGATAACGTCATGGACCCGATGCACGGCGCATATCTTCACGCGACCTCGCATTCGATGGCCGAAGGCGACAAGCAGGCCGACATGCGCGTGCGCAAGACCGACACCGGTCTCATGTTCGAAAAGGTGAATCAGCGCGACGTGAATTTCGACTGGGTGGAACTCGGCGAAACCGCCTGTCTGTGGATGCGCCTGGCTATTCCCTACAAGAAGAAGTTCGGCCCGGGCGGCAACTTCGGCATCATCGGTTTTGCGACGCCCGTGGACGAAGACAACTGCCAGGTCTACTTCTGGCGCACACGCAAGGTGTCCGGCTGGCAGCGCGACGCATGGCGTTTCCTGTATCGCAATCGTCTGGAAGGGCTGCACTGGGCCGTGCTGGAACAAGACCGCTACGTGCTCGAAAGCCTTGCGCCCAACGCGCGCGATCACGAATTTCTCTATCAGCACGATGTCGGCATGACGCGCGTTCGGCGTCTTCTGAAGCAACGCGCGCAGCAGCATTTGGCCGCGCTGGAAACGAGTGCAAAGGACGCGGAGCACGTTCATGCGTGACGCGCTCAAAGGCCGCCGCGTACTCGTGACCGGCGGCGCTCGCGGACTCGGCGCAGCGTTCGTCACGGCGCTCGCCAAACAAGGCGCGCGGGTCGCTTTCGGCGATGTCCTGCGTGCCGAAGGCGAAGCGCTCGCGCGATCGCTCAGAGAAGCGGGCCACGACGCGCATTTCATCGCGCTCGACCTGGCAGGCCCGTCAAGCATCGAAGCGTGCGTGGCGGCGAGCGTGCAGACGCTCGGCGGTATCGACGGCCTCATCAACAACGCCGCGATCACCAACTCGGGCGGCAAGTCCGCGGAAGAGCTGACGCCCGCGACCTGGGATGCCGTCATGAACGTCAACGTGCGCGGCGCATGGCTGATGAGTGTGGCATGCCTGCCGCATCTCGCGGAGTCGGGGCGCGGAAGCATCGTCAATATCGCTTCGGATACAGCGTTGTGGGGCGCACCGAAGCTTCTTGCCTACGTTGCGAGCAAGGGCGCGGTGATTGCGATGACGCGTTCCCTCGCCCGCGAATTCGGCGGCCGCAACGTGACGGTCAACGCCATTGCGCCCGGCCTCACCGAAGTCGAGGCGACCGCCTACGTTCCCGCCGAGCGTCACGAGTATTACCTGAAGGGCCGCGCGCTCACGCGTGCGCAAGTACCCGACGACGTGAACGGCCCTGTGCTGTTCCTGCTCTCGGACGCCGCGCGTTTCGTGACGGGCCAATTGCTGCCGGTCAACGGCGGCTTCGCGATGAATTGACTTCTACCTCATTCGAACACCTGGAGATTGACGATGGCCGATGCAGATATCGAACGCAAATCGTGGGAGCAGCCCGCTGGCGCGAGCTTCGATCAATGGATGACCACGCGCGTCGCGCGCCTCGACACGCGGCGCTACGACTGGGACGCGCTTAAGTTTCAGGCTGACTACGACCCGAAGTATCGCCGTGCGCAGATGCGCTATGTCGGCACGGGCGGCACCGGTGTCGCCAAGGACATGAACACGGTTCCCGCAGGCGGCTTCACCTTCTCGACGATGGTCATTCCCGCCGGCAACATCGGACCGAGCCATATCCACATGGACGTCGAGGAAATCTTCTTCGTATTGCGCGGCAAGATGAAAGTGGTTTGCGAGAAGGACGGCGAAACCTGGGAAACGGTGATCGGCGAGCGCGATCTCATTTCGGTGCCGCCGGGCGTGTATCGCACGGAGATCAACATCGGCGAGGAAGACGCGCTCATGTGCGTGATGCTCGGCGCGGCCAAGCCCATTACGCCGACGTATCCGCCGGACTCGCCGCTCGCCAAGCTCAAGCGTTGAGACCCGCCATGACCGCTCGCACGCTCACCTACCTCGACGCGCTCGCGCAGTTTCCCGAAGCGCGTATCCATACCGCTCATGGTGTCACGGGTTATCACAAGGCAGGTGCCGCGCACCTGCGCACCCTGCCCGTGGTGCTTCTGCATGGTATCGGTTCGGGCGCGGCGTCGTGGCTTAGGCAACTCGACGCACTCGGCGCGCATCGCCGTGTGTTCGCATGGGACACGCCGGGTTATGGCGTATCGACGCCCGTGGCAAGCGCGCAGCCGCATGCGGCGGATTATGCGCAAGCGCTTGCGGCATGGCTCGATGCGCTCGATATCCCGCGTTGCGTGCTTGTCGGTCATTCGCTCGGCGCGATCATCGCGGGTTCGTTTGCAGCGCGCATGCAAGGGCGCGTCGCGGGCTTGCTGCTGATATCGCCGGCGGCGGGATATGGCGCGGCATCGAAGGAAGAGCGTGAAAAGAAACGCGACGCGCGTCTGGCGATGCTCGCCGAACTGGGTGCGCAAGGCCTTGCACGCGAACGCAGCGCCAACATGCTGTCGCCCGATGCGGACGATGCCGCGCGCGACTGGGTGCGCTGGAACATGGCGCGCATCGTTCCTGCCGGCTATGCGCAAGCGACGCATCTGCTCGCCAACGCGGATCTTGCAGCGGACGTTGCACGTTATGAAGGACGCGTGGCCGTGGCCGTCGGCGCGCATGACGCGATCACGCCGCCCGTTGCGTGCGAGCGCATCGCGCAAGCGGCACGCGTGAGCTTGCAGGTGATGCCGCACGCGGGCCACGCAGGTTATGTCGAAACGCCCGGCGCTTATACGGCGCTGATCGAATCGTTTTGCACTAGCGCGGATCGACCATGAAAGACGAAGGACAAACAATGAAACCGGAGACGTTCGGCGCAGACGACGCCGACAAGGCCGAACCGACTTACATCGTGCCGGGACTCGAACGCGGCCTCAAGATTCTCACCGAATTCTCGCCCCGTGAGCCTGTGCTTGGCGCGCCCGAACTGTCGCGGCGTCTGGGCATTCCACGCACGACGGTGTTTCGCCTCTTGCAAACGCTCGAATCGCTGGGCTTTCTGGAGCGCGCGGACAAGGACCGCAATTACCGGCTGGGCGTCGCCGTATTACGCCTCGGCTTCGAATACCTCAGTTCGCTCGAACTGACCGATCTCGGCTTGCCCGTGATCGAGGCTTTGCGCGATGCAACCGGCCTCACGAGCCACATCCTGATTCGCGATGGCCGCGATGTCGTGTTCGTGGCGAAAGCGCAAAGTCACGCGCCGATCTTCAGCTCGGTGAAGGTGAATGTCGGCACGCGTCTGCCCGCTCATGCGACCACGCACGGTCATGTGCTGATGGGTGATCTTTCGCTCGACGAGCTACGCGCGCTTTATCCCGAGCCGCATCTGGAACGCTTTACGAAGGCGACGCCAGAAACGGTCGAGGAACTCTTCGAACGCGTGAAGGAAGACGCCGAACGCGGTTTCGCCACCAGCCAGTCATCGTTCGAGCGCGGCATTTCGGTGGTGACCGCGCCGGTGCGTAACGACACGGGGCGCATCGTTGCCGTCATCACGACGACGATCCCGCGTCCGGAGATCGATGCCGCGCTGCTCGAAAGCGGTCTCATCGACCGGGTCCGCGAAGCCGCCGATGCGCTCTCCATGCGTCTGAATTATCGTCCGGCCGCGCGGACCGCCGCGTCGAGCCGCTATATGAAGTCTCTGGGGTTGCAATGATTCAGATCGATCTCACGGATAAGGTTGCGGTAATCACGGGCGGATCGTCTGGTATCGGCTTCGCGACGGCGCAACTCTTCCTGCGCGCGGGCGCGGCAGTCGCCATCTGCGGCCGCAACGGCGAACGCCTCGACGCCGCGCAGGCCGAACTCGAGCGCCAGTTCCCCGATACGCCGTTGCTCGCGGCCCGCTGCGACGTGCTTGATGCCGAACAGGTGAACGCTTTCGCGGCGCGCGTCATGGAGCGCTTCGGCCGCGTCGACATGCTGGTGAACAACGCGGGACAGGGCCGCGTGTCCACCTTCGCCGATACCACCGACGACGCCTGGCGCGACGAGCTCGACCTCAAGTACTTCAGCATCATCCGTCCGACGCGCGCTTTCCTGCCGATGTTGAAGGATGCGCCCTCGCCCGCGATAGTCTGCGTGAATTCGCTGCTCGCGCTGCAGCCCGAGGCGCACATGGTCGCGACGTCATCGGCGCGTGCGGGCGTGTTAAGTCTCGTCAAGTCGCTAGCGACCGAGCTTGCGCCCGAGCGCATCCGCGTGAATTCGATCCTCATCGGCATCGTGGAATCGGGACAGTGGAAGCGCCGCTATCGACACTATCTCGATGCGCAGCCCGAACCGCGTCAGAGCTGGGAGCAATGGACCGCCGAGCTCGCGCGGAAGAAAAACATTCCGCTCGGCCGCTTCGGTCTTCCCGAAGAAGCCGCGCAAGCGCTCTTTTATCTTGCTTCGCCGTTGTCGTCCTACACGACCGGCAGTCATATCGATGTTTCTGGAGGCTTTGCCCGACATGTCTAAAACCACCACGGTCGGCGAACTGATCGCCGCGTTTCTCGAACAATGCGGCGTGCGCACGGCGTTCGGCGTCATCTCGATCCACAACATGCCGATCCTCGACGCCATCGGCCGGCGCGGCAACATCCGCTACGTCGGCGCACGCGGGGAAGCCGGCGCGCTCAACATGGCCGACGGTCTTGCGCGCGTGTCGGGCGAACTGGGCGTGGCGTTCACCTCGACCGGCACGGCGGCGGGCAATGCAGCAGGCGCGATGGTCGAAGCGCTGACGGCGGGCACCGCGCTGCTGCATATCACCGGTCAGATCGAAACCGAGTATCTCGACCAGGACCTCGCGTATATCCACGAAGCGCCGGATCAATTGGCGATGCTGCATTCCATCTCCAAGGCGGCGTTTCGTGTACGCACCGTGGAGACCGCGCTGCCGACCATCCGCGAAGCCGTGCGCGTCGCGCTGACCGCGCCTGCGGGTCCGGTGAGCGTCGAGATTCCCATCGACATTCAGGCGGCGCAGATCGAATGGCCGGCGGACCTCGCCGCACCGCACGTCGGCATGCTCACGCACGACACTCTGCGCGTGCAGCAACTCGCCGAAGCGTTGACGCAAGCGAAGCGCCCGCTCCTGTGGCTTGGCGGCGGCACGCGTCACGCGCGCGCGGCGGTCGAGCGTCTGGTGAAGCTGGGCTTCGGCGTGGTCACGAGCGTGCAGGGGCGTGGCGTGTTGCCCGAGGATCATCCGGCCACGCTCGGCGCGTTCAACGTGCATCCTTCCGTCGAAGCGTTTTACAAGACGTGCGACGCGCTCGTGGTCGTCGGCTCGCGTCTGCGCGGCAACGAAACGCTCAAGTACAAGCTCGCGCTGCCATGGCCGCTCTATCGTATCGATGCCGACGCACTCGCCGACAACCGGGGTTACCGCAACGAACTCTTCGTGCATGGCGATGCCGCCACCGTGCTCGACGAACTCGCCGCGTTGCTCGAGGGCCGCTTGCGCGTCGATCAGACGTTCGCGGGCGATCTTGCCGCCGCGCGGGAAGTCGCGGTGGCGGAAGTATCGAAGGGACTCGGGCCGTACAAGCGTCTGGTGGATTCGCTGCAACGCGCGGTAGGCCGCGACTACAACTGGGTGCGCGACGTCACCATCTCGAACAGCACGTGGGGCAATCGGCTGCTGAAGATTTTCAACCCGCGCGCGGGCGTGCATGCGCTAGGCGGCGGCATCGGTCAGGGCATGCAGATGGCCATCGGCGCGGCGCTTTCGTGCGCGGCGAAGAAAACCGTCGCGCTCGTCGGCGATGGCGGTTTGATGGTGAACGTAGGCGAACTCGCCACCGCCGTGCAGGAAAAAGCCAACGTCATGATCGTACTGATGAACGACCAGTGCTACGGCGTCATCCGCAACATTCAAGACGCGCAGTACGGCGGTAGGCGCATGTTCGTCGATCTGCATCAACCGGATTTCGCGCAGTTTTGCGCGAGTCTCGGCCTCGCGCATCGCCGCATCACGTCGCTCGATCAGGCCGATGAGATCGTGCGCGAAGGGCTTGCCATCGACGGTCCCGTGCTCGTGGAAGTGGACATGCTTTCGGTCGGCTCGTTCGCGACCGCGTTTGCCGGGCCGCCCGTGAAAAAGGAAGAGCCGAAGGAGCCGGAATATGCGTGATCCCCGACATGTCCATCAAGCGATCGATGTCGCGATGATCGGCTTCGGCGCGATCGGCCGCGCGGTGTATCGCGCGCTCGATCACGATCCGCATGTGCGCATCTCGCATGTGATCGTGCCGGAGCGCGATCGCCACAATGTGCGCGCCTTGCTCGGCGACGGCGTCGATGTCGTATCGCATGTCGATGCGCTTTCGCATCATCCCGAGTTCGCGCTCGAATGCGCGGGCCATGCGGCGCTCGTCGATCACGTGGTGCCGCTGCTCAGGTCGGGTACGGACTGCGCGGTGGCGTCCATCGGTGCGCTGTCCGACGTAAACCTGCTCGCCGCGCTCTCGCACGCCGCCGACGAAGGCGCGGCCACGCTCACGCTGCTTTCCGGCGCGATAGGCGGTGTGGACGCGCTGGCATCGGCGAAAGAAGGCGGCCTCGACGAAGTGCAATACACCGGCCGCAAGCCGCCGCTCGGCTGGCTCGGCACGCCCGCCGAAGGCGTCTGCGACCTGCACGCGCTGACGGTCGAGACCGTGATCTTCGAAGGCACGGCGCGCGATGCGGCGCGGCTCTATCCGAAGAACGCGAACGTCGCGGCAACCATCGCGCTCGCGGGCCTCGGGCTGGATGGCACGCGCGTCACGCTGATCGCCGATCCGACAGTCGAACGCAACGTGCATCGCATCGTGGCGCGCGGCGCGTTCGGCGAGATGTCGCTCGAAATGTGCGGCAAACCGCTGCCGTCGAATCCCAAGACGTCCGCGCTCACCGCGTTCAGCGCGATTCGTGCGTTGCGCAATCGCGCTGCACGCTGCGTCATTTGAGGAGCATGTAGAACCATGAATCATCCCGACACTTCGCTCGTTTCGTCTGGCGAGATTTTTCTCGGCGGCGAGTGGCGCAAAGGCCGCGGCAACGGTTACGCGAGCATCTATCCGGCCGATCAATCAGTCAACGCGGAGATCACCACGGCGAGCGCCGACGATGCGCTCGAAGCCGTGGAGATTGCAGATCGCGCGTGGCGCCGCGACGACTGGGCCGGCCTCAAGCCGCATCAGCGCGCGGCGGTGCTGCATCGCATCGCTGCCCTGATCGAAGCGCGCCACGAAGCGCTCGCGCAATTGCAGCGCCGCGACAACGGCAAGCCGATCAGCGAAACGCGCGCGCTCGTCGCGAGCGCCGCCAGCACGTTCCGCTATTTCGCATCGTGTCTCGAAACACTCGAAGAAGCGCTGACGCCCCCACGCGGCGACTATCTGACGATGAGCGTGCACGAACCGCTCGGCGTTATCGCCGCGATCACGCCGTGGAATTCGCCCATCGCCTCCGATGCGCAGAAGCTCGCACCCGCGCTCGCCGCCGGCAACGCGGTCGTGCTCAAACCCGCCGAAGTGACGCCGCTTGCTTCGCTGGCGCTGGCGCGCATCTGCGAGGAGGCGGGCGTGCCGCGAGGCGTGGTGAGCGTGTTGCCGGGCAAGGGATCGGTGATCGGCGACGCGCTGGTGCGCCATCCGCTCGTCAGAAAAGTCGCGTTCACGGGCGGCACCGAAGTGGGCCGTGGCATCGCGCGACTCGCGGCGGAGAAGTTGATGCCGGTATCGCTCGAACTCGGCGGCAAGTCTCCGACCATTGTCTATGCCGATGCGGACCTCGATCACGCGGTCAACGGCGTGCTATACGGCATTTTCAGTTCGTCGGGTGAATCGTGCATCGCGGGTTCGCGCTTGTTCGTCGAACGCAAGGTATATGGCGAATTCATGGCGCGGCTCGTGGAAGGCGCGCGCAAGCTGCGTGTCGGCGACCCGACGCGCGAGAACACGCAGATGGGTCCGCTCATCACGGCGCAGCATCGCGAGACCGTGGAACGCTTCGTCGCGCTCGGTCAGTCCGAAGGCGGCCGTGTGTTGTGCGGCGGCGAACGTCCCACGGGCGAAGGCCGCGAAAAAGGCTTCTTCTATCTACCGACGATCATCGAGGATTTGAGCAACGACGCGCGCATGTGCCAGGAAGAGATCTTCGGCCCGGTGCTCGCCGCCCTGCCCTTCGACGACGAAGACGCGCTCATCCGCGCTGCGAACGACAGCGTGTTCGGTCTTGCCGCAGGCATCTGGACGCGCGACTACAAGCGCGCGTGGCGCACGGCCCGCACGCTTGCAACCGGCACCGTGTGGATCAACACCTACAAGCAATTCTCGATTTCGACGCCATTCGGCGGCTGGAAGGACAGCGGCATGGGACGCGAAAAAGGCCATTTGGGCCTGCGCGAATACATGCAGCAAAAGAGCCTTTACTGGGGCTTGAACGACGCCCCGCTGCCGTGGGCGAACTGAAGAGGCGGCTATGACCATCCTTGGCATTGAAAGCATCACTTACGGCGTGAACGATCTCGGCACCTGCCGGCGATTTTTCGCGGATTGGGGTCTGCGCGAAGTCGCCCACGACGAGACGCGCGCGCGCTTCGAAACGCTCAACGGTTGCGCCGTGCAACTCGCGCTCGCCGACGACCCCGCGTTGCCGCCCGCCTTCGAAGCCGGTCCAACGCTGCGCGAAGTGACCTGGGGCGTCGCCACGCGCGAGGAGCTCGACGCATTGCGCACACGCTTCGCGGGTCAGCCGGGTCACTTCGAGACCGATGACGCGGTCGCCTGTATCGACCCGAACGGCATGTCGATACGCGTGGTCGTCACGACCAAACGCGCGCTCGACGTGAAGGGTTCGCCTTCGAACGTGTGGGGACAGACGCTGCGTGTCGATACACCGAGCCCCGTCTACGATCGCGCCGAACCCGTGGAAGTGGGACACGTCGTGTTCTTCACGAACTGCGTGGCCGAGCAGGAGAAGTTCTATCACGAGCTGCTCGGCTTCGAGACCTCCGATCGTTACCCGGGTCGCGGCGCGTTCATGCGTTGCGCGCCGCACGGCGGGCACCACGACATCTTTCTTCTGCAATTGCCCGATGGCAAACGCGGCCTGAATCACGTCGCCTTCACCGTTCGCGACATCCACGAAGTCTTCGGCGGCGGCCTGCATATCAGCCGCTGCGGCTGGGCCACGCAGCTTGGACCGGGGCGGCATCCGGTTTCATCGGCGTACTTTTGGTACTTCAAAAATCCGGCGGGCGGTCTCATCGAGTATTACGCCGATGAAGACATGCTCACGCCCGAATGGCAGCCGCGCGATTTCGAGCCAGGTCCGACGGTCTTCGCCGAATGGGCCGTGGATGGCGGGCTGGACGGCCACACGCGCCGTCAGAAGGACGCGAAGGCGCCGGAAGGCAAGTTCATGACGGAGCGTAAAAATGGCTGATTCGAACGTGCTCGACGCGCCACGCACCGTGGTCGTCATCGGTGGCGGACAGGCGGCCGGCTGGATCGTCAGGACCTTGCGCAAGGAAGGCTTCGATGGCCGGCTCGTGATGATCGCCGATGAAATCCATCTGCCGTACGAGCGTCCGCCGCTTTCGAAGGCCGTGCTCTCGGGCGATGCGGACATAAGCACCGTGCGTCTCGTCGATCACGATGCCTTCGCTTCGCTCGATGTCGAAGCGTGGCAGCCGGAATGCGCGGCATCGATCGATCGCGAAGCGCGCGTCGTGCGGACGGCGAGCGGCCGCGAAGTGCATTACGACCGCCTGGTGATCGCGACCGGCGGCGCGGCACGCCGTCTGCCGGACGCGCTAGTGAAGACCTCGCATCTTGCCTACTTGCGCACACTCGACGACGCCGTCGCGCTCGGCACGCGTATGCGCGAGTCGCATGGCAAGCGCCTGCTCGTGATCGGCGGCGGCTGGATCGGTCTCGAAGTGGCGGCGACCGCGCGCAAGCTCGGCGTTGATGTGACGGTGATCGAAGGTGCGTCGCGTCTATGCGCGCGCTCGGTGCCCGAAGCGGTATCGGCGTTTCTGTTGCGTCTGCATCGCGATAACGGTGTCGACGTGCGTTTGAATGCATCGCTCGTATCGCTGGAAGACCATGCAGGCGGCGTGCGCGCGCAACTCGCCGATGGCAGCACGCACGACGCCAATTTTGCGGTTGCGGGCATCGGCCTGAATCCGCACACGGCGCTTGCCGAACATGCGGGTTTGGACGTGAACGATGGCATCGTCGTCGACGAATTCGGCGCCACGTCGGACGCTTGCGTGTTCGCTTGCGGAGATGTCGCCAATCATCCTAATGCGTGGCTCAAGCGTCGCGTGCGGCTCGAATCGTGGGCCAATGCGCAAAATCAGGCTATTGCCACGGCACGCGCCGTACTCGGGGTGCGCGCGCCGTATGCGGAAATTCCGTGGTTCTGGTCGGATCAATTCGACGTCAATCTGCAGATTCTCGGCGATATCGCGCCCGGCTACACACATGTCGTACGTGGCGATCTCGAAGCGCGCCGAGCTTCGCTCTTCTTCTTCGATGGCGACGCGCTGCGCGGCGTGATTGCGATCAACGCGGCGCGCGATCTCAAGGTCGCGAAGAAATGGATGAGCCAGGGACGCGCGGTGGACCTCGCCGCCCTCGCCGACACCGCGAAAGCGCTCGCCTGAGACAACCATCACCCCTTTACCGAATCACCCAGGAGCAGGCATGAGGACCATGGGCAATACGGTCGCCGAGCACGGCGGCACCGCCACCACTGCCGAGGGCGCGGCCGCAGCCGCCGCTTCCCCGGTGACGAAAGGATCGATCATCGCGCGCATCGAGAGGCTGCCCGCCAATGCGATGCAGGTGCGCGCCCGGATTCTGATCGGCGCGGCGACTTTTTTCGATGGCTTCGATGTCATCGTCATTGCGGCCACGTTGCCGCTTCTGATACAGAAGTGGGGGCTGACGCCGGGGCAAGTGGGCTTTCTGATTGCGTCGGGATCGATCGGGCAACTCGTAGGCGCGTTCCTGTTTCCATCGCTCGCGGAACGTTACGGGCGTGTGCGTTCCATTGCGTGGAGCTCGGGCATCATCGGGCTGACCAGTATCGCGTGCGGCTTCGCGCCTTCGTTCGCGGTGTTCGTGGCGTTGCGTATCGTGCAGGGGCTGGGATTGGGCGGCGAATTGCCGGTGGCGGCGACCTACATCAACGAGATCACGCGTGCGCATGGACGCGGACGTTTCGTGCTGTTGTACGAGATCGTGTTTCCCATCGGACTATTGGCATCGAACGGGCTTGGCGCGTGGATCGTGCCGCGCTTCGGCTGGGAAGCGATGTATATCATCGGCGGCGTGCCGCTCGTGCTGTTCTTCCTGTTGCGCACGCTGGTGCCGGAATCGCCGCGCTGGCTCTCGGAACGCGGCCGCATGCGCGAAGCGAGCGATGCGCTCGGCGCCTTCGAGGCCTCGGTGAAAGGCCCGTTGCCGCCGCTTGGCAACGTCGCCGAATTCGATGCCATGGCGCTGCGCCATCCGAAGCGCCGCCGTCTCGATCTGATCGGCCCGGCGTATCTAAAACGCACCATCGCGGTCGCGATGTTATGGATGACGTGCGGGGTGATTCAGTACGGTCTCTCGACGTGGCTGCCTACCATCTACAAGACGGTTTATCACGCACCGCTGCAACTCGCGTTGAACCTGGCCGTCGCGGCTTCCGTGCTCGGCGTGATCGGCTCGCTCACCTGCGCGTTGATCGTCGACAAGGTTGGGCGCAAGCCGGTCATCAACTGGTCGTTCGTTCTGTGCTCGATTTCACTGGTGCTTGCGGGCGTGTTCCAGCATGAATCCGTCTACGTGGTCGCGACGTTCTGCGCGCTTGGGCTTGGATTCATGGCGTGCGGCTTCATCACCGCTTATGTCTATACGCCGGAACTGTATCCGACCAGCATCCGCGCATTCGGCTGCGGACTTGGCGGCGCATGGCTCAAGGTGGCCGCGATCTTCGCGCCGGCGCTCGTCGGCAAGACGCTGCTCGGCGGCCAAATGGACCTCGCCTTCTATGCGCTCGGCGCGGTGCCGTTGCTGGCCGCGCTGGCGGTGCATTTCCTCGGAATCGAAACCAAGGGCCAGGTGCTGGAGCAGTTGGAGGCGTGAGGTGCTCAGGCGGCGGTCATTGGCTTGAGATTCGCCACGGATTCCAATGCCCGCCAGTCGGTGAAACGAATCAACGGCCGCAGATGGAAGCGGCCGTTGCGTTTAATCGTCGAACCAGCAGTGCTCGTTCGGATCGACGCTCAGAAAATCGATCATATCCCTCAGGAAATCCAGTTCAAGCGCTTCGAACTCGCGCGTGCCTGCCGTGACGTCGTCGGGATTGAGCTTGCCTCGCGCCTTTCGCAGCGCGGCGACAGCTAAAGCGACGGATTGAGTATTCCCGTGCAAGGCGCTGCCGGGAGCGAATGGGAGAAAGGTTTTTGAGTTCATGTTCACGATTACGGCAGGCTCGCGTGAAACGTGAGGCCTGTTTTCTCGAAAGCGCTGATTTTTTACGGCACCCGATGCGTAAGCCTAACTTGGCGCGCATCGTCGGCTTTACTTGCTTGCGTTCGACGCGACGGTTTCTTCGCCAAAGGCCGCATCTGCTTCAATAGATAAAGCTTCGATGGTGACACAGATAATTCACTCACGTTCTACAACGTAAAGCGATAAAAATGTGATCCATCGTCGGTCGCTATTAGACATTAGTTTTATTATGTTGGACGCTCGGCTATAAATCCGAGCAGCGACACCACTTCCCGATCAGCGCGTCACGCAATTACGCTCGACGACTTAGAAGCCAATCCCTTGCTAAAGTACGCCTCATCCACTCATCTCCATCCCAGAGAGGCACAATGGTTAAAGCTCCGACTCGAAGAAGCGCACGCGCCCTGTGCGGTTTTGCCGTCTCCCTTCTCGCCGCGTTCATCGCCGCGCCGCAGACCGCATCGGCTCAAAGCAAGACCCTCGTCTTCTGTTCCGAAGGCAGCCCCGCCGGATTCGATGCCGCCCAGTTCACCACCAGCACCGACTTCGACGCCAGCGCGCACGCCGTCTACGACACGTTGGTCGAATTCAAACGCGGCACGCTCGACCTTACACCGGGCCTCGCCGAAAAGTGGGACGAGTCGTCCGATGCCAAAACCTTCACCTTCCATCTACGACGCGGCGTGAAATTCCAGTCGACATCGTGGTTCAAGCCCACGCGTGATTTCAACGCCGACGATGTAGTCTTCACGTTCAAACGCATGATCGACCCGAACGACCCGTTCCAGAAGGCGCACCCGGTGAGCTTTCCGTATTTGACCGATCTCGGCTACGACAAGAACATCGCATCGGTCGAGAAGCTCGACGACAACACCGTGCGCTTCACACTAAAGACGGCCGATGTCGTTTTCGTGCGCAACATCGCCATGGAGTTCGCGTCTATTCTTTCCGCCGAATATGCCGCGCAATTGCTCAAGGAAGGCCGGCCGGAGGACATGAATCAGAAGCCTGTCGGCACCGGCGCTTTCGTGTTCCGCGATTATCAAAAGGACGCGACCATTCGTTACGACGCGAACCCAAGCTATTGGAATCGCAAGGACGTGCATATCGACAAGCTCGTCTTCTCGATCACGCCCGATGCCGCCGTGCGCGAACAAAAGCTCGCGAGCGGCGAGTGCCAACTCACCTCGTTCGCGCGCCCTGCCGATATCGTCGAGGCGAAAAAAAATCCGAAGCTCACGGTGTTGTCGGGCGTGGGCTTCAACGTTGCCTATGTCGGCTACAACACGACGCACAAGCCGCTCGACAACGTGACGGTGCGCCGCGCGCTGGACATGGCGATCGACAAGCAGGCGATCATCAAGACCGTCTACGAAGGCGCGGCCACGCTGGCCACGAACCCAATGCCGCCTTCGCAATGGTCGTATAACAAGGCGCTGAAAGACGCACCGCACGATCCCGCGAAGGCGCGCGAGTTGTTGAAGCAAGCGGGCTTTCCCGATGGCTTCACCATTACGCTATGGGCCATGCCCGTGCAGCGCGGCTATAACCCAAACGCGCGACTGATGGCGCAACTGATTCAATCGGATTGGGCGAAGATCGGCGTAAAGGCGAATATCGTCAGCTACGAATGGGCCGAATATAACAAGCGCGCAAAGACCAATGGCGAGCACGACGCCATTCTCTACGGCTGGCTAGGCGATAACGGCGACCCCGACAACTGGCTCGGCACCACGCTGGGCTGCGATGCCGTGCATGGCAGCAACATGGCGAAATGGTGCAACAAGCAGTTCGACGATCTCTTGGCTAAGGCGCGCCTCATAACAGATCAAAGCGCGCGCACGAAGCTTTATGAAGAAGCGCAAGTCGTCTTCAAGGATCAGGTGCCGTACACACCGCTTGCGCACGCCAATACGTTTCAGCCGATCTCGAAGCGCGTGCACGGTTATCTGATCAGTCCGCTTGGAGGCCATCGTTTCGACGGCATCACGCTGGATTGATTCAACTGGCGACCGCTTCGCGCAAGGCCTGCAAAAAGCGCACATAAGCGGTCGCACCAGGGTCAGCGTGGCCGATGCTGCGTTCTTGCACCCATGCCGCGCGCCCCTTTTGCGATTGCTTCGAGGCAGTAGCCGTTACCTGCGCTTGGGCAGTCGCAATCATGGCATCGAGCACCTCGCTCGCGCTGCCTTGCGATGCTTCGAGCGTATCGAGACTCGGCACGAGTGCATCGAGCACGGTCTTGTCGCCGACCTGACTCTTGCCACGTTCGATGATGCGCGCAGCCACCGCGCGTCCGATGCCAAGCGCCTCGTCGCGGCTCACCGTGTCCTTGCCGTTCATCGCCTTGCCTGCCGCGAGCAAGCCGCCGCCGACAAGCGCCGCAAACGTAGATGGATTCGCTGTCGAGAACGCCTTGCCCGCAGCGAACAATACGTCGGTAAGCGAGGCGTCATCGTTCAAAGCGGCAAGCGCCTTCACGATGGCAATGGACCCTGATTGCACCGTGATGCCGAGATCGCCGTCGCCCAAAGCGGCGTCGAGGTCGCGTAACTCGTCGGCATGCGCGGGCAGCGCGCTTAGCGCACGCGTCAAAATGGCGCGCAGTTCCTGTTTCGATACGCTCATTGCGCACTCCTCTTACGATGCGGTGCCATCGCGGAAAAATGGCGAACTCGCGGGCGCTTCGAGCAGCGCTTCGAGTTCGTCGTCGAGCAGCATCACCGTGATCGATGCCCCCGCCATTTCCAGACTCGTTACGTATTCGCCGACATACGAGCGCGCTATTTTCAGGCCCTGATCGGCGATGAGTTGCGAGGAACGGCGATACAGCAAATACAGTTCTTCGAGCGGCGTCGCGCCGAGGCCGTTCACGAGTATCGCGAGCTTCGATCCCTTAGGCGCGTTCAGATCGCCGAGAATCTGACCGATAAGCCGCTCGGCGATGGCATCGGCCGTTTCGAGCTTGCCGCGATGCGTTCCCGGTTCGCCATGAATGCCGATACCGATTTCCATCTCGCCATCGGGCAATGTGAAGGTCGGCTTGCCTGCCGCGGGAAGTATCGTCGGCGAGAGGCCCACGCCCATGGTCCGGCAATGAGCATTCGCCTTGGCGCAAATGCGCGTGACCTCATCGAGCGAATCGCCGCGTTCAGCGGCGGCGCCCGCGCATTTGAACGCGAACAACATGCCCGCGACGCCGCGCCTGTCGGCCGCACGTTCCTTCGGCGCGGATGCTACATCGTCGGTCAACACCACTGTCTTGATGTCGATGCCTTCGGGTTCGGCCAAGTCGGCGGCAAGATCGAAATTCAGGACGTCGCCGCCATAGTTGCCGTACACGTAAAGCACGCCCGCGCCGCCATCCACTGCCTTGGTCGCTTCGAATATCTGTTCCGCCGAGGGCGATGAAAACACGTTGCCCACTGCCACGCCACTGCAAAGTCCCTCGCCGACGTACCCGAGAAAGCCGGGCAAATGCCCCGAGCCACCGCCTGTCACGATTCCCACTCTGCCTTCCTTGGGCGCGTCCTTGCGCACGAGCGCGCGTTTGTCGTCCGTCGCGCTCTTGATCCACGCGGGATGAGCGATAAGCAAAGCCTCGATGATTTCATCGACGAAGACATCGGGCTGGTTAATGATTTTCTTCATGTTGTGCTCCTCCGGTTTTAGGGTGCGTTGCAAGAACACGTCTAACGCTTGCGCCGCTGACTAAGCGCGTCGAGCAAGACAGCCGCGAAAATGACCCCACCTTGAATGAATTGCGTCCAGAAGGGATTCACGCCGAGTAGCGACAAACCCACGTTGATCACGCCGATCAGCACGACGCCGATAAAGGTGCCCACGATCGAGCCACGTCCACCCGCAAGCGATGTCCCGCCAATCACGATAGCGGCAATCACCTGCAATTCGAGTCCGTTGGCCGCGGACGGCAAGGCGGAATTGAGCCGTCCGGCAAGCACGATCCCAGCGATGGCAGCAGTTACGCCGGCCAGCATGTAGGTGAAAAAAACCACGCGGCGCACGGGAATACCGGCAAGACGCGCAGCTTCCTGATTGCCGCCGACTGCAAAGACCTGATGCCCAAACGTGGTCTTGCGCAAGAGCACATGGCCTATGGCGAAGATCACGAGCATGACGATCATCGGCATGGGCAAGCCCGCGACGGTCTTCGCGCCGAAGGCCGTGAAGGCGGTGGGGAAATCGAACTTCGTGCGGCCATCGGATATGGCGAGCGTGAGGCCGCGCGCCATGGCCATCATCGCGAGCGTGACGATGAAGGGCACGAGGCGCAACCACGACACGGCAAGGCCGTTGAGCGCGCCTGCCGCGGCCCCGACCGCAATTGCGACGCATAACCCTCCAACGCCGAGACCGACGGCGCCTGGGCTCGATCCTGCCATGACCGTGGCCGCGACCATGCCGCTCAACGCAACGAGCGATCCGACCGACAGATCGATCCCCGACGTGATGATGACGAACGTGCCGCCTACCGCCGCAATGCCCACCACCGAGACCTGCACCATGATGTTGGTGAGCGTGCTGGTCGTCAGAAACTCGGGCGATGCAATCGACAAGGCGATGCAGATGATGACGAGTGCGGCAAACAATGGCCCGATGCCGCTCCTCAGTTGGCGAATCACGCGGCGCGAGAGCGCCTCCGAGTCCTCGCGGTTGGCTGCGGTGGAGGTCATGCGCCTGCTCCTGTTGTAGCCCATTGAATGACAGTTTCAGAGTCCGCTTTGTCGCGCCGTAGCTCCGTCACGATGCTGCCGCGATACATCACGAGCACGCGATCCGACATGCCGAGCAACTCCGGCAACTCGGAACTCACCATGACGACCGCTGCGCCCGCACGCGCCATCGACACCATGTGTGCGTAGATTTCGGTCTTCGCACCCACGTCGATGCCGCGTGTGGGTTCATCGAGCATGATGACTACGGGTGCTGTCGCCGTTGCGCGGCCAAGAATGACTTTCTGCTGATTGCCGCCGGAAAGCGTGCCGGTGATCTGCAACACCGAAGACGAGCGAACGCCGAAGCGCGTGCTTGCTTCCTGCGCCAGCTTGCGTTTCTTGGCGCGGCTCACGAAGCCGCCGCTCGCAAGCGCTTTAAGGCTCGACAGTGCGATGTTCTCTTCGATGTTGGCATCGAGCACGAGCCCTTCGAGCTTGCGGTCCTCCGAGGTATAAACGAGGCCGTGACGCACGCCTTGAGTGGGCGAATGATTCGTGACCTTCTTGCCCTTCACGAAAATCTCGCCACCGGTTGCGGGCAGCGCGCCAAAGATCGTCTTGAGCAATTCCGTGCGTCCTGCCCCGGCAATGCCCGCTATGCCCAGGATTTCGCCCGAGCGTACCGTAAAGCTCGCATTGCGCAGCAACGGCGCGCTAGCGAGATTGCGCACTTCGAGCACGACATCGCCATAAGGACGCGGCTCCCACGGATAGAACGATTCGAGATTGCGCGCGACCATTGCCTGCACGAGTTCGGCTTCGGTCCATTGCGACATCGGACGCGCGCCGACCGTCGCGCCATCGCGCATCACGACGGCGGAATCGGCGAGTTCGAACACCTCTTCCAGATGATGCGAAATGAAGATGATGCCCATGCCCGAGGCACGCAGCCGCCGCACCACGGCATAAAGATTGGCGATGTCCTGGCTCTGCAGCGCGGCCGTGGGTTCGTCCATGACGAGGATTCGGGCATCGCGCGCCACGGCTTTTGCTACTTCCACGAGCTGCCTCTTGTTGAGCGGCAGATCGCCGAGGCGCATCCACGGCGGCACGTTGTCGAGTCCCACGCGATCCAGCGCTTCGCGCGCAAGCTGGTTGGCCTCGCGTTGCTTGACGAAGCCGTTCTTTGCAGGCATGCGGCCAAGGAATAAATTTTCCGCGACCGTCATGTCGTTGATCAACGAGAGCTCCTGATAAATCACGGCCACGCCTGCATCGATCGCCGCGTTGGTGCCGCGCGCAAGCGGTACGCCGTCGATCTCGATCGTGCCTTCGTCCGGCTCATACGCGCCAGACAAGGTCTTCACGAGCGACGATTTGCCCGCGCCATTCTCGCCGACGATAGCGAGCACATGGCCCGTTCGCAGTTCGAGGCTGACGCCGCGCAGCGCCTTGACGCCAGGAAAGCTCTTGACGATGCCTTGCATGCGCAATAGCGGCGCGGACGCTTTGAGCGGCGCCTGCGCTTGCGCTTCCGTTTCGACTGTCATGTCGTGCATTCCGTTAGCGGGCAACGCGCTAGAGCCCAAACGCTTGAACGCTTGAAGTCTTAAGCGTGTGCCCGCGGCTTGCCTTACTGTTTGACTTCCTCTGACCACAGCCCGTACTTCTTGGTCTCATCCGAATCGATATTCGATTTGTCGATGAGTAAAGTCGGCCAGGCATAATTCGCCGGAACGTCCTTCTTGGCGTTGTAGTCCGCAATGAACTGCAGCGACTTGGCGGCCATCTGAATGGGGTTCTGCGAGATGGTCGCGTCCTGCTTGCCCGAGCGAATGGCGGAAAGCGCCTGCGCCGTGCCATCCGCGCCGATCACGAGAATGTGCGCTTTATCGCCGAGCGGCTTATAGCGGCCCGCATTGTCGATAGCCTTTTCCGCACCCACGGTGTTGTCGTCGTTGGCGCCGAATACAGCGTCGATTTGCGGATATTTCTGCAGGATATTGGTCATCGCGTTAAGCGACTTCTCCTGATCGAATGCGCCTTCCTGACGCGCAACCACCTTGATGTCGGGATACTTCGCCATTTCGTCGCTAAAGCCTTTCTCACGGTCGGTGGCGGCGGTCGTGCCGACAAGGCCGATCAAATCCACCACGTTCCCTTTAGCCGAACCGTAGCGTTTGGTCAGTTGATCGGCAATCCACTTGGCGCCGGTTTGACCGAGCGCGACGTTATCCGACGCAACGAACGAAGTCACCTTGCCGCCATCCGACCCACGATCGAGCGTGAAGACCGGAATGTTCATCGAGTTGGCTTTCTCGACAGCCGGAATGATGGCCTTGGAGTCGATAGGATTCAGCACGAGGGCAGTCACGCCTTGACTCAGCAAGTTGATGGCGTCGTTGACTTGCTGTTGCGCGTCGCCATTGGCATTGGTCTGGACGAGATCGAAGCCTTGCTCCTTGGCGCCCTTCTCCACGCCGGCCTTGAGCCCGACAAAGAACGCATTGTTAAGCGTTGCAATCGAAAAGCCTATTTTCGCCTTGCCGCCTGCGGCAGCGGCCGGCGCCGGTGCGCTTGCGGGAGCGCTCGCGGCTTCGCTCGAACTCGCGCCCGAACTGCTGGTGGTCGAACTGTTGTCGCTCTTGGAACAACCGCTAAGCACGGCCGCCGCGCATAAAAAAACCGCGCCGGTCGATTTGCCGAACGTGCCCCATCCGTCGAATCTTGCTGAATTCCAGGCCATAGCTGTCTCCGTTGTAGGATTTATTCATTACGATGCAAACGACTATTTCCTCAAGGCAAGCGCGCTAAGAATCCTTCTTGTCGCGCTTGCCATAAGTCTTGAACTTCTCCAACACTTCATCCATCTGCTCCTCCGAAAGAAGCGGCGGCGCACCCAACTGACAGGCGAGAAGATATTGCTTGGCAAGCACTTCCACTTCATGCGCGAGCCACACGGCGCGCGCAAGATCGGTGCCGAGCGCGACCACACCATGATGCGCGAGCAGACACGCACGCCGGTTCAGAAGCGCGGCTAAAGCGTGATCGGAAAGAGTTTGCGTGCCAAAGAGCGCATAAGGCGCGCAGCGAATGGAATGTCCGCCGGCGGCCGCGACCATGTAGTGCACGGCGGGAATATCGCGTTCATGAATGGCAAGCGCCGTGGCCGCAATGGAATGCGTATGCACGACCGCGTGCATGTCTTGCCGTGCTCGAAGAATGTCGCGATGAATGCGCCATTCCGAAGACGGGCGAGCCGTGCGCAGCACGCTCGCGTCGTCACTGACATCTAACGGCAGCCACACCATCATGTCTTCGTGCATCTCACGCGCAGGAACGCCGCTCGGCGTGATGAGAAAGCCGTCGTTGAAGCGCGCGCTGACGTTACCCGAGGTTCCCTGATTGATGCCGAGCCGCTCCATTTCGAGCGAGGTCTCGACAATACCCCGGCGCAGCGCGCCTTCATCCACCGCGCTCATGCGGCATTACCTTCGGCTGCGAAGAAACCACGCAACGAACGTTCGAAAGGCGCTTTCACGATACCGCGCTCCGTGATGAAGCCCGTGACGAGTTCATGCGGCGTGACATCGAATGCGGGATTGCGCGCGTTGATGGCACGCGGCGCAATAGGTTGCCCTGCAAGCGATGTCACCTCTTCTTCGCGACGTTCTTCTATCTCGATCTGCGCGCCGGTCGGTGTGCGGAAGTCCAGTGTGGACGAAGGACAAGCCACGTAGAACGGTATGCCGTAGTAATTCGCTGCGATGGCCACGCTCAGCGTGCCGATCTTGTTGGCGAAGTCGCCATTTGCCGCAACCCGGTCCGTGCCGACGATCACGAGGTCCACCAGTCCATGCGACATGATCGACGCGGCCGCGCTATCCACGATCAGCGTTACATCTACGCCCGCCTGCTGCAGTTCGAACACGGTCAGGCGCGCGCCTTGCAAAAGCGGCCGTGTCTCGTCCGCGAACACCTTGAACGCAATGCCTTCGCGATGTGCGGCATAGATCGGCGCGGTGGCCGTGCCTAAGCCTGTGGTGGCAAGCGCACCTGCATTGCAATGCGTAAGCACGCCGCTGCCCGGTTCGATAAGCGGCAGACCATGCATGCCGATACCTGCGCATAGCGCCTGATCTTCCGCATGAATCTGTTTGGCCTCATCCACCAAAGCTTCGTAAAGCGCCTTCGAGTCGCTTGCGTTGCATGCGTGCGCGCATTGCAGCATGCGTCTCAATCCCCAACTCAGATTCACCGCCGTGGGGCGCGCGGTATCGAGCCAGCCCGCGCGCCGTTCAAGCTCGGCACGAAATTGCGTCAAGGGCAAGTCGCGCGCGTCCTGCATGGCGACGCACAATCCGTATGCTGCCGCGACGCCGATGGCGGGCGCACCCCGCACGCGTAATTCGTGAATGGCTCGCCAGACGGCGGCTGCATCGGCGACATGCTCCACCACGATTTCATGCGGCAGGCGCGTCTGATCGAGCAGCAGGAGATCGCCATCGCGCCATTCGATCGTCGGGGCAAGCGTGGGGAACAAGGACTGCGCAACCATGGAAGCTCCGAGTGGACTATGCATGTGTGATTGTTTCGCGCTGAACCTCGCGCGCAAGCATGACGACCTGTTCGATACTGCCAAGCGTCGCGCGCTTGACCAGCAGGTCTTCCGCGCAACGCAGACAGCGCACTTCGATACGCGCCCTCGCCTGAGCATCTGGAATGCGCGTGATGTCCGCGACCTTCGCCATGCCGACAATGCGCCGAATCATCTTGCAGCCAGCGAAGCCGAGCGTATCCGCTAGCAGCCGACGCATGAAGTGCGTGCGATAACCTTCGACAGATCGCGCTTCTGCGTGACCGCCTATAAAGCCGCGTCCGCTACGGCTTTCGTGCTCGCGCCACAGCTTTAGAAATTGCGCGCTAAAGCCATTCCAGACCTCGGCCACTTGAACGAGCAACCATTCCTGATAGCCGGAAGGATCTCGATCGTCTATACGGCCATGCCAGTCGCGCGAAAAATACGCGAGCAGCAGGTTTGCGAGCACCGCGCCGATATCGAAGCCCATCGGTCCATAGAACGAGAATTCCGGGTCGATCACGAAGGTTTCGTCTTCGTTGACCATGATCGAACCGGTGTGCAGATCGCCATGCAGCAAGGTCTCGGCGTGATTCATGAACGCCCATTTCATGTCGCCCGCGGCAATGCGCAACGCTTCGCTGGTCCTCAGTCGTTCAAGCGATGACGCAGGCAATGCGGCGCTGTACACGTTCGACGGATGATCTTCGAAAGGAAACGTAAAGACGAGGTCCTCGGTGATTTTGCACAGCTCGGAATTGACCGCCGCGCTCATGGCCTCTTTCTTGATGTCCGGCGCAAGAAACAGATCGGACCCGTGGAAAAGCGTTTGCGCAAGATACGTCGACAGATGCGCGGCGAGCTTCGGATAGACGACGCCATCCATCAGGCCTTGCCGCAAAATACGATGCGAGGCAAGCCTTTGCATCACCATCAGAAAGCGCTTGCCGTCAGCGTGATACACCTTCGGCACATGCCGCGGACATAGCGCACCGAAGCGGCGTAACGCCGCTACCTCATGCTCCATGCGCTGACACGACAACGGCCACGTCTTGCCGACTAGTCTTAAAAAAGGCGGCGCCTGCTTGACGACGACGCTGCGTTCCGGCGCCTTCGTGTTCGTCACGAAGTACACATAGTTCAGGTTGCCGTCGCCGACTTCGGCCACTTCCAGATCGTGCGGCTCGCCAAGCAGCGCACGTATCTCGGGAATTGCGCCGAGATACGCGGCAAGCTCGCTTGCGGTAAAAGCCTCGAACTCCATCGGTGTCTCCTCCGATGTTGCTTCTGGTGCGCGTCTAAACGCAAGATTGTCTTAGCGACGCTTGCGCACCAGATCGAATTTGAAAATGCTCGTGTTGTAGTAGTCGTTGCTATAGCAGAGCGGTTCCCCGCTCTGATCGAAATCCACTTCGTCCAGCAGGAGAAACAAACCGAAGCCGTCTCCGAGTTCCGGCAGATCGCGCGGCGTGAGGATGGTCGGCTGTATCGACGTATGCGTATGCGACAGACGCCGGCCCGTGCGCGCAAACATGCCGAAAAGCGATTCGCCGACTTCACCGTCCGCTGCATCGAAGAGCGTCTTCGGAATGGTGTCGATGCAATAGGCGGCTACGGCGTCGTCCGCGCGGCGAACGCGTTCGATACGTACGCACGGCGCCCCAAGCTCGATGCCGAGTCTTTCTGACAAACTCTCCGATGCCGCAATGGTATCCATCTGTATGCGACTCGTTGAAGGCACGGCGCCGACGCTCTTGATCATGTCGGTTACGGACATCAGATCATCCAGACCGCCCTGCAACTTCAGCGAAATTTGTCTGATGAAGGTGCCGCGACCTTGTACCCGAGACAGCAGACCGTGCGAGATCATCTGAGCAACGGCTTCACGCAAACTCGAACGGCCTACCCCGAGCAATTCGCAGAGTTCCAGTTCCGTAGGAATCTGATCGCCTGGCTTGAGCTTGCGCTCACGGATCATGGTCAGGAGCGACTCTTGAATCTTGTCGCTCATTGAGCGCTCTACGCTTAGACGCATGTTGCTCTCTTAGGTAGCATGCAGTCAAATATACATCAGACATCAGATGTTTTTCTTAGGACTTTCCCTTGGATATTTTGTAGGCTCAATAGCTGGCGATACCGATGAACGGCCATGCGGTTGCAGCAAGACCATATTCATTTGCTTGCCGCGTCTGACTTGTTGGCGCGTTGCACTGCGCCAAGAATTCATGGCTTCCACTGGTACATCAGAATCTTGGCGCGTGCATCGTCTTCCAAAAGAATGTCGTATTCACCATTGGCCCTTAGCGTGGCGCTGATACCCAGTTCCACATCGACATAGCCGCTAGTCCAGCCTACGTTCGCGCCCGGCGACATGCAGCCAACGTGTGCGCCGGTGCGCGCGTCGTACACATACACCTTCTGCGTAAAGAGGCCCGCGACAAAGAGGTAATTGCCCGCTGTCGCAAGTCCCACGGGCGTGATCACGGGGTTGGTCGTCGTGTCCCAAGGGAGCGCGATGAGATAGGTCATGACGCGCGGCCCGCGAGTCCAGTTGTCGTAACGCGCGAGATATGGGCCGGCCTCTTTCCAGCGCGCGGCATCATAGGGAATGGTTTGCGTGAAGCCCGAGATATACATCGTGTCGGTCTCAGGCACGTAAAGCACTCGGCCAATGCGCGTGAAAGGCGCTGGCATCGTATAAGTCTTCGCCGATGCATAGGTGTAAAGCGGATTGCCCAAGGCATCGAAGCCCTGCAGCGGCATTTCTCGTATGCCGCTCGTCGGGGTACCGAACCATACGTTGCCAAGGGAATCGACCCAGATGAAGCTGTTGCCTATCAGACTCCCCGTCGATGGATTGCCTATGAATTCGCTCGTGTCGAGATGGCCATCGCCATTGATGTCGCGCCACATCCATTCGCCATAGGCCGGTTGATTCGCTGGAAAACCGCCTGAAATATAGGACTCGGCGAACATGACCGATGGTATTGCCGTATAACCGTGCGCGGCGTCGAAGCGATGCACATAGAGCTGATGCGAATATGGATCGAGCGTGAATAGATACGGCCGGTTGCCGTTCAGGCGCCGTACCATCGGCTGGCCACGCACCGCGCGTCCGATGTGAATCGAAGGGTCATCAGGAAAAGTGAAGCGGTCCACGGTATGCGCCGTGTACGTCCATTGCTTGCCGGGCGCCTTGCTCCAGTCCATCGTAAAGACTTTCGAGCCGGTATAGATGGTGTTCGGCGCGCCGGGATCGAAGCTCGCGCCATCGACGAACACGAGACCGTCCAGTTCCCATGTAATAGAACGTGTGACGCCTTTGAAAGCCTGCAGCACCGCGCCCGTTCCTACCGAGGCAGAGTTGAGAGCTCGCGGGCCTTCGCCGTTTTGTCCAACGTACAGATTGCCGGCCTGATCGAAACCGATACCCGTGACCGAGTTGAAGCGCCCTGCTTCGATCGTGCCAGCGGTCGCATGATTCACGCCCTTGAGCGTGCCGACCGCAGTTAGCGCCGCGTTCTTTCGGAAAGGCAAGATCTGCTGGCCCACGCCGTTATCCGCGATATAAAGATCACCCGATGGAGTGACCGCGATATCCGCGGGTACCGTTCCTATCGGGAGTATCGGCACGCCGCCGAGTAGCGCGCCTGTCGTCGAATAATGTGCAATGGCGGGGTGTCCGTTGAACGTGCCTGTAATGACCCAAAGCGTGCCGTCTATATCGAGTGCCATGCGTCCCGGTGATGTCACGTTGAACGCGCGATTACGCCTCATCGTGTTGGCATCGAACACGACGATCTGATTGCTCGACGCGTCGGAAACAAAAAGCTCGCTATCGTTAGCGGCCAGGCCGCGAATCCCCGCGTCCGTTCCGGCCGGCACAGTCGCCACGATCAGGAAACTGTTCTTGGTAGCGTTCGCGCTGTTGCCGGCGCCGCCCGTAAAAGACGCGCCCTTGGCGATGTTGGCGATCGTGCGTCGCGTAATGCCGAACCACGTATAACCGTTGGGCGGATAATCCGCGCCGACGAGGCCACCGCCTTGATTGCCGATGGACATCGCCGCATAGAGGTATGTGCTGTTCGATGCAATGGCGTCGCCGCCCGCCGCGCCCCAACCATGCGTCGCGCCCGCCACCGCGATGCGGTCGCCATTGCGATACGCCGCGATCTCGGCGCCGCTTTCATCCCACGGACTATTGGTATAGACGGTTCCGTCCGGTGCAACGCGGATGGCTTGTATGTCCTGCTGCATCCACTTGCCATCGCCGAAGCCGAAAGTGTTGCCGATCCAGGACGTGGTGTAATTGAGCGGCGACATAGCCGCGCGCGCGCCGCTGGCAAGGCTGAACACCATTAGCCATACCGCTAGGAAACATGAAACGTTCATCACCTGCACCCCGGCAAACCGCCGCAAAGCGAAATCGAGTTACGACCCTAGTGATATGAAGAAAAGGCCTGTTTTCTTCTTAACGGCGGTCGGTACGAATGCTTGAATCCGGTTTATAGAGGCGTGTTCAATGTGCAAGAAGGCGAGCAAACAACGGAGAGGTCGAATGATAGATAGCGTGGACAGGAAACATCTCGAACGATGCATCGAACTGGCTAAAGAAGCGCTCGACCAAGGCGATGAACCCTTTGGTTCCCTACTGGTGGCGAGCGACGGTCACGTGCTCTTTGAGGATCGTAACCGCATCAGCACGGGCGACAAGACCTTGCATCCTGAGTTCGCTATTGCAAAGTGGGCTGCGGAAAATATGAGCGAGCCCGCGCGCAAGAATGCCATGGTCTACACATCGGGCGAGCATTGTCCGATGTGTTCGGCGGCGCATGCATGGGTGGGGCTTGGGCGAATCGTCTATGCGAGTTCGACTGCGCAGTTCACGCGCTGGCGTGAGGAACTCGGTGCTGGGCCCGGCCCTGTCCGCGCGCTGCCCATTGAAGAGGTGATCGACGGAGCAATCGTGGATGGCCCCGTCGACGACCTTGCAGAACGCGTGCGTGCACTACATGTCGCTTATATGCAGAAGCATCAAACGCGTTGATCGGTCAGTGCGCTGCTATGGTTTCGCTGTTGTGACACGCCTGGAACTTCGGTCTGCACGTTCGTCTGCGTGATGACCGACTCGCACAACGCGATCACTTGCGGAAGACTCGCGGCATTGAACAACGAATGATCGACATCGGCGTAAGTTGCGACACGCACTGAACGAAGCCGCTTGAGTCGAGCGCCCAGCTTGCCACAATGCGCGGCGAGCAAGTCCAGGCCCGCATCGTAGGCGCCGTAGACCAGCACCGTGTTCACGCCTCTAGCGTCGAGCGCGCGAATAATCGGCATGGGTGTAGTGGCCTGCTCGGGCGGCGTTTTGCTCAGGCTGTCGAGCCTCAAGACATCGACAACACGTGAACGCGCACGCGTGAGCATGTAGCCGCCGATAAAGCCCATTACGCGAAGCAGATTCTTATCGCCGCGCAAAATGGCTTTCCACTTTTGCGGATCGAGCATGGAGAACGCATAACCCGCCATGGAGTTGCGTGTGGATTCGCGCAACGCTTCGGGCGTTTTGTCCTCGGGACGCTTGAACGTAGGGATATTCACCGAAATCACGCCGGTAATAACGCTCTCGCTGACCGCTGCCTTCAAAGCGTGATACGCACCTGAACAAATGCCGAACGCATAGATCGTCTTGTAGCCTTGCCGGGACAACCAACGCGCGGCGACGCCAGTGTCTTCGGTTGCGACCACGTTATAGATTCTGCCGAAGGGCGTGTCTGACTGCACATCGCCCGAAGGAAGCGGACTGTCGCCACGGCCGCGTGCATCGAAGCGCAATGAAGCAATACCACGTGATGCTAGCTCGCGTGCAATCCGAACGGAAAGCCGGCTATCGCCTACGCGTGAACTCGCCGCCGTATTCGTCATGACAAACACTGGGCCACGCGCTGCACCATGACGCGGCTCGCACAGCACGCCTACGAGTCCTTGTTCGTCCATTCGCACGGGACGCTCGACAGCCTCCGGCGTTTCGATGACGAGATCTGGCCACACGTCATGTGCCGCAGCCGATGTATTAACGGGGCCTGCTTCGAGCGCGCCGTTTGCAATCCACTCAGTGGCCGTTGCCAAAGCAGCCTTGGGCAATACCGTGAATGCCGACTCTTGAATGAAGCCGAGCAAATCTTCAAAGGGTTGTGTCTGCGTATCGACGCCAAGCCCACTGAGCGCATCCAGCAGCGGGTCTTTCGAGCTCGTTCGTGCGTGCATCAGCAATACGCGATTGGCGGGCGCATCAGCCGCACTTTTCACTTGCGACGCGAGATCGATCTTTTCCAGTCGGGCTCTAAAGGCATCGTCATAAACCTGACCCAGCACGTTGAGCGGACCAGTCTTGGGTTGCGCTTCGCGAAGGGGCGGTGCGAGCTGGTCGAGCCAGGTCTTGCGCACCGCGCCGAGTTCGCGGATATAGGTGCGTCCGCTCACGACTGGCGCAAGCAAGGCGAGATCGTCGACGGGACGCTTGAGCGCCGCAGCCAAAGCGAACGCGGCACCGACCCGAAAGCCCGCTAGCGTGACGTGTTCGATACCCGTCTGTTCCTTGAGGAAATCGACGGCTGAACCGATGTCATCCACCGCCGAATCGAACAGATCTTGTCCTGCTTCTAGATCGGCTGAATCCCCCGTGCCGAGATAGTCGAAGCGCAAGACCCACAAGCCGCGGGCCGCAAGAGCGTCTGCCAGGTGACGCAGGCCGCTATAAGTCCATACATATTCGTGGCCATAGGTGTTGCAGAGAACGACGCCGCGCGTGCCGGCGCCTGCGTGCAGCCATCCGAATCTTTTGCCGAAAACCACCGGTCTCATTTGTATTTTCCTCGTCTTTGGCGGTGTTCAGACGTAAGCAAGGAGTGCCTTCGAAACCGCCAGCCTGCATGCGTCATTATTATGCTTGGACAACTGCAGGCACAAAGGGAACGGGCAGCAAGTGCTATTCCCATCGACACGGGACTCCAGCTAGTCCTAGTCGGGCGTTGCGCAAAGCTTCTCTCCGGGCTTTGCGCCGCCATGCAGCGAGGGTTACTTGTCACCAATTATATTAAGCCCGCTTAGCACTTGCGATGTGCCGACGCGAATTTTGTTCAAACGGACTATCTATTGGCGATCATTGCATGGGGTGCATGATGTCTTGTCTGGCAAATGCGCTTAACTGGAAACAATCCGCGCGGCATCGCACAGAGCTTTTTTAGGGTTTGCTTATATTTTTTTGGCTTTTGGCTTTTGGCTTTTGGCTTTTCGCAAAGCGGCGATTCATCCGCGCCTATGAGGTTGCGATAAGGCGTGTGCCGAGCGAATGAGGTCGTCAAGCATGAGATCGCGTTTCTCTGGATCGGTGTCGCGACTCGTCATGAAGCAGAGCGCCGCGACGGCCAAACCAGAACGATCGCGAACGGGCGCGGCCATGCAATAGCGAAACGTATGCGACAAGCCTGTCGTGCAGCAGAAGCCCTGCTCCCTTGCGCGTTCCACATCGGCGAGGAAGTCTGTGAAATTTACTCGCTTGCCGTTGTCCAGAACGAAGTCTTCATCAGGAATGAGCGCGCGAATTGCGTCGCCGCTCAAATGACCTAGCAGCAGCCTGCCCGATGCCGTCCAGGGAATGGGGACCTTGACGCCAATATCCGAACTGATATTGAAAGGTCGAGAACTGTTTTCTGAAAGCACGACCGTGTATTTGTCGCCTTCGAGCATGCACAGTTGCGCGGTCTCGTCGTGGTTCCGCACGAGCGCGAGAATGGACTGATGCGCGCGGCTGATCAAATCGTTGTGCACCGCGTAATCGGAGCCGTAGTAATGCATCTCGCGGCCAAAGAAGATGCTGCCGTCGGGGCCCGCTTCCAGTAGACCCGCCTCGCTTAAAATTGCAACCAGTTCGTAGATGCTTGAACGCGGCGCGCCAGTCGCTTCGATCAATTCGCGCATCGCAAGCGGCCTGCGAGCTAGATGCAATTGCTTCATGATCGCCACGACCCGATCCACCCCGCGCGCACGCGACGTTTCCACTGTCGACATCGGCCGGGCTCCGCTCAATGATCCAGCACGCGATGCAGAAACTGCCGCGTGCGTTCGTTCTGCGGATTCACGAAGATTTGCTCGGGTGCGCCCTGCTCTGCAATCACGCCCTTGTCCATGAACACCACACGATCCGCCGTCTTGCGCGCAAAACCCATTTCGTGCGTGACCACGACCATCGTCATGCCATCGCGCGCCAGTCCGCGCATGACTTCGGTCACTTCGCCGACAAGTTCCGGATCGAGCGCGGAAGTCGCCTCGTCGAAGAACATGATGCCTGGCTCAACGGCGAGTGCGCGTGCAATGGCCACGCGTTGTTGCTGGCCGCCCGACAATTGACTCGGGTAATGCGTCGCACGATCGGCGAGGCCGACACGGTCGAGCGCATCCATGGCGCGCTTCTTGGCATCGGCGGGACTCATCTTGCGCGCCTTGATGAGTGCAAGCGTGACATTGCCGAGCGCGGTCTTGTGCGGGAACAGATTGAACTGCTGAAACACCATGCCCACATGTCCACGAATTTCTTTAGCGCGACGTGCATCGTGCAGCGGCACCTGGTTGACCCACACTTCGCCCGCATCCGCGGTTTCAAGGCCGCTCATGATACGCAACACGGTGCTCTTGCCCGAGCCCGATGCGCCGATCAAGACAAGCACTTCGCCAAGCCTCACATCGAGATTGATTTCCCGCAGCACTTGCGTGGCACCGAACGACTTGCTCACGCCCGCGAGGTTGATGATCGACGCTTCACTCATGACAGCACGCTCCTTCTACGGTCGTGACGGCGCACCCACTGCGACAGCGGAAAGCACACGATGAAATACAGTATGGCGACGAGGCCATAAATCTCGACTGGCTTGCCCACGCGATCGACGATCGCCTGGCCGCCGTGCATCAACTCCGACATGCCGATCATGCTAACGATCGACGTGTCCTTGATAAGCGAGAGATATTGCCCGACCAGCGGCGGCAAAACGATCCGGCCGGTCTGCGGCAAGACTACGGAGAAGAACGCTTGCGTTTTGGATAGACCGAGAATCTGCGAGACTTCCCACTGTCCTTTAGGGACCGCCTCGATGCCTGAGCGAAATACTTCGGCGATATACGCGCCTTGATAAACGCTCAAGCCGACGACTCCGGCGGCAAAGACATCGATGGCATAGCCGAAGTAGGACACGCCGAAATAGATGAACATCAGTGTGATGAGCACTGGCGTGCCGCGGAAGAGTTCGGTGTAGAGCCTTGCAATCTTGTCGGTGCCCCAAGGCCCGAAAGAACGAAGCACGGCGGCCAGAAGACCGATTACCGTACCGCCCACGATCGACGCGGCCGACAAGGCCAGCGTCATCAAGAGCCCTTGCAAAAGGATCGACAGGCTCGTCGTCAATAAATCGCTCGACATGTCTCGCTCTCCGATTAAGTGCGCGCGGCAGGACGGCGCAGCATGAACGATCGGCGCGAAGGCTTCCTGATGACGAGCGGCGGATGAAAGAGCCTCAAGCCAATCTGCCCTGCAGCCCAGGAAAGCAGGTTGCTGAGCACGAGATAGGCAAGAAGCGTGACCGTGAAAGTCTGTACGTAAAGCAGCGTGCGCGAATTGATGACGGTCGCCGTACCGCTCAACTCGGGCAGTGCAATCGCGGAAAGCAGCGACGTGCCGAGCAAAAGCTGGATCAGGTTGTTGACGATAGCCGGATAAACAGCGCGTGCCGCTTGCGGCAAGACCACTTGCGTGAAGATCTGCGAGCGCTCTAGTCCGAGAATCGATGCCGCTTCGAGTTGACCCTTGGGCACCGACTGGATGCCCGCCCGAAACACTTCCGCCAGATAAGCGCCTACGTTCACCCCTAGTGCGATCACGCCTGCTGTATAAGCATCGAGCGTAATGCCAAGGGACGGCAAGCCGAAGAACACGATGAATATCTGCAGCAGGACCGGCGTGTTGCGGATGACTTCGATATAAACGCTTGCGATTCCGCGCAGCACGCGGCTCTTGGACCCGCTTGCAAGCGCCGTCAAAAGACCGAGCGCCATTGCCAGAATGAACGCCAGCAGCGTGATTTGCAGCGTGAGCCATGCGGCATGCAGGAAGTCGCTGAAATAGCCCGCAAGCGTCAACCATTCATAGCCCATGATTTTTCCTCACGTTGGACGTCACGCAACCGGCGTCACGGTTAAATTAATATTGCGGGTTGAGCGGGAAACGCGGCTCTTGCCCAAACCATTTTTTATAGAGCTGCGCGTTCTGCTTGGACGCGTTGATCTGGAACAGGAACAGGTTCAGATAGTTGAGCCAGACCTGATCGCCGGCCTTGACGCCGAACGCGTTGTATTCAAGCGGCACGAGGGCTTCGTCAGTGACGGTAAGTTCCTGATCGAGCGATGCCTGGTATGCGAGAAAGTTGTTGTCTTCGATCATCGCGTCAGCCTGGCCTTGCTTGACGGCGAGAATGGCGGCTTGCGAGCTGTCGAATTCCTGAATCTTCACCTGCATGTTGAGTGAGCGCACTTCGTCGCCGTTGGTCGAGCCTTTGACGGTGGCAATCGTGCGGTTGCTCATGTCCTTGATGGATTTGATCCCGCTCGATTTCTTGACCAGCAGCGCTTCACTCGCCACCACGTACGGATTGGTGAAGGCAATTTCCTTGGCCCGTTCGAGATTGCGAGTGAAATTGCAGAACACGACATCCACCTTACTCGTCTGCAGATTTGGAATGCGGTTGGCGCTGGTGGTGTTGACCACTTCGAGCTTTACGCCCATTTGTTTAGCGAGTTCCTTAGCGAGATCGACGTCGTAGCCGTCCGGCTGGCCGTCCTTGTTATAGAAACCGAAGGGCGCAAAGCTCAAGCAATCGCCTACGCGCAAGGTGCCGCGTTGCAAAACGGTCTTAAGCGTTGAGCTTGCCGCCCCATCCTGCGCTGGTGCTTCGACTTTCGAACAGGCCGCCAACGCGACAAGGCCGGCAATTGCAACCCAACGAGCAAAGCGCGCGCTTTCTCTAACAAGTTTCATGTGTGCATCTCGCAAGAGGAAAATCCGTTTGAGGCTTGTCCGATATATCGGACACGTATCCGACGCGGCAGATGGGAGGCAAGTCTTCCACTAAAAAAAACTTGAGGCAAGCGGGTTTACGCGTGGATGGATTAGAGGCTCGCAAAGAAAAAGGGCAGACAAATTTCTTTGTCTGCCCTTCGTGGTGGTTCAAGCGCTTGCTAAAGATCCAGCACCAGCACCCTGCTCGTCGCACGCGATACACACGCCGTGAGAAATTCGGTCTTTTCGTCGTCGCCGAGAATGCAGTCGTTGTGTTCGACTTCGCCTTCGAGATAGCGCACTTTGCAGGTGCCGCATAGACCTGCGCAACAAGAGGTTTCAATCGGTACGCCTGCCAGTGCCAACGCGTCTGCAATGCTTTCTTCCTTAGATACCTCGATCTCTTGTCCCGTACTCGCAATGCGCACGGTGAAACTGTCAAGTGCATCGTTGGCGGCTTCATCGTCGAGATTGCGCTCCGGCGCCTTGAAATGCTCGAAGTGCACCGTGCCGGTGGGCCAGTGTCCGGCGGCATCGGCGCATGCCTTCATGAAGCCGCCTGGGCCGCAGTAATACACATGCTCGCCTTCGCGCGGTGCGTCGAGCAACCGGCGCAGATCGAGGCCCGTGGCCGGGTCGCCGCCATCGAAATGCAGGTGCAGCTTTCCGCTTGCGCGCATCGATTCGAACTCGTCAGCAAACGCGGCGCAGCTTGCGTCCCTGGTGCAGTAATGCATCTCGTAGTCGATGCCGGCGTCGTCCAGTTCGTGCGCCATCGCCTTGAGCGGCGTGACGCCGATACCGCCTGCGATCAGTAACACGCGACGCGCGCCATCGACGAGACTAAAGTTATTGCGCGGAAGACTCACCTTCACGATGTCCTGTACGCGCAGTTGCTCGTGCAGTGCTTTCGAGCCACCGCGTCCGCGCTCATCGCGCAGAACGGCAATCACATAGCGATGCCGTTCGCGCGGCGCATTGCAGATGGAATACTGACGGATCACGCCGCCTGCAAGATGGATGTCCAAATGCGCGCCAGCCGTGAACGGCGGCAATGCATGTCCCTCAGGGTCGACGAACTCATAGGAGTTGATGCCGCGTCCTTCGAAGCGGACTTGTCGCACCATCAATTGCAGCGTCTGTGCCTGGCGGTCGGTTGATATGGGTTGTGTCGACATGGTTGCGTCTCCTCGATCGATGAGCGGCGGGCCTGCGAAAGCGCTCGGCATTGGTCAAAGCGCCTTCGCCATAAGCCGCTATTGCTTCATCGATTGCTCGAGTTCCTCGAAGCTTTGCCGCACGAAGTTAGCGCGCTCATCACCCTTCATCGTCTCGCTCTGCGCGATAATGGCGACGATCTTCTTGGTGACGGCGCGACGACGCGTGACTTCTTCTTCAACGGTCTTGCCCTCGGGAATTTCGAACACGTTGCCCGAGCAGAAGCTGTTGGGCGAGCCGGCGTTCTCGCGAAACCATTCGGCGAAATTCTGCGCGGATGCCGCCGGGTTCGAACCGCGCACCGCATCGCGCAACATCTTGCGGAAGAGGAAGAGGCCCGCATCGAACTTCGTCGGATTCTCGAGCGCGTGCACGGCAATGGGCCGCTGCGAAATGATCGCTTCGTAATCGCCCGGTGCATATTGCGCTTCCTTATAAGTCTCGCGCTCGCGATGGTTCGGCGGAATCGGTACGATATCTTCGATCTTGTACTTGCCAAAGCGTTCCGGACGACGCATGGCGACTTGCCCTTCGAGAAAGTCGATCGACTCGTAGCCGACCATTTCCTTCTTGCCCACACCGCGTGTGTCGATGCCCGGACCCATCACGCGCCAGCCAATCATCTTGCTGTTTTGATCGTCGACAGGCACGGTCCAGCGCACGATATGAAATCGGCTAAAGAGCTTCTTCTTCGAACCGTCCTCCGACGTATATGCATGCAGACTTAGGTTCGGCAGCACCTGATGCTGCACCCGCACGAAGAGACGATCCTTGTTCACGCGGCGCGCGCCCGCACAAGCGAGGCTTCGGCCTTGCTGCACCGGTTGAAAATGCATATCGGGAGCGACTTCCATCGAGGCCGCGCCGACTTCATCGAACGTCGTGCCCTGGAAGTTGCCATTGACGACGTTCTTGGCCGCATGCAGCGCGGTCGGGTGATAGTTGTCAGCGGCGTTGTCCTGCACTTGCAGCCAGTTGCAATGCTGGAAGTTGCTGTAGGGGACGAGTTCATCGCCGGGCAGCACCGTGTAGTCGCCTTCCCATTCAGGGAACGGCGGCTCGTTCTCGGGCGGCCCCATATAAGCGAACACCAGGCCGTTACGTTCGACGGCTTTATAAGCGCCTTGACGAATCGAACAGGCATACTTCTCGGCCTCTTTTTCTTCGCCCTTAGGGAACGGTACGTGAAGACACGCGCCATCCACATCGAACACCATGCCGTGATAGCAGCACATGATGCCGTGTTCTTGAATGGCACCGTACTCAAGCGATGCGCCGCGATGCACGCAATGCGCGTGCAGCACACCAATCCTTCCGCTGCCGTCACGGAACGCCACGAGTTCTTCGTTGAGTATTTTCAGGTAACGCGGAGTATCGGTCAGTTCGATCGACATGCAGATGGGATGCCAAAACGCGCGCATGTACTCGCCCATCGGCGTGCCGGGACCGGTCTCGGTCAACTCCGGATCGTGGCCCGGCACCTTGCTCGTGTAGTACCCGCCGAAGGGAATCAGCTTCTTGACGGCGGGCGTGGCGCCGCCACTGCTCTTCTGCCCTTCCAGCTTGTCTGATCTGATCGTCATGGAGAGTCTCGTCCTGATGTGGGGATGGATATGGTCCGCTGCTTTTGATAGATGAAGCCCGAACTCCGGTTACCGAACTCCGTACTCTGTATACAAAGATTAGCGACGGACTGCTGCGTTGTCTCTATGGGTAAACGCGGATGTTGACTAGCATGCGTGGCTTCGTTCGTTGACCGCCGCACTGGCGGGCTGTAACCTTGTCGTATTCTGTATCCAGAGATTGATCTCGACATCATGCCCGCCAAACTTCTCAAGCTTCAGGCCCGCACGGACTACGTGGACGAGGTCTACAAGGTCTTGCTCGATGCCATCAGTTCCGGCTCGCTCGCGCCTGGTACGCGCATCACGCAGGAAGAGATCGCCGAGCAACTCGCCGTATCGCGTTCACCCGTGCTGCAGGCGCTGCGGCTCCTAAAAAAAGATGGGCTCGTGCAGGACGCGCCCGGTCGCGGTTTGCTCGTCACCCCGCTCGATCCCGCGTGGATCAGCCATCTCTACGAGATTCGCGGTGCACTGGATTCGCTTGCCGCACGCCTCGCGGCGGAACGTGGAGCGAAGCTCGACAAGTCGCTGATCGCGAACGGCCGGCGCGCGTCGAAAAGCGACGATGTCAAGGCGATGATCGATGCGGACATGGCGTTTCATGGCGCCATCTACGAAGCCTCGGGCAATCCGCTGATCGCCGATACCGCGCAGATGCATTGGGTACATCTGCGTCGCGTGATGGGCGCGGTCTTGCAGGCATCGGGACAGCGCAAGTCGATCTGGGATGAGCACGCCGCCATTGCAGCGGCAATCGCGGAAGGCGACGCGCAACGCGCATCCGAACTCACGGATCTCCATACCGCGAACGCGCGCAAGAATCTGGTCGAGCGTCTGGGTCTTGTACTGAATGAACAGAGGCAGGCGGAAGCAACGTGAACATGAATCGGCATCGCGCGAGAAAGCCCTGCATTTGCAGGGCTTTTCGTGTTGAACTGCTTTCATCGGTCCGTGCGACGGCGGCTATTCACCAACGCAGCCGGTATCGTAAAGACCATGAGGGCGCCTATCACGCAACTTACCGCAAGACCAAGCACACCATTACCGGTCGAACCCGAATGCGTTTGGATGATGCCAATCAGCCACGGGCTCACGACACCCGAGATGCTGCCCACCGAATTGGCAAGCGCGAGCCCTGCGGCTGCCGCACCGCCGCTGAGAATCGCGGGCGGCAAGACCCAGAACTGCGAGATGGTCGTGACCACGCCCATGGTCGCAATCGTGAGCGCGATCATGCCGAAGAAGGTCGAGTGCGCATACACCACGCTGAAATACAGACCGATTGCGCCGACAATGCCCGCGCCCGCCAGATGCCAGCGACGCTCGCCGAGCTTGTCCGAGCTATGACCGACTGCCAGCATGGCGATGGCGCCGGCCGCATATGGAATTGCCGTCAGAAGACCGATGTTGAGCGGATCGGAAACGCCGCTTGCCTTGACGAGCGTCGGCAGCCAGAAGCTCACGCCGTAGAGGCCCATCGTGAAGAAAAAGTAAGTCACGCTCAGCAGCAGCACCTTGGGATGCAAGAGGCCATCCTTCACGGAATGCAGTGCATGTGCGGGCTTCTCATCGCGAAGATTCGCTTCGAGCATGGCCTTTTGCGAGTCACTGAGCCACTTTGCATCGGCGACTTTATCGTCGAGATAAAAGAACGCGATGATGCCAAAGAGCGCGGTCGGAATGCCTTCGAGCAGAAAGAGCCATTGCCATCCCGCGATACCGTGCATGCCGCCCATATGACTCATGATCCAGCCCGACAGCGGTCCGCCAACGACGCCCGACATCGGAATGCCAGTCATGAAGAGCGCGGTCACCTTGCTGCGCCGCGAGGCCGGAAACCAGTACGTGAGGTAGAGCAGGATGGCTGGAATGAAGCCAGCTTCGGCCACACCGAGCAAAAAGCGCATGATGTAGAAGCTCGTCGGGCTGGTCACGAACATCATGCCGGCGGAGATGACACCCCACGTCACCATGATGCGCGCAATCCAGCGTCGAGCGCCTACGCGCAAGAGGATCAGATTACTTGGTACTTCGAACAGAAGGTAGCCGATAAAGAATACGCCCGCCCCGGCTCCATAGACCGCTTCGCTGAAATGCAGATTATTGAGCATCTGCAGCTTGGCAAAGCTCACGTTGATGCGATCGAGATAAGCGCAGAGATAACACACGAAAAGAAATGGCAGCAGGCGCCATGTCACCTTTGCATAGGTGGACGATTCGTCGCCCGCCAGGTACGCAACCGGACTATGGGAACTCATTGTTGTGTCTCCGTTGTGGGGCAGGTGCGGCGTCGCATGCATCGCGTGCCTCTTGCCGGTGTCGTGGCCTTGAACGACCGTTATGGATATGTCTCGACGGCTTCCATGTTCGTGGCGCGCACAACGAAAGACAAACGATGCCTGTTCATAGAACCATGACACGCATTCATGCATAAGGAATTGCCATGAGGCGCATCCCCAACTTCGTTCTCTTGCGCGCATTCGAGGCGGCCGCGCGGCTGGAGAGCTTCACGCTTGCCGCAAGCGAACTGCACCTCACGCAATCGGCCATTAGCCATCAGGTGAAGGAGCTGGAGCAGTACTTCGGCAGGCCGCTTTTTCATCGACGCAACCGGCGGGTCGAGACGACCTCCGAAGGGCGCCGGCTTCATGAGAGCCTTGGACGCGTGTTCGATGTGATCGAAGCCGCGTGTGGTGAGGTCGCGCTCGAACCCCAGGCGCAAGTGCTTGCCGTGCACTGCGCGCCGAGCTTTGCGGCGAAGTGGCTCGCGCCCCGTCTGCCCGAGTTCATGAACGAGCATCCGATGGTGACCATTCGCCTGTCATCGGATGCGGAGCCGGCCGATCTCGCGCGCGTGCGTGAAGTCGATGTCGCGATCTCTTATGGCTTCGCGCATGAGCGTCCCGGTGTGATCACGCGCGCGCTCGGAGCGGAGCGCATCGTGCCGCTTTGTTCGCCTGCGCTCGTGCGCGACGACGTGCCCGTTGCCGAGCAAATCCGTAAGCTGACGCTCATCGACTCGCAACTCAGCCGCGTGACCTGGCCGGGATGGTTTGCATTGAACGAACTGGAAATGCCGCGCGGGCCGAGACCGTCGTTCGACCGTGCCGCACTCGCGATATCGGCGGCGGCGGATGGCATGGGTGTCGCGCTGGAAACGACACGGCTCGCCGAACGCGAGCTTGCGCGTGGCGATTTGATTGAACTCGGGGCAGGCATCTTCGCGCCGCTTGCGAGAGAAACGCACTTCCTTTCCTATCGCGTAACCGAGCGCAATGTCGAAAAGGTGAAATGCTTTCGCGACTGGGTGCTGATGAAAGCAGGCCTCGACGAAACTGTCGAAGCCTGAGTAAATCGAGCCGCTTGTTTCAGGCTGCGATAGCCTGCTTCTCGCCTTTTTCCTCGATTGCTCGCGCATGTTCGAAAACGCGCTCGCGTTCACGCGCAACCAGCGCCCGTTTGCGCGCGAGAGTTTGTCGCTGATACTTCGGGTCGCCCATCAAGGTGACGTACTCGCTGTATCGATGCCTGAGATAACGCTGGAAAAACTCAGCGCCGGGCAGGCCGCAATCGAGCGCCATGAGCACGCCGTAGTCCATATCCCTTAGATCAGCCAGGGCGCTTATGGCCGTTTCAAGCGCGGCGTAGCGTTCTGCGAGCGGTAAGCCTTTACCGCATAACGCGTGAAAGCGTTGATAGGGAAATACACAGCCATGCGACGCGCAGCGCCGCAAAGCTCTCGCAAGCCGTAGACTCAGTTCGGTTTCCACATGCCCTCCCTGTCTGTTGCGCGGATCGCAAGCGCAAGATTTCGCCGCCATTATTCGAGCTATCGAGAATGGCGAACCTTTGCCTGAAAATCATTCTTTAAGCCAAGAAAACGCGCGGCATTCACTTCGGGCCGCATTTTTTCGCGATTAGAACGGCGAAAAAATTCCATGCAGGCATTTGCACTGGCTTACGGAAATAAGCTTGACACGCAATATCCCATAGTGTGCGTGCCCGTTGCCAAAGATCGAGATGGAAAGCACAACGTTGTCGATTGCCAATGCGCCTAAAGAAAACCAGGCGCAAAAAAGACTTAATAAGGTAACGGGTGACCGCTTTGAGACTCGGAGCGCTAGTTTAAACATGCAGATGCAGTACATGCTAGCAAACATATTGTCGAATACCAAGAAAACTTTTGCCGAGGAAAGTACCAATGGCTTACACGAAAATGTCATCCGGAATGTTTTGCTTGCTGCATCTTAGACGCGTGCGCCAAGGTTCATGATTATGCGGGGAATAAGACGAAGGCCGGGGGTCTGCTTTAGAAAATCACCTGACTAAAAACGTCACCAATGTCAACCGCCGCAGGCGATCTTAAGGATGGTTTAAGGGTTCCGGGCTAAAACCATCACGAAACACGTTCAGTCAAGCAAGGTCCACGCGGATGGTCAAACCGGGCAACGCTCAAAGCGCTTTGCTTCAGGCTTAAGAGCGTAGGTGATGACCGTCCCATTTGGCCCGGCAGCGATGCCGGGCTCTTTTTTAAACGTTTTTATTCGATGGGTCGGGCAACTGCGGAGCATGCTCGCCGCTCCTGGCACTGCTTGCGGGAAGCTCGAAGCTAAACGCCGCGCCCGCTTGATCCAAATCGATGAGTCGAATCTGGCTGCCATGCAACTGAAGCATGCGCTGCACGATCAGCAAGCCAAATCCGCCGCGATGCCTGCCTCCCGAAGCGAAAGCGCGCTGAAAGAGCACGCCGCGCACGTCGGCTGGAATGCCGGGACCTGTATCGCTTACCGTGACTTCCACGTGGCCGTTTGAATGTGCAAGCCTAACCGTGACCGTACCACCTTCCGGCGTGTGATGAATCGCGTTGTCGAGCAAATTCGTGAGGATTCGCTCGATCATGCCAAGATCAGCCGATACATTAGGCAGGCGCGGCTCGATGCGCGCATCAAGTCGCACTTTGCGCGCATCGGCGGGCAGTTCGAATTTCTCGAACACATCTTGCAGCAGATCGGCGAGCGAGAACGACTCCGCTTCGGGATGCACCATGCCGTGTTCAAGCCGCGCTAGTTCAAAAAGCGATTGCGCGAGATGCCCGACCTTCGCGCTTTGTGCAAGTGCGATCGACAGATAACGGCGGCGGTCTGTGTCGGCAAGAACATCGGCCTTGAGCGAAAGCGTTTCCAAGTAGCCATGCAAGGAAGAAAGCGGCGTGCGCAAGTCATGTGAAATATTGACGACGAGTTCGCGTCTTTCACGATCCTGCCGCTGCAATTCGCGCCATTGTTCGCCGATGCGCGCGGCCATTTGGGAAAAGGCGCTTTCGAGCACCACGATTTCGTCCCGCTCGTTCTCGCGTGCCGCCACGTGCAACGGTACAGGCGATGGCTCGGCCGATGCCCCGCTTGCGTCGAACCTGCGCATGGCATCGGTTAAGCGGCGCAACGGACGCGTAATGAGCCCGAAAGCGATCACGCCCGCAACGAGTCCGAGCAAGGTCACGAGTCCCATGGACAGAAGCGTGGTGCGCAAGACCGCGCTCGCCGAGGCTTTCGCCGCAAGCTCGTCGTGCTCTTCGCCAAGCAAAACCACATAGACATAACCGAAAGGCGGCTTGTCGGGCGTGGCAAGCGGCGCGGCGCTAAAGACTTTGCGCTTGTCGATGCTGCGTGGATCGTCGCCCAGAATAGGGAGCGGCGCGCCATTGATCAGACGATGCACGGGCGCAAGATCGACACGATCGCGCTTCAGATGACCGGGAGGCGCATCGTCGGCACGAACGCGGCCTTCGTTGTCGAGCAGGTAGACTTCGACGCTCGGGTTCACCACCATCAACTGGCTGAAGAGACGGCGCACGGCGGGCGCGTCGATATCGCCTGCGTCCATGAGCGCGCCATCGTGGGCGATATGCGCAGCGAGCCCGCGCGACAGGCTCTGAATGACTTCCTTCTCGCGCAAATCGCTTGCGCGAATCTGCAACCATGCCGATGCGCCGCAGCATGCAAGCAGCAGCACGCAGAACACAGCGAAAAGCCGTTGCGACAGGGTGAGCTTCATGAACTTCACGATGCGCTGTCCGTCGCGAGTTTGTATCCGCGTCCCCAGACGGTCACGATGCGGGCAGGCTCGGTGGCATCTTTTTCGACCTTGGCGCGCAAGCGGTTGATATGCGTATTGACCGTGTGCTCATAGCCCTCATGCGCATAACCCCAAACCGCATTGAGCAGATCCATGCGGGAAAATACTTTACCGGGATGCTGGGCGAAGTAATAAAGCAAATCGAATTCGCGTGGTGTCAGTTCTATGCGCAGCTCATCTACCCACGCTTCGCGCGCAAGCGGATCGATAGCGATACCCGCGACCTCGAGACGGCCTGTATCCAGGCGCGAATTCTTGGCGACTGCATCCACGCGACGCAAAAGCGCCTTCACTCGCGCCACCAGTTCAAGCACCGAAAAAGGCTTGGCAAGATAATCGTCCGCACCGAGTTCGAGACCGAGAATGCGATGCACCTCGCTGGAACGCGCGCTAGTAATGATGATCGGGGTATAGCGCGTCATGGCGCGCGCACGCCGGCAAATTTCGAGGCCATCCACGCCGGGCAGCATCAGATCGAGAATCAACGCATCCCACCCGCCTTGTTCGAGCAAGCGCAAGCCCTCGGCGCCATCCGCGGAATGCACGACCTCATAGCGCTCGTCGCGCAGATGCAGGCTCAGCACATCGGCGATATGCATGTCGTCTTCCACGATCAGAATGCGTTTAGGTTGGTCCATGAGGAAATTCAAAAGAATTAAAGCGCTAGCCCGGATATTGTGCAGAAAAGCGGCGCGGCCAAGTATCACATTTAATTTAACTTTCGGTGAGGACTCGGTAAGCCGCGCACGCCTAAGATGGGGCTCATCTGATCGAGCGAAGGAAAAGACATCATGCTAGACCGTCGCCGCTTTCTGCTGACGGGCACCGCTGCCGCAGCCGCGTTTGCCTTGACAGGCCGTCTGCGTGCGCTGGCCGCGCCCTCGCCGCAAGAGAAGTTCGAAATCACGCATAGCGACGACGAATGGCGTCGCATGCTCGATTCCATGCAATACGACGTCCTGCGTCGCGAAGGCACCGAGCGGCCCTACACGAGTTCGTTGAATGGCGAGCATCGGGCCGGCACTTTCTCGTGCGCGGGTTGTGCCCTTGCGGTGTTCTCTTCAAGCACCAAATTCGAAAGTCACACCGGATGGCCGAGCTTCTGGGCGCCGCTCGATCACGCTATTGCCACGCGGCAGGACGGCTCGTTCGGCGTCTTGCGCACCGAAGTGCATTGCCGCCGCTGCGGTGGACATCTGGGCCACGTGTTCGACGATGGACCTAAGCCGACCGGTCTGCGCTATTGCATGAACGGCGTCGCGATGAAGTTCACCGCTGGCGCTGCTTGATTGGCCACCTCAACGCTTATTAACTTTTTAAAAAGTCACGACCATGCTGCTCATCGTTCTCGCCTATCTCGGCGGCGCGCTGACGATACTCAGTCCGTGCATCCTGCCTGTCCTTCCCTTCGTGTTTTCTCGCGCGGATCAGCCGTTTGCTAAAAGCGGCTTGCCGTTGCTGCTCGGCATGGGCATCACGTTCGCGTTGGTGGCGACGCTCGCCGCGCTTGGCGGCGGCTGGGCCACGCAAGCAAATCAATATGGACGCTGGGCCGCCATCGCGCTTCTCGCCGTATTCGGACTTGCTTTACTGTTGCCGCGCCTGGCCGATCGCATCATGCATCCGCTCGTCAGCGCCGGTAACCGACTGACGGCTTTCGCCCAGCGCGGCGATGGCAAGGCGAGCTTCGGCGGCTCGTTCCTGCTTGGCATCGCAACGGGTCTTCTGTGGGCACCGTGCGCAGGTCCGATTCTCGGACTCGTGTTGACGGGTGCCGCATTGAACGGCGCAAGCGTAGGCACCACGCTGCTCCTGCTCGCTTATGCCGCGGGCGCCGCGACTTCGCTTGCCGTGGCGCTGCTCATCGGTGGCCGCGTATTCGCCGCGATGAAGCGCTCGCTCGGCGCGGGCGAATGGATACGGCGCGGCATCGGCGTCGCGATGCTTGCAGGCGTCGCCGCTATCGCATTGGGCCTCGATACGGGCGTGCTTGCAAGGGTATCGACAGTAACGACGGCGGGCATAGAACAAAAGCTGGTCGACCGGTTTTCGCCTCGCAATAACGCCATGAAAGCCGCTAATACCAATGCCGACGCCGATGCACCGCGCATGATGCGCGCGAGCGCGGCGCCTTCGACTGCGCCGACGGCTTCGTTGCCCGTGGAAGGCACGCTGCCCTCGCTCGATGGCGCGGTGCAATGGCTCAACACGCCGCCGCTCACGAAGGACGCGCTGCGCGGCAAGGTCGTGCTCGTCGACGTGTGGACGTATTCATGCATCAATTGCCTGCGTACCTTGCCTTATGTGAAGGAGTGGGCAAAAAAGTATCGTGACCAAGGGCTCGTGGTGATCGGTGTGCATGCGCCTGAGTTCGCGTTCGAACGAAACGTCGACAACGTGAAGAAAGCCGTGCATGACCTGGGTGTGGACTATCCGGTAGCCATTGACAATAACTTTGCGATCTGGCGCGCGCTCAACAATGAATATTGGCCGGCGCATTATTTCGTGGATACCGAGGGCAAGATCCGCTATCACCATTTCGGCGAGGGCGACTATGCGCATTCGGAAGAGGTGATCCGCCAGTTGCTAGCGGAAGCGGGTCACGGTAATGCGCCCGTGGCGAAGCAGCCCGACACCAACGAAGATATCGCGGCACAAGGCGCGATGATGCAAGCCGATAACGCGGACGTGCGCTCACCCGAAACCTATATTGGCTATGCGCGCGCCGAGCAGTTCATGTCGCCTGGCGGCCAGACGCAGGATCGTGTGCATGACTATGCCCCGCCCAAGGCGCTCGATGTGAACGACTGGGGTGTTGCCGGCCCGTGGAAGATCGGCTCCGAGCACGCGACGCTCGCGGGCAAGTCGGGACGAATCGTTTATCGCTTCCATGCGCGCGATCTGCATCTCGTGCTCGGGCCTTCGCCGGATGGCAAGCCCGTACGCTTTCGCGTCAGTATCGACGGCGCGCCTCCCGGTGCTTCGCATGGTAGCGATGTCGCAGCCGATGGAAGTGGTACCGTGACGCAACAGCGCCTTTATCAACTCGTGCGGCAAGCGGGCCCTGTCAAGGACCGCACCTTTAGCATCGAATTTCTGGATTCGGGTGTCGAGGCTTATGCCTTCACCTTTGGTTGATTCATCGAGGAGCCATCATGGCGAATAAATTCAGCAAGACAGGCAAGGCCCTTAGCGTGGCTGCGCTGGCTGCAGGTGCTTTCGCGTTGCAGCAAACCGCGCATTCGAGTGAAGACGCCAAGGTCATTCCGGCGCCCGCGCATGACGAGAGCGTAGGCGCCACCCACACGGAGACGGCGGTATTTGCCGGCGGTTGCTTCTGGGGCGTGCAAGGCGTGTTTCAGCACGTGCGTGGCGTTAAGAAAGTCGTCTCGGGCTATACGGGCGGCAATGCCGACACCGCTCAATACGAGCGCGTAAGCGAAGGCGATACGGGCCATGCGGAGTCGGTGCGCATAACCTTCGATCCTGCCGAAGTGACTTATGGCCGGCTCTTGCAGATTTTCTTTTCGGTCGCGCATAACCCGACCGAGTTGAATTACCAGGGACCGGATCACGGCACGCAATATCGCTCGGCAGTCTTTCCGCAAAATACGGCTCAGCGCGATGTCGCTACCGCATATATCGCGCAACTCGATGCGGCGCATGTTTATTCCGGCAAGATCGTGACTCATGTCGAGAATTACAAAGGCTTTTATCCGGCCGAGGCTTACCACCAGAATTACTTGACCGAACATCCGGAAAGCACGTATATAGCGATTAACGATCTGCCTAAGGTGGGAAATCTCAAGCAATTATTCCCGCAGGCTTATAGAAACGACGCGGTGCTCGTGGCGGTCGCATCGAAATGAACGTCTTAGCACGGTGCGCGCGTTTCGAGCCAGGCGTCGACGTAATCGAGAACGGCGGGCATATTCCGCCTGCCGAAGCCAATGCGAAAATGTGCGTCGCCGTAATCGAGCAAGGTCGAAGGAAGCAGCAGCACGCCCGTGTTCTGCAGCAACTCGGCGCAAAAGCTGCTGGCGCGCTCCTGCCTGAGCCGCACGAAGCCGATCGTGCCCGCACGCGGCCGATGCCATTCGAAATTCATGGCGTGGCGTGCCATGAATTTATCAAGCACCCGTAGATTTTCACGGACGATAGAGACATTCCGCTCGATGAGCGTGCCTGAATGACGCGCGGCGATGGTTGCAAGATACTCGCTCGGCGCGCTGTTACTAATCGTCAGATAGTCCTTGAAGACGCTCATGCGTTGCAGCACTTGGGCGCTTTGCGTTGCAATCCAGCCGATGCGCAAGCCCGCCAGTCCATGCGTTTTCGATAACGCACCGAGCGTGATTGCACGCTCGTAGACATCGCATGCGGCGGGAAGGCGGTCGGCACAGTCGTGTTCGAGGCCGCGATAGACCTCATCGCTGAAGAGCCACAGTCCGTGCTTGCGCGCAAACGAAACAGTAGCGTCGAACACCTCGCGCGATGGCAGATACCCGGTCGGATTGTGCGGCGAGCAAAGGACGATGGCGCGCGTTTGCGGCTTCAGCAGCGCTTCGAGATCGGCCGGATCGAGCGCCCAGCCGCCCGCTTCGTTTGCTCGCCACGGCGATACCCTTACGCCCAGCGCTTCAGCCACCGAGTAATGCGATTGATAGCCGGGCATGTGCACGATGACATGATCGCCCGCCTCAAGCATCGTGTTCATGAACGAAAAGATCGCTTCCTGAGCGCCCGTATGCACGATGATCCCGCTTGCATCGATGCACTCATACATGGCCGCCAGCTCGGTTCGCAAGTCCGGTGCGCCCGGATATTCCGTGTAGCCGAGCCAGGTATCGAACAAGCCGTCGCTTGCTTGCGGTTCGAGCGCGAGCAGGTCACGCACCGACATCGATTCGGGATCGGAACTGCACAGCAAATGCCGTGCGGTGAATTCGTGCTGTGCGAAGTAACGTTCCAGCTTGAAAGGTGTGAGATTCATGGCGTGGGCTTGATCATGGTCGACGAAAGCCGTAGTCTCTCGCAGTAAAGGCCCATGAAGCCAGCTAATCTTTCTAAGTTAGATTAAGGAACGCTAATGCTCGACTACGCCTCGCTCGATGCCTTGCTCGCGGTCGTTCGCACCGGTTCGTTCGAGCGCGCGGCAGCGTTATTGAGCGTCACGCCTTCGGCCGTCTCGCAGCGCGTGAAGTTACTGGAAGAACGCGTGGGCAGCCTGCTCGTGCGACGCGGACAGCCGTGCGAGGCAACCTCCTCAGGCGCGCTATTGTGCCGCCATACCGAACGCGTGCAATTGCTCGAAGCCGAACTGGGCGGTCGCATGCCCACACTACCCGGCACGACGAGCGGGAGCCGCGCCAGGCTGCGCATCGCGGTGAACGACGACAGCATGAGCACATGGTTCATCGACGCCACCGCTGACTTCTGCATCGAACGTGCGCTGTTGCTCGATGTGGTCGTGGACGATCAGGATCACACCGCAGAGCGTATCCGTGCGGGCGATGTACAAGGCGCCGTCACCACGCAAGCCGATGCCGCACCGGGCTGGCGGTCGGTCAAGCTTGGTCGCATGCGTTATCGAGCGGTGTGTTCGCCCGGTTATTTCAAGCGCTATTTCGCGGAAGGACTGACACGCGAGGCATTGCGTCGCGCGCCGTGTGTGAATTTCAACGAGAAGGACGAATTGCAAAAGCGCTTTGTTCGCCGCGTTGTTCGTGCCGATATTGCACCGCCCGCGCATTTCGTTCCGCACGGCGAAGGTTTCCTGCGCGCGTGCACGTCCGGACTTGCATGGGGCATGTGCCCGCAGCGGCTGGTCGAGTCGCGGCTCGAAAGTGGCGAACTGGTCGAGCTATTGCCGGGGACGCGACTCGATACCGATCTTTACTGGCAAAGCTGGCGCTTGGCCTTAGGCTGGCTCGACGACTTCACCGCCGAGCTACGCGCCCGGGCGAAGTCGTCGCTGAGTTGAGTCTTAAGCGCCCTTCTTTTCGATGGAATCGACACGGTCGGGATAGAACGCGAGATGGTCCTTGATACCGGCGACGGCATCGTAGGGTTGCTCGTAGGTCCAAACGGCGTTGACGCCTTTTTCGCCCACGCTCGTGATGCTGTAGTAGCTGCAAACGCCTTTGTAAGGACAGTACGTCTCGTGTGAAGTGCGCGTGAGTTGCGACATGTCGGCGTCATCGCGTGGCAGATAAAGCACTTCACCATATGAGGCTTCGCGCAAGGATAGCGCTTTGCTGGTATCGGCGATTACGCGGCCGCCCGCCTTCACAACGACATGCGCAGGACTGGGCTGGACAGTAATCGGATGATCGGGACCGGGAATCTTAACGGTGCGTTCCATGGCTTCTTCCTGCCGTTTTCGAGGAGAAAGTCATGGTAGCGCGGTTGTATGAACCGCGCAGAAACGGACGGCGGTAGCGCCGTTAGAGCGCTACCGCGAGCATCGCTTAGTGGCCGAAATAGGTCGGCTTGGAGCCGTCGTTATTTACGGGCGGCATGGCGCGCGAGCCGGTGGATGCACGGTAGTAATCCGAGCCGCCATAAGCGCTATCGTTGGTCGACGCTGCACCATTCTGGCGCGCGGCGCGGCCTTCGGCGGCCTGTACATCGGCCGGATACGTCGTGCGGTCGCCGGCTGCGGGGTTATAGCCCGCCGCTTCGACCTGCTGCAGGTCTTGCTTGACTTGCGAGCGCGTCACGGCCGAATTGGTGTCCGATTGAGCGAACGAGAGAACCGGCGCCACCACAACGGCAGCAACGGCCACGACTTTGATGATCGACTTCATGGTGAACCTCCGGGAGTTGTAGCGCTGACAGTTCTGCGCCTGCTACATTTGAGCATCAGGCGTGCCTGGCTCCCTTCGGCATTCAATCTGCCTTGCTCTCCACGAGCTTCACCAAGACATGCAGCATGCGATTAGCCGGCGTCGCCACACCGAGCGCATCGCCACGTCGCACGATCAACCCGTTCAGATGGTCGATCTCGCTGCGCTTGCCACGCATCACGTCCTGAGCCGTCGACGAAAACTGGTTCGGCATGGTCTCCGCGATACGGCGCACGGCCGCATCCACATCGCCAGGTAAGGTCACGCCTTCGGCACGAGCGACGGCCGTGCATTCATCGACGATATCGCGCATGACGCGCGTCACGCCCTCGCCCTTCACAATGCGTCCATAAGGCAATTGCGAAAGCGCTGAAAGCGCATTGTAGGTGCAGTTCAAGACGAGTTTGACCCACAGCGCGCCGCGCACGTTGTCGGAGATGTCGGTGGGCACGCCAGCGGCCACGAAGGCGTGCGCGACTTCTTCGCTCGAACTTGATGGCTCGATCACCAGTTCACCACGCCCGTGGTGCTTCATATGTCCTGGCCCTGCCATTTCGGACGCGACATAGACCACGGCCGCCGCCACTTCTTGCGGCACATACTCACGCAAGCGCTCGGCGTTCTCGACGCCGTTTTGCAGCGACAAAACCAGCGCATCGCGTTCGAGATGCGGTTTGAGTAACGCGGCGGCGCTTTCGGTATCGGTGGACTTCACGCAGAACAGCACGAGCTTCGCTCCTCGCACTGCGCTCGCTTCGGTGCTTGCCGCAATCTGCACACGTTCATCGAAGGTTTGTGTTTCGAGACGCAGACCATCGCGCGTAATGGCCTCGACGTGCTGCGGCCGCGCGATCAGCACGACCTCATGACCCGCGCGCGCGAGCATGCCGCCGTAATAGCAGCCCACTGCGCCTGCGCCCATGACGGCTACTTTCATGTCCTTTCCTCGCTTTGTTGCGTTGTCGTTGACCGGTGACGCCGAGCAAATGCAGCGTCTATCGGTTCGGAAAATAACACATCGGCAAGCGTTGGCGTTCCAGGTCGATACATGGCGGCAAGCCACTCGAATGCTTCGCAGACCGCATCGAGCTTGCCTACACGCTGTTCCTCGCAAACGCTTGCGCGAAAAACACTGTGTGCGGACGCACTATAGTCAGTCGTTTTCGTGATGAACCATATTGTTAAAACGTACGTGCGGGAGATACGCTCCGTCAAGCGGATCGACGATGCTGTTCATAAAAGGACGACCGCTACGGGATGGCTGATAACGGGGAGACCAGGTTGCGGCGAAGAAGCCGTGCTCACCCAACGAAGAGTGGTACCGAGAGCAGAAACAAAAAGCAAAGCGGCAAGCCGCTCGGCGACGGGCGAGGCGCGGCAGAGGCTTGGGCGTTTTCACGAGAACAAAAACATGAATCATGGATATGAAACATCGCTCGTCAAGCGCGTGGTGAATCAGCTTGTCGCGAGCATCGTCAGCGGGGAATACAAGGACAACGTATTGCCTCCGCAAGTGATTCTTTCGAAGAAGCACGGGGTAAGCCGGACCATCATGCGCGAGGCGCTCAGCATTCTGATCTCGCGACGCATGCTCGATGTGCGGCCCAAGACCGGCACGCGTATCAAGCCCGCGAAAGAATGGCTCGTGTTCGATGAAGAAGTCGCCGACTGGCGTTTGCGCGCCATGCCCGATCAGGAATGCATGCGCCGTCTGATCGAGTTTCGCGCACTCGTCGATCCGCCCGCTGCCGCGCTCGCCGCCATACGCGCGAACCGGCATCAGCGTATTGGCATCAACGCGGCCTTTCAGCGGCTCGTCCATGCAGGCCCTTCGGAAAGCCTGCAATCTTCCGCTGAAGAAGCGTTGCAAGCCGCCATCATCGAAGCGAGCGGCGACGAACTGCTGCAGCAAATGGGTTGCGTGGTGCGCGTCGGCATCCGTGCGATGAAGGCAACCGTTCGCACGCAGACTGTCTCCACCGATGCGCAACTCGGCGATTATGGCAAGGTCGTGCGTGCCATCGAGACCGTCGATGGCGAAGGCGCGCGCTCCGCCATGTCGCAGGTGCTTTCGCGTGCGGCGTCGGTCTGGCTGGAAGAGACCGTCTGAGGCATAGCAGGAAGTTCGAAAGCCGTTGCCTTCCCGTGGACCGTATCTTGCGCGCGATTCGTGCGGCTTACATACGGCGTCGGCGTGACTACAATGGGTGAATGCCCTTTTCACGCTGAGCGTTCCATACTGGAAACACGGAGGCAAACATGGCGGAACTCGATAAGGAAGCAGTCGTCGGCGTGCTCAACCGGATTCTCGAATCCGAACTGGCGGGCGTCGTGCGATACACCCACTACTCCTTCCTGGTCTTCGGCTTCGGCCGGATACCGATCGTCTCGTGGCTGCGCGAACAGGCGGACGAATCGTTACTGCATGCGCATCAGGCGGGCGAATGGATCACCACGCTCGGGGCCTATCCGTCGCTTGAAATCGGTCCGTTGCTCGACAACCATACGTTCGATATCGCGACCATTCTGCGCGAATCGCTGCAATCGGAAAAACTCGCGCTGGATCTGTATCGCGATCTGCTGAAGATCGTGGAAGGTCGGTCGGTCGCGCTCGAAGAATATGCGCGACAGATGATTCAAACCGAGGAACTGCACGCCGGGGAAGTGGACAAGATGTTGCGCCGTCCCGGTGAAGTGGATACCGCGCCCGAACGGCGAACGGGACACGCATAAAAGAAAACGCGCCGGCCGCATCCACATGCATGCAGCCAGCGCGGTGTCGGCTCGTGTGCTTATTTCGGCTGCGCGACCGTGCGCAGATATGGCTTGAGCGTTTTGAAGCCTTCCGGATACTTTTTCTTGGCGTCATCGTCCGACACGGAAGTCGGGATGATCACGTCTTCGCCCGGTTTCCAGTTCACCGGCGTGGCGACCGTGTGCTTCGCGTTGAGTTGCAGTGCGTCGAGCAGGCGCAGCACTTCGTCGAAGTTGCGTCCCGCGCTCATCGGGTACGTAAAGGTTGCCTTGATCTTCTTGTCCGGACCGATTAGAAACACCGCGCGAATGGTCGCGTTATCGACCGCGGTGCGCGGGCCACCGCCGCTCGCGTTCGGATGAATCATGTCGTAAAGCTTCGCGACATTCAGGTCCGCGTCGCCGATCATCGGATAGTTGACGGCCGTGCCCTGCGTTTCCTCGATGTCCTTCGCCCATTGCGAATGGTTCGTTACCGGGTCGATGGAAAGGCCGATGACCTTGGTGTTGCGCTTGTCGAACTCGGGCTTGAGCTTTGCCATGTAGCCGAGCTCGGTGGTGCAGACAGGCGTGAAGTCCTTCGGATGCGAGAACAGAATAGCCCACTTGTCACCAATCCATTCATGGAAATGAATCGTGCCTTGGGTGGTTTCCGCGGTGAAGTCGGGGGCTTCGTCGCCAATGCGGATGGACATGTTTGATCTCCGTGTTGAAGTAATTCGAAGCGCGCCTCGCTCGTCGTGATGACCGTGACGAAACGGCTTTCGATACGAATGCGCAATTCACTCGATGATTATAGTGTGCTTGCGATTCTCCTCGCGCGGCGGCCGATGGTCGCTCATCGACGTTTTCAAGCTTTGGTTATCTGTGCGCGAGCAAAGGCGTTCCAATCGAACGGCGAACGTGCGTTCCTTAAGTGTTTATCGCGAGACGATATAAGCTAATAACCGCTTCAAGCCTGGCGGCTTTCGTGATCGCGCGCCTCCTCGGCGCTTTCGTAGATATAAGGCGCGACGCCGCGACGCTTGAGCGCATCGCCGAGTTTCATGCGCAGGAAACTGCTCGTGGTATAGCGCGTGACGCCGTCGTAGTGGTCGCCCACGAGTTTCGTCACCATCTCCGAATAGGCATCGAGCATATCGGGGCGAATCGAGAAATTGTCGTAGTTGACGATCGCATGTGGGCGCACCTTTGCGTTCGCCAGTTGCTTGGCAACTTCGCGGCGAATAGCTTCGACATCGCCAAGATTCTTCACTTCGTGCCCCTCGAAATTGATGAAGAACAGGTTCTTGCGCGCGTCGTAGCTGAAGCGCTCCGCGAGGTTCAGACCGAGCAGCGTATCGCGCAATCCCATGGGCGTATCGCGGAAAATGCGTTCGTCCATGAGGCGCGGCGGCGCGTCGATCACCGGCGTAAAACCCATCTGCGCAACGATGTCCCGCTCGATATCTACACCGGGCGCCACTTCGATCAGCGCGAGCCCGTCTTGCGTCAATTCGAACACGCAGCGCTCGGTGATATACAGCACCGTCTGCCCGCGCTCGAACGCATACCGGCCGCTGAACGTGCGATGCTCCACGGCATCGACGAACTTGCGGCAATCGCCTTCGCGGCGAATCACGAGCTTGCCGTCTTCCAAGCCGACATCGAGCTTGCCTGCGTTGAACGTGCCGACGAACACGACTTTCTTCGCCGCCTGGCTGATGTTGATGAAGCCGCCCGCGCCGGCGAGTTTCGGCCCGAACTTGCTCACGTTCAGATTGCCGTCGCGGTCCGCCTGCGCAAGGCCGAGGAAGGCGATATCGAGTCCGCCGCCATCGTAGAAGTCGAATTGATACGGCTGATCGATGATTGCCTGCGTATTGGTCGCCGCGCCGAAATTGAGTCCGCCCGCGGGAATGCCGCCGATGACGCCGGGTTCGGTCGTCATCGTGAAGAGGTCGATGACCCGCTCTTCGTTCGCCACGCTTGCAATGCCCTCCGGCATGCCGATGCCGAGATTCACCACGCTATTGGCCATCAATTCGAACGCGGCGCGCCGCGCGATGATCTTGCGCTCGGTCAGCGTCATGGGTGCAACCGAACTTGCCGCAACCCGCAGTTCGCTCGAATAAGCCGCGCTATAAGGCTCGCCGAAGGTCTGCCAGTGATTGTCGGAACTCGCCACCACCACGCAATCGACCATGACGCCGGGAATCTTCACCTGCCGCGAGTTGAGGGTATTGGACTCCGCGAGCCGCTCGACCTGTGCGATCACGATACCGCCAGAGTTGCGCGCGGCCATCGCAATGCTGAGCGCTTCGAGCGTGAGCGCTTCCTTTTCCATCGTTACGTTGCCGTTGAGATCGGCGGTGGTGCCGCGCACGATGGCGACATCGATCGGGAAGGTCTTGTAATACAGATACTCCGCGCCGTCGATCGACATGACGCGCACGATATCTTCCGTGGTGCGCGCGTTGAGCTTGCCGCCGCCATTGCGCGGATCGACGAAAGTGCCGAGGCCGACCGTGGAGAGTTGCCCCGGCCGATGCGCGGCAATGTCGCGAAAGAGCTGTGAAATCACGCCCTGCGGCAGATTGTAAGCTTCGATGCGGTTATCGATGGCGAGCTTCTGCAACCCCGGCACGAGTCCCCAGTGACCGCCGATCACGCGCTTGACGAGCCCTTCGTGCGCGAGATGATTGAGGCCCTTGCCACGGCCATCGCCCTGACCTGCGGCATACACGAGCGTGAGATCGGCAACCGGTTCGCTGCCTTCGGCGTGGTCTTCGAGAAAGCGCGCTTCGAGCGCAATCGCCACTTCCTCCGCGAAGCCGATACCGACAAAGCCGCTCGTCGCGATGGTGTCGCCCGCATGAATCAGGCGCACGGCCTCGCGCGCGGTGACGATCTTGCCGCGCTCGACAAGCCGCGTGGACGAGGGAAACGGATGGCGTGTCGGTGCGCTGCTGGCGGTCATGGCGTCTCCTCGCTTGAGTCTTTCCCGGCGCGCGTCAGTGTTCGCGCGCGCGCGCTCGTCTTCTGCGTCTAAGCGTACTTGATCTGGGCTACGGCACGCAATTCGTCGGCGGTCGCCGTGCCATAGCCGAAGAATTCCAGGTACGCCGGGATCATCTCGAACAGCATGTCGGTGCCGACCTGCACCGAGCAGCCCTTGTCCTTGGCCGCGCGCAAGAGCGGCGTGTACTCCGACTTCATCACCACTTCGCCGACAAAGGTCGTGGGCGCGATGCGATCGATATCGAACGGCAACGGATCGCTCTCCTTCATGCCGAGCGGCGTTGCGTTGACGATGACGTCGAAGCCTGCAGGATCTCTCGTGTCCGTACGCACGATGAGTTCCGGATAGTGATCGCGCAAACGCCCGGCGAGCCCTTCGACCGAAGCGGTGTTGGTGTCGAAGATGGCGAGTTCCGCCACGCCCGCCGCCGCGAGAGAAGCCGCAATCGGCGAGCCCACGCCGCCGCTGCCCAGCACCAGAACGCGCGCGCCCTTCAACGCGCGGCCCTTGCGTTCGACGCCGCGCACGAAGCCGGCGCCATCGAACTGGTCGCCGAGCAGCGTGCCGTCTTCGCGTTTGAGGATGGCGTTGCATGCGCCCGCAATGCGCGCGGTGGGGCTCACTTCGTCCATCAGGCCGACGGTCGTGATCTTGTGCGGCATGGTGACGAGCGCGCCGCGCAGGTTGGTCAGCTTGAACAACTGCGGCACGAAAGCGACATAATCTTCCGGTTTCACGCCCATGGGGACGACCACGGCATCGATGCCCTGTTTGTCGAACCAGGGGTTGTAGATCATCGGCGCCTTGAACGCTTCGGTCGGAAAGCCGAGATGGGCAATTACGGTGGTCTTGCCGCTGATCATGGCGACGCTCCTTCGAAGATGAGCGCGCAACGGTGCGCGCGACGCCTCCATGATAGTGCGACTTGCCCGCCCGCGGTTCTTTAATGGCTCGCGCCGAGATAGGCCGCCTTGACCGAAGGATCGTTCTTCAATTGCTCGGCGGGGCCGTGCGTGGCGACGCGGCCGTTCTCGAGCACGTAGCCGTAGTCCGCCACGTTGAGCGCGGCGGCGGCGAACTGTTCGACGAGCAGCATGGTCACGCCCTCGTCTTTCAGGCGCGCGATGATGCGGAAGACTTCATCGACGAGAATGGGCGCAAGGCCCATCGAAGGTTCATCGAGCAACACGAGGTCGGGGTTCAGCATGATGGCGCGGGCCATCGCGAGCATTTGCTGTTCCCCGCCCGAAAGCGTGCCCGCCAGCTGATTGCGGCGCTCCTTCAGGCGCGGAAACAGTTCGATGGCGCGTTCGAGATCGGCGGCCACGTCGCCTTTCGGACGCGCCCAAGTCAAGCGCGGAAACGCGCCGAGCAGCAGATTGTCCGTGACCGACATGGTCGCGAAAACGCGTCTTCCCTCCGGCGAATGAGCGAGGCCGAGGCGCGCGATCTTGTGCGAATCCATGGCGTCGATGCGCTTCGCGTCGCTGCCGATGCCCATGGTGATCTCGCCTTCCGTCGGCCGGATCATGCCGGAGATGGCGCGCATGGTCGTCGTCTTGCCCGCGCCGTTCGAGCCTATCAGCGTGACGACTCTCGCCTTCGGGACATCCAGGCTGATGCCGTGCAGCACTTTGACCTTGCCGTAGCCTGCGTGGAGATTCTTGATTGTCAGCATCGCGTGTCGCTTCGTCGGATTGATCGGTTTGGCGTGATTGGCGCGTTGCGTTCAGACGGCTTCCGCCGCTTGTCCGCCGAGGTAAGCCTCGATCACCTTCTCGTTGGCCTGTATTTCGGCGGGCTTGCCCTCCGCGATCTTCTGCCCGAAATCCAGCACCGAAACCGTGTCGCAAACACTCATGACCACATCCATATGATGCTCGATGAGCACCACGGTAATGCCGTGATGCCGCACCTTGCGAATGATCGCGACCAGTTCGCGGATATCCGGCGCGGTCAGGCCCGCAGCGGGTTCATCGAGCAGCAGCAGTTGTGGATCGAGCGCGAGCGCGCGGGCTATTTCAAGCAGACGCTGCTTGCCGTATGGAAGATTGCGCGCTTCCTCGGCCGCTGCATGTTCGAGTCCGACGAAGCGCAGCATATTGAACGCCCGTTCGCGCGCCGCGCGTTCTTCACGCTTGTAGCGCGCACTCATCAAACCCACATCCGCGAAGTTCGAACGGAAGGTGTGATGCAGGCCGACGAGCACATTCTCCAGCGCCGTCATCTCGCCGAAGAGCTGCACGTTCTGAAAGGTCCGCGCGATGCCCGACAGCGCGATCTTCGACGACGTGCGTCCCGCGAGCGACTCGCCTCGATACTCGATTGCACCCGCAGTCGGCACGTAGATGCCCGTGAGCACGTTCATCATCGTGCTCTTGCCCGAACCGTTCGGACCGATCAGGCCATGGATGGTGCCGCGCCTGACCGTCATGTTCACATCGTTGAGCGCCTTGAGACCGCTGAATTGCATGAGCACGCCGCGCACGTCGAGAATGGTGCTTGCTCCTTCGGTCGTGACGGCGGCGACGGCGTCGTCCCGCTGGGTCTGCATCGCCAGTTCCTGCGTGTCGACCTTCGTCACGCGCACGCGGCCCAAATTGAGCGTCTTGCGCACGAAGCCGACAATGCCATCTTGCAGGTAATACACGACGAGCAGAATCATCAGGCCGAAGATGGTGAGACGCCAGTCGGTGAGCGCTTCTATCCAGAAGGAAAACGCCGCAAGACCGGCTGTGCCGATGACGGGAATCGCCACGCGTTGCAGCGTCGTGGTTTTGCGAGCCAGGGCGAGCGCCGCGCCCGCAACGACGAGCACCGCAAGCGCGGTTGCCACGACGCGAAAGTTGGAGATGTCGTCGAGCAGCTTCGGCAACAGCACGATCACCGTCGAACCGATGATCGCGCCCGTGCGTGTCTTGCGCCCGCCCATGATGATGGCGAGCAGGAACAGAATGGTCAGCTCGAAGTTATACGTGTTCGGCGAGATGTACTGCTCGGAGTACGAGTAGAGACAGCCCGCGAGCCCCGCGAATCCCGCGCTGATGACGAACGCATAGACCTTGTGCCGATACACCGACACGCCCATGCAATCCGACGCAATGGGGCTATCGCGCAAGGCTTCGAAGGCGCGCCCGAGATGCGACTTGAGCACGCGATGCACCACGATCAGCGACACCACCAACAGTGCCGCCACGAGCCAGTAGTACTGGATTTCGTCGAGCTTGTGACCGGCAATGGTCGGCTTGGGAATCTTGAGACCCATCGGACCATTGGTGAGGAAGTCCATCTCGTTGATAAGAATTTGGATGATGGTGCCGAACGCGAGCGTCACCATGGCGAGGTACGGACCCGACACGCGCAACGCGGGCAACGCCAATATTGCGCCGAAAGCCGCCGTCACCACGATGGCAAGCGGCGCGGTCAGATAGAACGGCAAGCCGAGCTTGATGAAAAGCACGCCTGCCGTATAAGCGCCCACGCCGAAGAGCCCCGCATGGCCAAGCGACACTTGCCCCGTGTAACCCACCACGATATCGAGCCCGAACAGAAGGATCGCGTAGATCATGATGGTTTCGACGAGGTGGATGTAATACGGATTGCCCGATACCACCGGAAAGATCGCGACTGCGGCGAGTCCTGCGAGCGCCGCGACTATGTTCTTTGCTTTCATGTAGGCGGCCTCAGACTTTCTTGATCGCGGTCTTGCCGAAGAGGCCCGCAGGCTTCACCGCAAGCACGATCAGCAACAGCACGAGTCCCGGCACGTCCTTGTAGCCGGTCGAGATATAGAAGCCCGTCGTCGTCTCCGCTATACCCAGGATCATTCCGCCGACGATGATGCCCATGCCGCTCGACAAGCCGCCGATGATCGCGACAGCGAACGCCTTGAGGCCGAGCACCGCGCCCATGGTCGCGCCGGTAAGTGTGAGCGGCGCGATCAGCACGCCTGCGAACGCCGCCGTCAGCGACGACAACGCATACGAGAACGTGATGACGAGCCCCGTGTTGATGCCCATCAGCGCGGCCGCATCGCGATCGTTCGCGGTGGCGACCACGGCCTTGCCGAAGATCGTCTTGCGGTTGAAGAACTCCACCGCGAGCATCATCACGAGCGCGCCGCCGACCACGAGCAGTTCCATCGGCAACACGTTTGCGCCGAACACCTTGAGCGGCGCTTCGGGCAAGGGCGACGGAAAACGCAGGTCGTCGCGGCCCCAGACGTTTTCCGCGACGTTCTTGAAGATGATGCCGAGCGCGATGGTCGACATGATCCAGCCGAACTCCGACTTGATCTTGATGGCGGGCCGCACGCCGATGCGCTCCACGAACGCGCCCTGCACGAGCCCGAAAAGACACACGACCGGGATCATGAGCCAGTAGTTCACGCCCGCCGAAACGAGCGTGAGGCCGACGAGCGCGCCGAGCATGAGAGCATCGCCCTGGCCGAAGTTCAGCGTGCCGGAAGTGGCGAACGTCAGTTGATAGCCGAAGGCGATGACGGCGTAGATCATGCCGAGCGCGATGCCGCTATATATGAGCTGGAGAAGGATCATCGTCGGGCGTCAGGGCGGCGTGGGATGCTCGATTGAAAAAGAGCCCGATCTGCGACCGGGCCCTGGAGAGACAACAGCGGCGGCACGGCGTTAGTTCGACGCCGTCGTCTGCTTGGTGCGAAGCGTGCTGCCGCCCTTCTTGTCCGCGTCGTAGGCGTAGATCACGCGGCCGGCCTTCACTTCGCCGATCACCGGAACGTTCGAACTGATCGCTTCGTGATCGGTCTTGGTGAAGGGCTTGTCGTAGACCATGACCACGCCTTCGACCTTCGTCGTGAGGTTTTCCAGCGCTTCCTTCACCTTCGGACCATCGGTCGAGCCGGCTTGCTTGATGGCCGCCGCGAGCAGATAGATCGAGTCGTAGCCTTGCGCCGCCGACACCGGCGAATCGATACGATCGCTCTTCGGCTTGAACTCCTTCACGTAAGCGTCGATGAAGGTTTTGCGCTTGGGCGTGTTGGCTTCCTGGATGAAGGTCTGCGGCATGCGCGCGCCTTCGCCGTTGTTACCCGCGTTGTCGATGTAATTGGCCATCGAAAGCGTCCAGCTGCCGATGAGCGGCACCTTCCAGCCGAGCTTGGCCATGCCGTTCGCGATCTGCGCGAGTTCCGGCCCGATACCGTAAGTCAGCACCGCTTCCGCGCCCGCTTCCTTCGCCTTGAGCAACTGGGCCGTCATATCGACGTCCTTGATGTTGAACTTCTCGACCGCGACGGGCTTCACGCCCTTGGCCGACAGCGCCTTTTCCAGATCCTCGCGGCCGAGCTGACCGTAGTTGGTCGAATCCGCGAGAATGGCGACCTTCTTGAAGCCGCGCTTGGTGATGGCTTCCTCGACGATCATCGGCGCCTGGATGCGGTCGGCGGCGGCGTTGCGGAATACGTAGTTGTCGGGCTGATCGTCGAATTGCTTCGTCACGACCGTGCCCGTCGCCACGTTGTTGAAGACCGGAATCTTCGCTTCCTGGAAGAAGCGTTGCGAGGCGAGCGCCACGCCCGTGTTGATATAGCCCACGACCGCGACCACCTTCTCCTTGTTGATGAGTTCCTGCGCGATCTGCACGCCGCGTTCATTCTTCGCTTCGTCGTCGCGTTCCACGAGCACGATCTGCCGTCCCAGCACGCCGCCCGACTTGTTGATCTCGGCAGTGGCGAGACGCACGCCGTCGCGCATGGAGACGCCCATCGAGGACGAACCGCCGGTAAAGGGACCGTCGACGCCGATCTTGATCGGATCCGCGGCCTGCGCGAGGCTCGCGCTCAATGCAAAGACGCCGAACGCGAGCGCACCTGCGATGCGCTTCATCTGCATGCCCATATCTGTCTCCGTCGCTTGAATCGTTATGTGATGAGGTCGGCTTTGCGCATGCCCTCGCCGCTCGTTCGTTTCGGTGCATCGCTCGAACGGCAATTTACGAATGCGGTGATCGATATTAGAAAATTGTAAGGATCAGACCATATTCGGACATACCCGAACAGCACGAGCGTTAGCGCACTCCCGACGCGACGTAATGTGCGACGGGATGGAATAAACCCTTAGTCAGGTAGATTGCAGATGCGTAAGCGCATCAGCGCGTGCCGCAAAAAAAACGCGCGGCTTCCCTAAGGAACGCCGCGCGCAACTTGCGCACGATTGCTCGTTTGATCGCGGCCCGGCTTAACGTGGCGAGCCTGCCTCGATAGCCTGCACGAACTGACGCATGACCGAGCCGGAGGCATCGGTGACGGCCCAGAAGGTCATGCCGTCGCGATTCCAGCGTGCGAGCGCATAACCGTCGTCGGATTGCGTGACGGCCGCCGCCCCTTCCTTCGTATCGAGCGAAGCGCCGCCCTTGTTCGAGGGAAACACGTACACGTCGATCGGATGCTTCAGATAGCGATACACCACCACCGCCACCGGCCGATGATTGACGTAATCGAGCCTGCCGCCGACCAGCGCGAACCCCGGCCCGGCCGGATCGATGACGGGCGGCGCATAGTCGATACGTCCGTTGAACCACGGCTTCACCGTGTGCTTGTCGCTCGACAGCACGTCGATAGGCCGGTCCGACATCAGTGAACGCACGTGACTCGCGACGATCTCCTGTGCGAGCGGATCGCCCGCACCACTCACGCCATGCGGCACGGCCTGAAACCACAGCATCGCGCCGAGCACGAGCGCGGCCAACGTGCCGCCCGCGAACGCGCCGCCGAAGAACGGCACGGGCGTGGCGAACCATCGCCATGAACGGGCCGAGCGTTCGCCCTGCTCGTCCTGCTGGTTTCGTTCGCGCGCGCGTTCCCGCACCTTGACGTCTTCCGCTTCGGCCCGGATGCGCGAGAGCACCTGAGCACGCAAATGCGCGGGCGCGCGATGAGTCAGCGAGCCGTCGATGAGCCTCGTTGCGAGCGAGGCGGTGTCGTTATTGTCCATTGCCCGACTCCTCAAGACCCGGCCCCGTGCGACGCACGAGCCGCATGCCCGGTTTGTCCTGCGCGGCGTGCACGGCGAGCGCCAGCAACTTGCGGCCGCGCGCGAGCCGTGACATCACCGTTCCTATCGGCACGCCCGTCACGGCGGCCACTTCCTTGTAACTCATGTCTTCCAGCTCTCTCAGGACCAGCACTTCACGAAACGGAATGGGCAAGGTTTCGAGTGCGCGATGCACGATATGCACCTCGTCCTTGCGTACCGCAAGCGTTTCCGGGTCTATGCCCGCTTCCTCGGACCAGCCGGGCAGCGCTTGCTCCCCGGCGATTTCTTCGTCGTAGGGCGTCGCGTCGGCGAGCTGCACGCGGCGGCGCCATTCCGTGAACCACGTATTTCGCACGATGGCAAAGAGCCATGCCCGCGCGTTCGCTTCCTCGCCCTCCTCGAAGCCGCTGAAGAAACGAAAGGCGCGCAGATAGGCTTCCTGCACGACATCGTCGGCGTCGCTCGGACTGCCGGACAGCCAGCGCGCGAGGTTGTACGCGGCATCGAGATGCGGCATGAATGTCGCCTCGAAACGCGCGTCCACGCCCGCCGCCTGTGTTCGGCTTTCCGCGGACTTATCTGCTTTCGACCTGGGCCACATCGCGCGGGTCTCCTTGGGAACAGGGTTCGACGTTTTCGTTACCTTGCAACGCCCTCGTCACATGTACTCGCCCTGGGCGCGGTTTATTCCCGCCGAAGCGGCGTAATCGAAAAAATAAAATCGACGAGATGAATCGGGAATATCGCCGCGCTCTCGCCGGTTCGATGGACGGATGCCGCGCAGCTTCAGCACTCGAACATGAACGCGCCGGCTTCACGCCCATGCATCGTGCCGCCATGCGCGTGAGCTTCAGGAAACCATGAAACGCGGCCGCATTGTTCGTATTCAAGGAGTGCGCATGACACACGACCCGAAAGACTTGCCCGACGCGCAGGAACTCGACGACCACGGCAAGCGCCGGCGCACTGCATTGTCCTGCATGGCCTGGGCCGGCGCGGGCGTGCTGTGGACGGTGAGCGGCGGCGTGCCGGTGTCGAGCATCATTTCATCGGCGCAGGCGGCCGAGAAGAAGACGAGTTCGTTCAGCTTCGTGCAGATCAGCGACAGTCACATTGGCTTCAGCAAGGACCCGAACACGGAACCGATGAGCACGCTGGAAGAAGCGATCAATTGCGTAAGCGCCATGCCGAAGCAGCCCGCGTTCATGATTCATACCGGCGACGTCACGCATCTGTCGAAGCCCGCCGAATTCGATACCGCCGACCAAATCATCCGCAAGGCGGGCATGCAGGTGCACTACGTGCCGGGCGAGCATGACGTGCTGGTCGAGGACGGCAACCCGTTCTTCTCGCGTCTTCCAGCGCAATACGGCAGGAGCGGCGACCGGCACTGGTACAGCTTCGACGAAAGCGGCGTGCATTTCATCGGCCTGACCAATGTCATCGACCTCAAGGGCGGCGGTCTCGGCTTTCTCGGCGATGCGCAACTAGCCTGGCTCAAGGCCGATCTGCAAGGACGATCGAGCAGCACGCCGATCGTCGTGTTCGCGCATATCCCGCTGTGGGCGCTTTATCCGCAATGGGGCTGGGGCACCGACGACAGCGCACAAGCGCTCGCGCTCTTCAAACGCTTCGGGTCCGTCACGGTGCTCAACGGCCATGTGCATCAGGTAGCGCAAAAAGTGGAAGGCGACATGCGCTTCTATTCGGCTATGTCCACCGCGTTTCCGCAGCCTGCGCCCGGCGCCGCATCGGGGCCCGGACCGATGAAAGTCGGCGCGGACAAGCTGCGCTCCATGCTCGGTCTGCGCGAAGTCACGCATGTGCAGGGCCGCGAATATCTCGCCATCGTCGATACCCCGCTTGCAGGAGATAGGGCATGAACGTCGCCACGCTCGCGAGCTATGTCTCGCCCTCCAGATTGCGTCCTCTTGCCGGACGCGTCGCGCGTCAGGCCGCGCTTGCGCTCGTCGTCAAAGGACTCGTCGGCATCATTCCCTCGGCGTGCGCGGAGGAACCCGCGCAGCAGATGGTGGCGATGAATACGCCGACCATCAGCATCGACAATTTCGCTTTCAGCCAGCCGAGCGTCACCGTGCCGGTCGGCACCAAGGTGACGTGGGTGAATCATGACGACATGCTGCATACGGTCGCGGACGAAGCGAAGTCATTCAAGTCAGACCCGCTCGACAGCGGCCAAAGCTACTCGCATGTGTTCGACAAGCCCGGCACTTACAAGTACTTCTGCTCGCTGCATCCGCATATGACGGGGACGATCGTCGTGCAATGAGCGCGCGGGCACGTTCGCCTGACGCTCAACCGCGTGCCTTCGCGATGGCGCTCAGATTGCCTTCGCCGAAGCCGTGATGCCCGCGACGCTCGACGATCTCGAAGAACATGTCGCCCGGCTCGCGCTCGGCGAAGGTTTGCAGGAAGAGTTGCGGCGTGCCGTCCGGCAGAATCTCGCCGTCCACGAGAATGCCGCGCGCACGCAGCTTGTCGATATCGAGTCCGTGTCCGGGCAGGCGTTCGTCGATCTGATCGTAGTAACGCGGCGGCGGATTCAGAAAGCGCATGCCGCGCGCCATGAGGGCATCGACGGAAGCGAAGATGTCTTGCGATGCCAACGCGATATGCTGCACGCCTTCACCTTCGTGATCGGGCAGATACTGCTGCATGAGATCCGTTCGATACGTGCCTTCCTCGTACACCGGAATGCGGATGTTGCCGCACGGCGAAACCGTGACCGCGGAGTCCTGCGACACATGCCAGTCCGGATGCACCTGATGAATCTCCGAGAAGTGCAGCACTTCGCGGTAGAAATCGAGCCATTCGCGGATGCGGCCCGCGCCGACCGTCTGCGTGAAGTGATCCACTTCGAAGAGACCGGTGCCGCCTGGCTCGGCCTTCGCGCCGGCAATGGGCCGGAAATCGATGTCGTAGATCGTGGACACGCCGCTATCCTTGCCTGGCCAGTGATCGACGAAATAAATGTGCGAGTCGCCAATACCCTGAATGGCCGGAATGGCCAGCTCGTTCGGGCCGATCTTCTCGCCTTCGAAATCCCAGGCGCCGAATTCGACCGCGCGCTCGTGAGCGAGCGCCGCGTCCACCACGCGAATGCCGATGGCGGCAATGCCCACACCATGCGATTCGGCGAAGCGCGACGCGAAGGAATCCGGCTCTGCGTTCAGGAGGAAATTCATGCTGCCCTGACGAAACAGCGTGACCGCCTTGCTGACATGCTGCGCGACCGGCACGAAGCCCAGCCGCTCGAATAAAGCGGCGAGGCCCTGCGGGTCCGGGCTGGAAAACTCGACGAACTCCAGCCCCGCGATGCCGAGCGGATTGTCGCCGACTTCGCAATCGGGCATCGCGCGGGCGGGGGAAGTGGAGTCGGGCTGGGTCATCGGCAAAGTCCTCAATGGTCGGGCGGGTTCTCGGACGTGAAACTACCACAGCGGTGGCTGCCTGTGCTCACGGCCGATAAACCTGCCGCTAGAGTAGCGGCAGCGCGATCATCGTGTCAAAGCCGGGACTTCGCGCGGCTCGGGCGCTTTCGCTGTATCAGGCGGCAAGCCGTTGCGGGCTCATCGACGGGCGTCTTGCTTGCGGGGGAAACACGTTCCAGGTGCCGTCGTCGTGCCGGAAGAAGATGATCGCAAGCGGTCCGTTCGCGTGCCACGCCTCGATGCAGACGTAGCGCGAGCCCGTGACCTGCGAGCGACACAGCCGCACGACGCGTGCCGGATGCGCCGCGCTCGGGGCGAGCCATTTGTCGACGGCCCAGTGCAGCGAGTTTTGAATGGTGTGCATGATGGTCTCCTTTCTGGTCAGGCCGTTCAGGCGGCGAGTGCGGCGTTCAGGCGGCGTTGCCGATCGGCAGCGACATAGGCGCGAAACAATCCCGTCACCGCGCGCCACGCCACGCGCGGATGGGCGAAGCAGGCGCGAACCTGGCGGCTTTGGCTTTGGCCGAACAGGCACCACGTCACGAAGTGCTCGCAGTTGTTGGTCAACAAGCGATACCGGTCTTCACCGAGCCGGCTGCGGGCGCGGCGCACTGCTTCCAGGCCGACGAAGCACGCGGTCGGGTTTTGGCGGATGGTCACGTCATGGCCGCCCGCGAATTGCGCGAGACTGACTTCTTCCACCGGACCGCGATGCAGCGACTTGGCGAATCCCGCGTAATGGATAACCCGGCCGTTGCCCGCATAGAGTCCGTGATGTTCGTAACCCGAGCGGCGCGTGACGAGTTCGGCGCCTATGGCCGGTTCGTCATCGAACGACAGGCTGCACGCGGCGGCTTGGATATCGTTCGGTCCGGACGGTTGGGTGTTCGACATGGCTCGCTCCGATTTTTGGTCTCGTCGCGCCGAAGTGTCTGTTCGGCGGCTTGTTGCGGAGTCTTTTGCAGGTTTCTTGCCAGTCTTCGTAAATGTTTGATTTATATAGAAAATCACCGTTTTACGTTAGATTCTTGATAGCGGTTGTTGATTATTAACCAACAGTCTGGGAGAGCGATGTGTTGGCTCCAGAGCATCAATAGAGCGCCCGTGCGCGTTCGGTTCGTAGTGTTGGTCGTTCGGTTGTCTGCCAACAGCGGTTGTTGGCGACGGTCCAACTGATGGCGCAAGGCGCGGGCATCGACATAGGGCGAAGGCCGCATCGAATAAGCCGATGGCGGAGGCGCATGCATATCGGCATAGCCCTTGCATAAGTGCCCGCATCGAATTCGAGCAAACAAGGAGAGCCGTAATGAGCGCAATCACCATCACCGATCTGGATCACGACCGCGAACTCGATCGCGCGGCGATGTTGGCCATCAGTGGCGGCGGTGGCGCGCCTTGGCTCTTCGGCTGGATCACGCCATATGTCGCGGACCGTCAGCAAGGCGGTGGCGGCAGCAGCGTGGTGAACATCTACGACATCACGAACAACATCAGCGTCGGTCAGATGGTCAACCAGTATCAGAGCGTCGATGTGAACAACACCGGTGCGGGCGCGACGCTCACCGTCAGTCCCAACGCGCTGTCCAGCAATCGCGCGGGATAAGCTCGGCGGTTGAGTGCACAATGACTGGGGCCGCGCGCCTCGGCCGACCGCATGACGCGCCAGTCAGGACCTTGGGAGGTTGCCGTGACCTTCAGCAACGAGTTTCGATGGACATCCGCTGCGCGCACCGACGCGGGCCTCGTGCGTCAGATCAACGAAGACGCGCTGCTCGATGCGCCCGAACGTGGCCTGTGGGCCGTCGCAGACGGCATGGGCGGTCACGCGGTTGGCGATCTGGCGAGCCGCATGGTGATCGAGAGCTTGGCGAGTATGACGGCACAAAGCGCACTGGCGGATGCACGGGCGCATTTGCTCGATATCAACGCGCGCTTGCGTGCGGAAGCGGCGCGACGGCAGGTATCGCGAATCGGCAGCACGGTGGTGTTGCTGGCTGCGCGAGACGGCGTATGCGGTTATCTGTGGGCGGGCGACAGCCGTATCTATCTACTGCGGCGCGGGCGGCTGCGGCAACTCACGCGCGATCACAGTCACGTGGAAGAACTGAAGGCGCGCGGACAATTGACGGCGGAGGAGGCGCTGCATCATCCGGCGCAGCATCTCATCACGCGTGCGGTTGGCGCGCTCGACTTCCTCGATCTCGACGAAGATTCCATCACGCTGCACGATGGCGATACGTTCCTGCTTTGCAGCGATGGTCTTTCGAACGAAGTGAGCGAGGACGAGATGGTGGCGCAGCTTGCGTTGAGCAGTTGCGAGCTCGCGGCGCAGAGGCTGCTGGAGATTGCGCTGGAACGCGGCGGGCGCGACAACATTTCGGTTGTCGTCGCGCGTGCGGAGGATTTGATGGCTTTGGATAGGACGCAGGTTAATCCTGGCCTGTAAGCGCTTACGAATGGCGCTGCTGATGCATCTGCATATACGCGCGCAGAAGCCGATTGATGCGCGTTTGATACCCCTTCCCTTGCTCACGAAACCATTCGAGCACGTCTGCATCCAGCCGCATGGTGACGGCCTGCTTCGGCGGCACATGCAGTTGAGCCTGTTCGAAGAAGGTGTCGTCAAGCTCCGGGATTTCAGTCAGGTCGATATCAGCGTCTCGTGCCTGCTCGAGCCGCTTCCAGTCAGTTGCCGATTTTTTTCTCATAGCGCTTTGCCTCATGTCTGGTTGCCTTGCGCGCCGAGATGATTCGCACCGCGTCTGCGCACCGCTCGACATACACTACGACGCCCACCGTGGCGTTCATCCAGCCCAGCGCAATCCAGTGCTCCTCGCCGTAGTCCTCCCGCGAATCCAACCAGGTCAGAACCGGATGGTTGAATACGTCTACTGCGTCTCGAAAATCAATGCCGTGCTTCCGAATGTTGGTCTGGTTCTTGGCTTCGTCCCACTCGAAATGCACGCATCACCCGTATTGACAATTGTATGTACAGTCTAACACGGACGATCACTACATTGAAGCTACTGTCCTTCCCTGCTCTTTTGCGCCGCAAGCCTGAAGTCCTTCGAATGCAGCCCGTGTTTCTTTAAAAGCATCTGCAGATGCGACCGGTTCATCTCATACCGCCGCGCAAGTTCGGCCACCGTGCCGCCCACTTCATGCAACCCACGTTCGAGAAATGCGCGCTCCGCTTCGTCACTCGCAACGCGCTTGGCTTCGCTCAGCGAACTCGCCGTCGCAATGCCGTTGCCATTCGCGGCAGGACCGCCCATCGCCAATGAGAGCGATGTCTTCGGCCGGATGTCCAGCGGAAGATGCTCGATATCCGCCATCTCGCCTGCAAGACAAGCGATGCGATAGATGATGTTGCGCAACTCGCGGATGTTGCCGGGATAATCGTAATTGCGCATGAAGTCCCTTAAACGTGGGGACATCTTGATGGGCCGGCGCTTGAGCGTGGCCGCCGCTTCATCGCCGAAGTAAGACAGCAAGAGCGGTATCTCGTCGCGGCGTTCACGCAGCGCGGGCAAGGTCAGATGAATCACGCTCAAGCGATAAAACAGGTCTTCGCGAAAGCGACCTTCATCGCAGAAGCGCCGCAGATTGCGATTCGTCGCCGCGACGATGCGCGCATCCACCGAAATGGCTTCATCCGAACCCACGCGTTGAATCTCGTGCGCTTCGAGCACGCGCAACAGCTTCACCTGCCCAACCAACGGCAGCTCGCCAATTTCATCGAGGAATATGGTGCCCGTATGCGCGCTCTCGAACTTGCCCTTGCGGTCGTTGGTCGCGCCCGTGAACGCGCCCTTTCGATGCCCGAATAGTTCGGATTCCAGCAGATTATCCGGAATGGCCCCGCAATTCACGGAGATATAGGGCTTGTCCGCGCGCGAGCCATTCGCATGAATGACCTTGGCCATCAGCTCCTTGCCCGTGCCGCTCTCGCCGTCGATCAGCACGGGAAGATCCGTAGGCGCGGCTTTTTCCGCTATTTCCAGGGCTTCGAGCAGCTTCGGGTTATCGCCGAACGTGCCTTCGAATACGAAGCTGCGTTCGATCAAGGCCTGACGCCGCGAGCCCGGTGACATATCGCGTCGAGGTTCAGCAGCAGCGGCCTGAATGAAGCGCTCCTTGTGCGAAAGCTGCATGACCTCATCGCGCAAGGAACTCGCCTGACGCAGAAGCTTTTCTATCTCGGGCCGCTCCAGCCGCGATGTCCATCGCAAGGTGGAACGCAAAATCTCGATCTTCTCGATGATGCCCGCATACGATATGGCCGATGCGGGCACGCCGCTGTCGCTTTCCGGTTGGTCTAGTATTTTCATGCTGCGCTCAGTTGCTTCTGCACGAGTTGGTAATACATGCCCTTTCTTGCGACCAGCTCATCATGCCTGCCCTGCTCCACGATACCGCCTTCATACAGCACCAGAATCTTGTCGGCACGCATGATGGTGGAAAGCCTGTGCGCGATGATGACCGCGGTGCGTCCCTTGAGAATCTCCTGCATGTTGCCGAGGATATTGCTCTCGGATTGCGTATCGAGCGCGGACGTGGCTTCGTCGAAAACCAGCAGACGTGGGTCGTGATACAGCGCGCGCGCGATACAGAGCCGCTGAATCTGTCCACCCGACAAACCCACGCCACGTTCGCCCACCACCTGCTCATACCCTAGCGGCAGCTTGACGATGAACGCATGCGCATCCGCCATCTTGGCCACTTCCTCGATACGCCTTCTATCCGGCGACTCCTCGCCGCTCGCGATGTTCTCCGCTATCGTGCCCGAGAACAGCAAGTTGCTCTGCATGACGTAACCAATCTGCGCGCGATAAAATCCCTTATCGATGACGCTCAGGTCGTAGCCGTCCACTGTCATCTTGCCTTCGCTCGGCGCATAGAAACCAACGAGCAGCTTGGCAAGCGTCGTCTTGCCTGAACCGCTTCTTCCGACTACCGCGATGAGTTCGCCGGGCTTGATATCGAAGCTGATATTTTCCAGCACGTAAGGCGTGTCGCCTTCGCCATAGCGAAAATACACGCCGTTAAAGCTGATTTCGCCCTGCAAGTCGGGCAACATCACGCGCTGCTCCATCTCCGAAGGTTTCTGCTCCGGGTCTATGTCGAGCACATCGCCGAGACGCTCCATCGCCACGCCGGCATCGTTCACGAGACTCCATAAGTTGATGAGGCCCATGAGCGGCGACAGCACGCTACCCATGAAAGCATTGAACGCAATCAACTGGCCGATGCTCAGTTCGCGCGAAAGTACGAGGTTTGCTCCGACCCACAATACGGCGATAGTCGTACCTGCATTCAGCAACTGGCTGCACAAGCCTACGCCGATATTGAAGCGTTGCGACTTGTATTGCACTTCGAGCGACTTTGCGTACTTCTTTTCCCACTTGAGCCGCACCGCACGCTCGATGCCCATCCCCTTCACCGTTTCCACGCCGCCCAAGGCTTCCATGAGAAACGAACGTGCGTCTGTAGCCGAAGAAAACGCTTCGCGCGCATTCTGCTTGATGCGCGGCGTGGCGAGGATGGTAAGCGCCATCATCGGGATGACGAAGGCAATCAGCAACAAGGTCAGCTTCACGTTGTAGAGAAACATGATCGTGAAGTAAATGAAGATCATCAGCAGATTGAGTACCGTCGTCACTGTGGATTCGGTGAGAAAAGCGCGAATGGTGTGGTTTTCCTGGAAGCGCGCGAAAACGTCGCCGGTCTTGCGCTTGGCGAAAAAGCTGAAGGGCAGCGAGAACGTGTGCCTGAAGAACTGCGACATCATCGCGAAGTCCATGTTGCGCACCATGAAGTTCGCAAGATAGGCACGAATGGTCGACATGAGTTGAGTGAACAGGTTCGAGATGATCAACCCGCCTATCAGCACATGCAGCAAGCTGACGTTCTGATGCACGATCACGCCATCGAGAATGTTCTGGATGATGAGCGGCGGAATCACGCCCAGCACTTGAATCACGAAGGTCGCTAAAAACAGATGCAGCAGGACCTTCTTGTACGGCTTCAGATACCCCACGAAGCGAATCCACGGCGAACGCGAGACCGCTTGCTGCGCCATGTCCTGCACCGGAGAAAACAGCAGACATGTGCCGCTCCAGCCGCGCTCGAACTCGCCCACGGTCATCTTCTTGAAGCCGATGGCCGGGTCCGCGACCCACACGTTGTCTTTCGAAATACCGTAGACGATGATGTAGTGATATCCCTCCCAATGCGCGATGAACGGCATCTCGAAGCCGCGTAGCGACTCGAACGTGCACTGCACGCCGCGCGTGGTGAAGCCGAGCGCATCGCCGGCGCGCGCAAGACTGTCGAGCGTTGCGCCTTGCGTCGTGACGTTCGCCAGTTCGCGCAGTTTGCCGAGCGTCATGTTGATGCCGTAGTGCTTGCAGATCATCGCAAGACACGCGGCGCCGCAATCCATTTCCTCGGCCTGCTCGACCCACGCAAAGCGCTTGATGACGCGCTCGCCCATCTCGGGCTTGGTGTGGAGATCGAGCATCGACGGCAGTCTGCGACGCTCAGCGAGTTTCTTCTGACGCTGCAGTTCGCGCTCGCTGAAACGAATGCGTTCTTCCAGCACTTCGCGCAGCTTCACATTGCGCTCGATGATGAAATGCACCGTCTTTTCAGGGATTACGAGCAGGCGCGTGTCCGTGAGCGCAATGGCCGACGCCATCTGCTCCTGACGCATCACGCACGCCTTCTCGCCGAAGATTTCACCGGGCCCGAGCGTGGCGAGTACATGCTTTTCGTTGCCGTCTTCGCGCACGATCCGCACTTCGCCCTGCCGCACGACATAGAGGCGCCGGTCGTCGCGCGAGTCTTGCTTGAAGATCTCCTTGCCTTCGCCGACGCGCTTGACGCCCACGCTGCGCACGCATTCCTCGAGTTCGGCCTTGTTCAATTTGCCGCGCAGATCGAACAGTTTCGCGACGAAGCCGCCCGCCGAACTGATCGCGACGAAGCTCGTGACGAACGCGAGCGCAGCCGGGTTTCTTGCGATAATCGGCTCGATCGCATTGCGCGGGATGAACAGCAGTTCTGTCTTGCCTGAAGAACGCACCGACGATTCATGGCGGTACTCGCGCAGCATGGCGATATCCGCGAACGTCTCGCTCGCCTTCTTCACTCCCATGCTGATTTCCTTGCCGTGCTCCTCGGTAAAGATGCGCACAGAACCGGCCTTCACGACATAGAGCCCGTCGGCGGAATCCCCCGCTATGCACACGGTTTCACCGAAGCCAAAGCGGCGCGACTGAGCATGTTCCGCGAGTTGCGCGATCTCCTCGCGCGTGAACGGCGAAAGAATCTCCACGGTCGCGAGAAAGTCGGCGGGCGCATCCAGGCTCGAAGGGGCGTCCATATCGTTCGCTCTGTCGTAGTTTCGGCTTGGTTCTGGCTTAACGTGCTTCGATCACATGTTCCTGCGCGCGCGCCACCAGCCATTCCTCGCGCAATAGCCGGCGAATCTCGGCTGCAACGTCCTGATCGAGCTTCGCGGGATACTTCGACGTAACCGAGAAAATCTCATAGGAAGAGCCATCGGCGGAGATGAACGGGCCGAGCAGATCACCGGCTTCTGCATTGAAGACCTTCGCTTCGATCTCCGGCTTGAGTTGCCCGCGCATCACGCGGCCTATCACGCCGCCTTCTTCGCGCGTATCGGCGAGCGAATGTTCGCGGGCCATGTCCGCAAAGCTGTCGGGGTCGTCGTTGAGATACGAGATCATTTCGCGCGCGCTGCCTTCGGTATCGAGCAGAATGTGGCTCACTTCGATACTGTCGAACTTCGGCGAATTGAGCTGAAAATATTCTTCGACCTCGCGCTCCGTACCGATGTTTTCAAGCATTTTTTCCTGATACAGCGTGTCGGTGATGAACACTTCGAACTCGTCGAGACTCACGGAAAGCGCATCGAGATAGTTGTTCATGTCGGCCGCGCGATGCAGTCCGCGAATGCGACGGAACTGGTCGGCGCGCGTCTGGATCTCATCGTCGCTTAGCTTGACGCCCGCCTTCTTCGCCGCGCGCACGGTCAGCTTGTCGCGCACCAGCTGCTCCAGCAGGCCGTCGAACTGGCCGTTGAGCTTCAACAGCCTAATCAGTTCGCCGACATCGACCACTTCGTCGTCGATTCGCACTATCGCCGTCATGTCGTTCTCCGTTGATTTGAGGATGCATCTCGCAGCATGTCCGACCGGTTCCGCGTGCGTAACCCTCCTTCCCTATCCCGCCACATTGCGGAAGGGGTCGAGCCCGAGGTCGATGAGCCGGCGCTCGCGCACGACGATCTCCGCAGTGGCGGTCATGCCGTAACGCAGCGGATATTTCGTGTCGGCCACCTGATAGAAGTCGCGATCGAGTGTCACGCGTCCTTCGTAGACAGGCTGCTTCGTGCCAGGGCTCGGCTTGGTCGCGGGCGAGATGAACGCGAGCGTGCCGTCGATCACGCCATAGCGTTGGTAAGGAAACGCGTTGAACTTGAGCTTGACGTGCTGTCCCTCGCGAAGAAAAGCACGATCGTGTTCCGCAATTTCGATCTTCAATACGGGCCTGGCGTTGGCGGGGGCAATGCCGCCCAGCGGCGTGTTTGCCTGAATCTTGTCACCGGTCTGCGTGGATGTGACATCGGTGACGACGCCCGATACCGGCGCGAGTATCAGCAGAAAATTATCCTTGTCGATATTTTCGAACTTGATGCGCGCGGCAGCATCCGCCACGAGCCGCGCGGTCTGTAGTTGCAGACGCAACTTGTCTTCCGTGCTCGCCACTTCGCGCATGGCCGATTCATATTGCAAGCGCAGATTGGTCGATTCCTGTCCGCTCGTTTCGAGTTGCGCCTTCGCCTGCGTGAATTCATGGCTCAGACGAAAATCCAGTTCTGCGAGTTTCGACTGTTCCACGCGATATCCGCCATCGGCTTCGAGATACGCGTTGCGTTTGACTTCCACTTGCGATTCCGACACCCCGCCGCCGCCCGGCAAGGCAAAGAGCCGCGTGAAGCGGTCGAGTTCGGTCTTCGCGGCATCGCGTGCGCGGCGGGCGTTTTCGAGCACGCTGCGTTGTTCCTGCAATTGCGCCTTCTGTCCTTCCGCGAGCTTGCTCGTGCCTTCGTTCACGCGCTGTTGATGCTGATGCTCTTCCACTTCCATCTGATTCTTCAGCGCGACGATCTTGCGCTGCATGAGCAGCTTCTTCTCGGGGAACTGCTTCCATTCGCGTTCCGCATCGTCGAGCTTGAGTTGCGCTTCGAGCGCATTGGTCGCCGCTTCGATTGCACCACGTGCATTGAGGCGCGCGACGACGTCATCTTTGCGTACGGGCTGGCCTTCCGCGATGAAAAGCTCGGCAAGCTCGCCGTCGATCGGCGCGTAGAACCGCCGCACTTCAGACTCTGGGGCGAGCGTGCCTTGCGCGGCCACGGTGACATCCGCATGTCCCACGAACGACCAGACGAGCGCGGACGCGACCAGCGCGACCATCGTGTAGATGAGGGCTTGCGTCAGGCGCAGCGGCTCGGCCGTGAGTATGGCGATACCTTCCGCGCCATGATCGACCAGCGCTTCCGATAAAGGTTTAAGGTGCGCGTCTTTCTTCACCGCTCGTGCCTCCCGTGGTTGCCGTCGTGATGGTGTTGGCACCGATCAAGCCGAGCTTGGTCTTGAGCAACTGCGGTTCGAGCACCATGCGCAGATCCTGCAGCGAGCGGCGCTGCAGGCTCGCCTCGTTGTCTATCTCGCTTGCAAGCGCCGCCCACTTACCGTTGTCGGCCTTCACTTGCCGGAAGATGCGCATGCCGCGTGTGGCCGCATCCTCGGCATCGGTGAGAAGTCGCGCCTGACTGCGGAACGTGTCCGACACACCCGATTCGAGCCGTTGCGATCCGCCGATGCCACCGTTCGTCCGATACTGATTCCATAGCGTCTGTGCTCGCGACATGAGGCTTTGCGCGCGGGCAGCAGCCTTGTCCCGGAGCGAAGCGACATCAGGCGCGACCTTGTTTGCGAACCACGTGTCGCTATCGAGATCGAGCGTTTCGTAGAAGGACAGCAGCGCTTCGTCATAAGCTTTCGTGCCGCGCGCCTTCTGCAGATCGGCGTATTGCGCGGCCACGGCTTTCTTGTGCGCGAGTTCCTTTTGCGCCGTCGCGGACCATGAGCCTTGCGGCAATTTCTGCAACCCGTCCAGCGCATCCGGCGTCTTGCCGTCGCGCCAGGCATCGGCGATTGCAGCGTATTGTCTTAGCACCTCAGGTGGCGGCAGTTGATCCGCACTGATCTGTTGATACCGCTCCTGAAAAGGCGGCGTCGAAAAATTCGCCGTATTTATGGATGCGGCAAGCGGTGCGAGGCTCGTGCCGCTCGCCGCGCTGCGCAGATCCGCATAGCGCTTGAGATCGGCGCGCACGCGATCGAGGCCGCCCAGTCGCGGATATTTGTCCGCATAATCCTTGAGCGCGCCGTCGATGGAATCGAGATCGTCTTGCGCAAGACCCTTAACGATGGTCGCATTCAATCGCTCGATAGCCGCGAGGTAGACAGAGTCGTCGCTCTGCAACTTGCGCAGATGACTAAGTGCAAGCGCATACGGCTCGCGAAACTCGGGCACATAGCCCGCAAGCCGGTCGAGATCGCGTTGATGCCCCGACGCATCCGCTTCCCAGTGCTTCAGAATTGCGCCGATCCGTCCTTCATCGTCATACATGCGAATGGGCGCATCAGGACCTCCGCGGCTCATCACGAAGCTCTCCAGTTTGCCTATCCAGTCGAGCTCGTCGATCATGGAGCGCACATCGGGATTGTTTTGACCGAGGGCTTTCATCTGCGCGATGATGGCGTCGGCGTTCGCGAAGTCGCCATGTTGCAACGCGGCCAGCCAGCGCGGAACATTTCCCTTGAGCACGGCTTCCGTGTTCATCGCGGCGAATTGCGTGTCTTGCGGATGCGTCAGCAGATAGTCGCTAGTGACACTCGCAGCTTGTGCATAGTCGCCCTGCGCCAGCAGCGATTTCGCCTGATGTTCGTTCGATCCGCTGTAAAAGAGCGCCGCACCACCGGCGAGCATCGCGATCAGCACACTCGCTGCAATCATGCGCGTGCGGCGCGTTGTACGACGGTCATCGCCTGCGAAGGCCGTATGCAATTCGGAAACGAAAAGCGCCGTCTTGCCACGCCGCTTCTTTTCAGGAGCGGCTTCTTTTGCGGGGACAGGCTGCGAATCCAGATTGATTTCGTCTTCGATCGCCGCAGCTTGATCGACGCAAAAGATATCGAGGAACGAGTGCGCCGATCCGACGAAGGTCGTCTTGTCGCTGTCGAAGTTATTGTCGGCATGCGAGGCAGCCATTTCCGTGAGCGTCGATTCGCTCTCTTCGCCATGCAGATGCACGACATAGACGAAATGCGTGCCTCCGAAGGCAAGCGTGTCGCCGTTCTTCAGTTCGACCGCTGACTCGCCCAGGCGCGCGCCATTCACGAAGGTGCCGTTGGTGCTGCCAAGGTCTTCGACGAACGGCGCCGCGCCCTTGACGAACACGTGCGCATGCCGCCGCGATACGTAATTCACCTGATGTGGATACTGCTCTCGATGACGCGCAAACGTAGCGTCGCTCTTGCTCACGAGAAACGGGAATTGCAGCAGTTCGACGGGCTGCAAGTTCAGGTCGTTGCGCTGCGGAACGAGCGTGATGCTCAAGGGCTTGACGGCCACGTTGCGGCGCTTGCGCGGTGCAAATTGCACGCGGTATGCGAGACGGTTGCCGAACCCGATCTCATCGCCCGCACGAACGCGCACGGGCATTTCGCGCACGGGTGTGCCATTCACGGCGGTGCCGTTCTTGCTGCCGAGATCGGCAATATAAACGAGGCCATGCTCGATGAAGATGCGTGCATGACGACGCGAGAGTTGGGCGACGGCTTCGGGCGGGCTGGTATCGAACGGTGCTTCCGCGCGGCCAATGGCGAAGAGATTTTCGTCGATACGAATCTCCGCCAAATTCTCGCCGATTCCGTTACGAGCGAGCGGCTTCAGGACGACATCGAACGCTTCGCCCACGTTCGGCTGCTGTTCCGCTATCGGATCGCCTGGAGCCATGTCCATGTCACGAAGTGAGTCCACGAGCCTTGAGCGGCGCATGGAGCGGATGGGTCGTCCCGCCAGCCGAGCTATGCGACGGCGGGTGTTGAAAGTTTAAGTCACGCATTATCGTAGTCAATCATGCAGCACTGGCTTAAAACGCCATACGCGAGCCGCTTGAGGCGATATGGAACGAGCGTTAGCAAAGCTTGAGGATTGCTCACTGAGGCGTATCCGTGGATGCGTTCTGAACATTCACCGTTGGCCATCCGCCGCCGAGCGCCTTATAGAGCGTCACCGTATCCGACAGGATCTGCTGATGATTGGCGAGCAGCGCGAGCTGTGCGGCAAGCAAGGTGCGCTCGGTTTCAAACACTTCCAGCTGAGAAATCACGCCTTCCTTGAGCTGCGCGTCGATCTGCGCCGCGACGATGGTCAGATGCTCTACTTCCTGTTGCAACTCGACGCGCTGCTTCGTATGCGAATCGAGATTCACGAGCGCATTCTCTACTTCCTCGAACGCGCTCATGACGGTGCTGCGATATTGCTGTTCCGCGACCGTGGTTTGCGCTTCGGTGGTCTTCACGTGAGCACGAACGCTCGGATCGAGAATCGGGATATTGATGCTTGGCAGAAAGCTGAAGGTGAAAGTTTTGAGCAGGTCCGTCAGCGCGAAACTGGCGCTACCGCCGCGCCCGGTGAGACTGATGGTCGGCAATTGCGCGAGCTTCGCCTGACCGACGAGGTCATACGATTCGAGCACGCGATACTCCGCCGCGACGAGATCGGGACGCCGTGCGAGCAACTGCGATGGCAGCCCCGACGGCACCGGCGGCGCCTGCACACGCGTTTGCAAATGCCCTTCCGGCAGCTTGAATTCGCCTGCGGGAACGCCTGTCAATGTAGCGAGGGCATTATTGGCAAGATCGCGCGAACGGCGCAATTCCAGCAGATCGCGCGTCAGGCGGTTCAATTCCGCGCGCTGCGTCAGAACCTGCGTATGGGGCACGAGGCCGTTCTTTTCCATGCCCTCGAAGATCGTCAGGATTTGCCGGTTGGTCGCGATGGTCTTCTTCTGCTGCTCGATCTGATCGTCGAACTGAAGAATCTGGAAGTAAGTGGTCGAAACGTTTGCGACGAGTTCGAGATAACCCGCGCGCCAGTCGGCCTCGGTCGCGCGAAATTCGGCCTTCTGGGCTTGCACGCCTTTTTCCACCGCGCCCCAGATGTCGATGTCCCAGTTCACTTGCGTGCCCAGGTTGTATTGCTTCGAAAACATCTGGCCAGTGGTCTTTTCGAAGCTCGCGCCCGCACCCGCATCCATGGAAGGCAACGCGCCCGCACGGGCCTCGCCGATCTGCGCGCCCGCCACGTTGATGCGCGCGGCCAGCACCTTGATATCGAAGTTGTTGTCGATAGCCTGGCCGACGAGCGTATCCAGTGCGGGATCGTGGAACTGCTTCCACCAGTCGGGCTGAATGGTGGCAGCCGCTGCGACCTTGGGCGCGTCGATCTTGGTGAAGGCGGTCTTCTCAGGCGTGTCCGGGCGTTGATAAGTCGGCACCTTCACGTCGATGCAACCGGCGAGCAGAGCAAGCCCGCTTGCAAGGCCGACGCGTAACAGCCCAAAGCGCAAAGAGCCTAAGCGCAAAGAGCCAAAGCGCAACGATGGCAACAAGGCTTGCACGATCTCGCTCCCGGTGAACGCGCACCGACGGTCAGGTTGAGTGTGGAGGCGTCGCGGCCCGGCTCGTCGATTCATCGAGTAAATCACAAGGCGGAACGGGATGCCATACGGATCGAATCGGAGGCCGCCCGCCGTCTTGCGAATGGCGGGCGGGTATTGCAAGCGAGACTCCCCGTGCCTCGCCATTACCGCGTAACCACATTGATGCTTTACCGTGTCACTGCCGCTTTTATTCCCGGCTTCACGAAACAAACGGCGTGAACACGTTGATGTTGCTGACGTTGTGTGCGTCCTGCTTCGGCTTGACGTTCGAGGTCATGTCGCTTGCGAATGCAGCGTTGAGGCCGTTCTGGTTGAACGTGTTTTGCGTCTGGTTTGCGAGTTGTTCCGTCGTACCGCTCAGATCGAACGCGCTGCTGCTATAGAACGGCATGAGGAAATTCATGCCGCCGCGCACGGCCGACATTTCGTCACGGTCCATTTCGGCTTGATGGGAAAGATCGCGGATGGTCAGAGTGGACATGATCGAGGCTCCTGGGTAAGGTTGATTTAGCTCAGTACGGGACTGGCGCCAAGATTGACGGTGCTGATGTTCTGCGCTTCCTGCTTCGGCATGACGTTCGACATCATGTTGCCGCCGAAGGCCACGCCCACGCCGTTTTGATTCACCGTGTTCTGGGTCTGGCCGATCAGTTGCTGCGTGCTGAACGAAGATTCGAACTTCGTGATATCGATGCCGGGAAACAGGAACGACATGCCGCCGCGCACGGCCGACATCGTCTGGCGATCGAGCTCTTCGGTAACGGGCAGGTCTTGAATGGTCAGCGTGGTCATGGCGGTTCTCCTTGCGACTTCGCGCTTTGCGCATCGGGTGGTGGTTGGCGACAACTTGTTTGCGTGAGCTGTTAAATGCATAGGGTGTGCCAGTCGTCGTTCGATGCGGAAAAATATCTAGCAAAGCCTTGTCGCACATAAGCACGGTCGACGTAATGTGCTCTCAAACTCGACCCAATGATGATGGTCTTCTACCAACACTTCGGACTCCAACTGTCCGTTATCGAACGACATCGCTTTTCTCGGGCCCGAGACGAACGCTCTCATCCGCGAAACGTCTGCGGATACGGCGTATCAACAGGGAAAGGCGGCGCTTAAGGCATGCGCGCGCCGCTTACTTGACGTAGATCGTGATCTTCTTCGAATACACAGGCGGGTCGGTCGGAATGTGCCGGTCATCGCCCATCAAGAGCTGAAGTGTGTGCTTGCCCGGCGGAAGTTCTATAGTCGTTTCCGTCTCGCCCGCGCCGTAGTGCAAGTGATTGCGGTCTGACGGAATCTCCTGATCCATCGGCGGCAAGTCCGTATCGATCAACAGGTGATGATGCCCCGTGTTAGGGAATTTGACGCCGCGCGGCGCCACGCCCATGTACCGTAGACCGAACCACACCTTAATAGGCTTGCCCGCCGCGAAGGTCTGGCCATCGTTTGGATAGCCGATATAGGCGTAAGCGTTGGCGGGCGCCGGCGTCGGCCCCGCTACGGCGAATTGCACTGCAAACACAGCGGCAAGCAATGCAAAACGTGATAGCGCGATTGCGCTGACGGTTCGGTTCTTCATGTCATTCCCCTCGGCTGCGCGGTTGCCGTGCATGCTTCATTTCATCGTGATGGTGATCTTCTTGGAATAAACAGGAGGATCGTGCGGTACGTGGTTGTAGTCGCCCATCAGCAGCTGTAGCGTGTGCTTGCCCGGCGGAAGCTCCAGGCGCGCATCGGTCTCGCCCGCGCCATAGTGAAAGTGATTGCGGTCGGAGGGAATCTCCTGATCGAGCGGCGGCAGGTCAGTATCGATCAGCAAGTGGTGATGTCCGACGTTGGGCATGTCCACGCCCTTCGGACAGACGCCCATGTTGCGCAGTCCCATGCGTACCCAAAGTTTGCCGCCCGAGATCACGGCGCCGTCGGGCGGCCAGATGATGTATGCCTCGGCGTTCGGCGGAGCGGGAGTGCGCTGACGCGCGGCGGAAAAAGACGTATCGGCGGCGACGGCGGCGAGTGAAGCCAGTGCGCCAAGCACGGTTCTTCTCAACATGTTGTGCATGCCTCTTGATGAACAGTCACATGAAGGACTGACGAATGTGCGAGCGCTGAAGATACTGTCGTACGCTCGTGCGTGGAGCGATCATGCCGTCGTCAGGTTTTTAGATTAGAACGTAACGTTTAAAAAAGATACTTACGAGAGACCGGAAGCGCACTCCTCATCACGCATACCTGCTTAATGGGGATTTAAGTGCCGACTGACCGCGTGCTATCTTTGTTTGTGCTGCAGATGCACGAGCGCGACGGCAAATGCATGGTCCTCGCATGCGCCGACTTTGCATGAGCATCCAGGCGACAACGACAGACGCGCGAACGGCGCGCCCCTAATCAAGCCGGACCGAAAGGGTGTGAATATGTGGCGGACTCTCTTCATCGCAGGCATGTTCGTGACGATGGGCGGCGCGTTCGCAGCGCCTTCCGATCCACCGCTTGAGAGACCTTCGGTCGCGGCCGCCGACACTCATGCGAATCGCATGGCGCTCGTTATCGGCAATACGCACTACGGCGACGCCCCGCTGCCGGCCGCGGAGCACGACGCATACGATATGAGCGTTGCACTCACATCGCTCGGATTCAACGTGACGCGCCGTATCGATCTCAACGAAACCGCCATGCGCGACGCGCTCGACACGTTCGTCATGCAACTGGGTCCACACGATACCGCGCTCGTCTACTTTGCGGGCCACGGTCTGCAGGCAGGCGGCGATGCCCTGCTCGCCCCGCTCGATGCCCGCGCCGATGCGCCCGTCACGCTGGTCGAGAAAGGTATTCCGGTGAAGGATGTCGTGGCGCGCATGGTGCAGCGCCGTCCGGACGCCGCGAACATCGTCGTGCTCGACATGTGTCTGAACGATCCCTTCGGTGCCGCGCCCACCGAGAGCATGTCTTTGCCCGCGAACACACTGGTTGCGTACGCAACTACTTTTGCGACCGAAGCCGCCGAGACGGAACGGAACGGCCTTTACACCGCCGCGCTGTTACGAGCGATGTCCGGCGGAGCACGCGCCACATCCAGAATATTCGAAATAGCCGCCGCAAATGTCGCGCAGTCGACGCACGATAGCCAACGGCCGTGGATCGCATCGACACTCGATGCCGCATTCACACTCGCACCGATGTCGTCAGCTTCCACGGACGCCATCGATGCGACGCAATCCGCCACGGGTACCCGTACGCGCGGCATTCTTCCCAAGGACAGCAGCGAGCAATACGAACTGACCTTCTGGGAATCGATCAAGGACAGCACGTACCCAAGCGATTACGAAGCCTATTTGAAGGCGTATCCGAACGGACGATTCGCCACGCTTGCCAAGGCGCGTATCGATCGCTTGCGTGCGGCGGCCGCAAGTGCGAAGCCCGCGGCATCGCCGCAGTTGCCAGCTTCGCCTACTCCGGCGCCGACGCCGAAGCCCGCGCCGCCTGTCGTCGCCGAAAAGCCGCGTCAAACCGCACCCACGACCACGCCTGTACCGGCAACCACGACTGCCACTGTCGCAGTCGCATCCAGACCCGCAGCGAAGACTTCCGCAGGGGCCGAAGTAAAAGACTGTCCGTCTTGTCCCGCGCTGGTCCCGCTCTCGGCTGGCAGCTTCAACATGGGCAGCAACAACGACGATCCCGCAGAAAAGCCGCCGCATCGCGTGGCCATTGCGCAGCCGTATCTCATCGGCAAATACGAAGTGACGATCGAACAATGGAATGCATGCGTCGATGCCGGCGCCTGCACACGTATCTCACCCGATGGCGACGCCGGCAACGCGCCGCCCGCCAATGCGCCGATGCGCAACGTCAGTTGGGACGACGCGCAGGTCTACGTCAAATGGTTGAGCAAGGTGGGCGGCAAGGCATATCGCCTGCCGACCGAAGCCGAATGGGAATATGCGGCGCGCGGCGGTACGCAGAGCACTTACTGGTGGGGCGATCAGATGAAGAAAGGCAACGCCGACTGCAAGGATTGCGGCGAGCCTTATCGTCCCGAAGCGCCGATGCCCGTAGGCTCATTTGCCGCGAATCCGTATGGTCTCCACGACATGAACGGCAGCGTCTGGGAATGGGTCGCCGACTGCTGGCACGGCAACTACAAAGGCGCACCGGCCGATGGCCACGCGTGGGACGATCCATCATGTTCAGTGCGCGTGATTCGCGGCGGCTCGTGGCGCGAAGGCGCGAGCTATATGCAATCGGCCACGCGATTCAAATACAGCTCGAGCGTGAGGCAATCGCAGAACGGTTTTCGTGTAGCGCGTGACGCGCAGTGAAGGCACACTATCGCAACGCCGCCTTCACGATGATCTGCCCTTGCGTATCGCGCTCGATCTTCTTAAGCACCGGCTGCGCCGCCTGAAAGTCCTCGGGCGTGCAGACCTGTTTGCCGAAATTCGCGGTGAAAGTGCGCGAAATTTGAATCGTGTTGGTCGCGGCATCGAACAGATAGCGCGATGAAAAGCGGAAGAAGCCGCTATCGAGGTCGAGGTTGTCGGGCACTTCGACCACGTGCATCGTACGAGGAAGCACGATCTGCGATACCTCGTCGAACACGCCGCCTATGCACAGATAAGGTTGCGTACGCACGCGCTCCGCAAGCCAGTTGCGCGCCTGCGTCGCGATGCCGCCCGAGAGACTCGTCAACGCGGACAACGCGGTCGTGCCAGTGGGCCAGACCACGTCGTCGACCGTGCCGTTCACGGTCGTGGCGAAGGGGCCGCTCGTGGCATCGACATCGCTGGTCGTGAGCGCGCCCGCGCCACGCAGATTCGTATAACGCAGACGATCCGTTGCGATCTGCTCGCGCCGCTCCGCATTCGCCGAACGCAGATTCATACGCTCGATCTCGGCACTCCATCCTGCATCCTCGACCCAATACGCAAAGTTGGCGACGCCTCCGGGCGCCACGTCGATCTGCAATCGCGCCGCGCGCGACAAGGGCTGCGTGGATGGTGTGTGCGAAAGCTTGCCGGCATTCACGAGCACGGTCGGGCGATCCATGTCCGCGAGTGGCAGATAGCCGAACTCGACGCTCGCCGCCGTGCTATCCGCATATAGATTCAGATCGGGCATCCATGTGATGACGTGATTGATCGCGCCCGCGCCGTAGCCTGGCACCGAAGGCAGCGAATACACCGCGCCCAGGCCGATCAGCGCGGGCTCGTTGCGAATGCCCACGGCATCGAGCAACGCGCCGAACAGCGCGACGTGGTCCTTGCAATCGCCATAACGATTCGCAAGTACCTCGGTCACGCGATGCGGCACGGCGGGACTTTGACCGATGAACATCGCGACATAGCGGATATTGCGACGTACCCAGTCGTAGAGCGTCTTTGCTTTGGCGCGCGCGTCGGCGTCGTTGCGTGTGAGCGATTGCGCGAACGCGATCACGGCGGGATCTTTCGTGCTCGGGTCCACGGAAGGTTCGCGATAGCTCGCGGCGAAGCTCGCGTAATCGGGAAACGTCGACACCATCAGACGGTCGCCGTATTGCGCGTAAGCGACCGAGCCGGTTTCGATGCGCGCAATGTGTTCGCGACGGTAATCGAACGCATAGCGCGTGCGGCCATTCGCGGTGACGGGCGGCTCGGCTTCATAGCCGCGCGCATCGGCGAAGAGCGGCTTGGTCGCGGGCAGATCGAAGATGAGCCGCTGTGCAAGCACCGGCCGCGAACCCGGATCGACGTAATAGTTGAACTGCCCCGCGATGACAGGACTCGCCTGGCTCTTGCGAAACCGCAGATGCACCGTCGAGCCGATGCCCACCGCCGGAAAAATCACCGCGCGCAGCTTGGCGTCCTGAAACGTGGGCGCGCCTGCCGAACGCGGCTCCTGGATGTCACGGATCTGCTCGGGCGAAACATCGTGACGCGCGCCGTTGGCATCGACGGAATAGGCTTCGACGATTTCCACGTTCGACACGCTGCGGTCGTACCAGACGTAACGCTGCGCAATTTCGTCGATGCCGGCCGACGTGTTCGCGCGCAACACGGTGGTATCGTCCTCCGTCACCGAACCGTCTTCGGCCACGACGAACTCGTGGCTGTCGCTGATAACGGTCGATGGATCGTCGTCGCCGGATGCTGCATGAGCAATGCCAGTCAGCGCGAGCGCCAAGACGAGAGCCAGGACGAGAACCAAACGGATCGATAGACGAGTCATGTCGCGGGCGCATGTGGGAGCTGCGTCAATCGTACATGAAGCGCGCCGGGGTCGAGCGGCGTCAGCGTGCAGCGAGTTGCGCCAGATCGGCCTGCAATTCGTCGAGCGGATGCGACCAGTCGCCGAGTTGCGTCTGACGATAAAGCCGCATAGACGGATACCAGGGCGTGAAGCGCTGACAGTCATACCAGCGGCAATCGCACGCGTTTGCAAGCAGCACCCATACGGGACGATTCAACGCGCCTGCAAGATGCGCGGGCCCCGAGTCGATGGTGATGAACAAATCGAGTTCGTCGAGCACGTATGCCGTATCGCCGAAAGCCGCGAGATACGGCGCCATGTCGATGACATCGTGTGCCTGCATCAACGCACGTTCGTCATCGGTCAGCGCGCCGACCTGAAGCGAGTAGAAGCGACAATCGGGATTGGCGAACAACGCGACCAGTTGTTGGAGTTGCATCGACCGGTACGGCTCATGGCGCACGTTGCTGGCGCTGCGCCAGCCGATACCGACCTTCATCCGCTTCGGTTCGCGTTGCATCGATGCAAGCGCTTCGTGTGGCAAGCCGCGATTGGGATTGCATGCGATCATGCCGCCGGGATTCTCCATCGGAAAATATGGCGAATGCTGATAGCGCGCGAAGAGATTGAACACGTACGTGATGCGGTCGCAATGCTGCATCTCGTGCGCACGTTGCTCGGCCGTCGGGATGACAAGACGCACGCCTTCGCGCGGGCGGACGACATCGCGCCACTCGTCGAAGACTTCGATGACCAACTCGCGTGCGCCTTCCCGCAGCAAGGCATCGACGTAGCGCGAATAGAGCACGAAATCGCCGAAGCCGCCTTCGATGGAGATCAAGATCGACTTGCCGTCAACGGGTTCGTCTATGCCGAGCAGCTTGGGACGCGCCAGGTCGATCCACGGCATGTCACCGCTAAAGAGCACGTGGAGAAGCGACTCGCCGCGTCCGACATCGCGGTTGATGCGATGCAGTGCATGCGCTTCGTGATACTTGCCGCTCGAGTAAAGCACCATCGCGAGTTCTTCGGTGAGCTGGTAGCGCACGAAGGGGGACATGTCGTGCGTAAGCGCTATCCTGAGACAACGTTCCGCAAGCTCGCGCATGCCGAGATAGTTCAAGTCGATGCCGAGTTGTCCGATCCATATGCCCGAATCGGGCAAGGCGGCGAGTCGAGTGATCATGGCCTGCGCTTCGGCGGCGCGCCCGGCCACGCGCAAGGCGCGCACGCTGTCTATGTTGAGCCGTAAGTTCTGGGCGTCTGGGAGATTCATTTTTGTTTTGCAAGGTGCGAAGAGCGAAGCCGCGAATGCCGGCGCTCGGGCGCACATGCTAACTGCACGGTTCGCCTTAGCTGCAAAAAAATGTCAGATCGAGCTTTCGTTGCCGGGTACGACTTCCGAGCATAGACGCAAGCGTATCGATCAGGCGAGCACGCACGTGAAACAAACGCGCCGGTTATGGTAACCGTTTCCGAGTCTGTCTCGACGAGCCCAGGAAGAAGAAGCGCCGGCATCGTTCGTTTCGGTATCAGGTTATCCTGCTGCGAGACGCGGGTTGCACCGGACATTGCGTCTGTTCTTGCATGTCTTCGCCAGGAGCCTGATCGATGATGCCTTTGCCTAACTCGAACCATGCACGGCGTCATGGTTCTTCTCTGCCATGAACGGCCGTTCACCGGATCGCCGACGGTTCCTGCGTGTCGCGGCCACGGCGGCGCTCGCCGGAGCGACAAACCCGCTCATCGCGCAGATCGCGCCCTCGCAGTCGACGCCCATGCACAAGCGCCCGATTCCATCGAGCAACGAAGCGCTGCCTGTAATCGGCTGCGGCACGTGGCGCACATTCGACGTCGGCGACGACGCCGCCCGCCGTCGCGAACTCGCCGAAGTGCTGCGCGTGCTGTTCGCGGCGGGCGGCTCGGTGATCGATTCATCGCCCATGTATGGCTCGTCCGAAGCCGTCGCGGGCGACCTGCTCGCCGAATTGCACGCACGCGACAAGGCGTTCATCGCCACCAAGGTGTGGACCGATGGACGCGAGGCGGGCATCGCGCAAATGGAACAGTCGATGCGCCTTTTCAAAACGCCGCGCATCGACCTCATGCAGATCCACAATCTGCTCGACTGGCGCACGCAACTCGCCACGCTGCGCGATTGGAAAGCGGCCGGGCGCGTGCGCTATATCGGCGTCACGCATTACACGTCGAGCGCGTTCGGGCAGGTCGAAGCGGTGCTGCGATCCGAGCGTGTGGACTTCGTGCAAATCAACTACGCGGCCAACGACCGCGACGCCGAGGAACGGCTGCTGCCGCTTGCCGCCGAGCGCGGCGTCGCTGTGCTCGTCAATCAGCCGTTCGGCGGCGGCTCGCTGCTCGCCTCGCTTCGCGCAAAACCGCTGCCCGCGTTCGCGGCCGATTTGGGCTGCACGAGTTGGGCACAGCTTCTGCTCAAATTCGTGTTGGGAAACCCTGCCGTCACTTGCGTGATTCCGGGCACCGGACGGCGCGAGTACATGATCGACAACGTGCGCGCGGGCATTGGCGATTATCCGGATGCGGCGCTGCGAAAGCGCATCGCGGATGCCGTCGCGTGACTAGAGAGCCAGGACATGCCATGAGCGATACCTTCGATCTTCAACGCTTCGTCGATGCACAAGAAGCCGTCATCGACGACGTGCGCGCCGAGTTGTCCGCCGGCCGCAAGCGCACGCACTGGATGTGGTTCGTGTTCCCGCAAATCGCAGGTCTCGGCCATAGCCACATGGCGCGGCATTACGCTATCCAGTCCCGCGCGGAAGCCGAAGCGTATATCGCGCATCCTGTGCTCGGCGCGCGGCTCGTCGAATTGACTGGCATCGTCAATGGCGTGAAGAATTCGAGCGTCGAGCAAGTTTTTGGGTATCCGGACGACATGAAGTTTCATTCGTCGATGACGCTCTTCGCGCGCACCGCGCCCGATCCCGCGATCTTTAACGACGCGCTGCAACGCTTTTTCGATGGCCACGAGGATGAAGGGACGCTCGCCCGCTTGAAGTAGCCGTGCGTGGGCATGGCCGTTGCGCTTTCGTTGGCACTTCAACGATGGAGAGACGCGATGACTCAATCCCTCAAGCTGCACGATCACGTTAGCTGGAATACGCCGCAGGGCGAGACCACGGGCCATGTCGTGAAAGTGATCCACGAACGCACGACAGTCGATGGCCATACGGTCAATGCATCGAAGTCCGATCCGCACTACGAGGTGGAAAGCGACAAGAGCGGCAAGCATGCCGTGCACAAAGCGGAAGCGCTGAAACGCATTTCACACTGAATTTTCTTCGATTTCCGCGTCACGGCGTGCGCCCCAAGCGGGTGCACGCCGTGCGTATGAGCACGTTCCCTGCAAAATTCGCAATAAACGTTCACACTTCTACCGCGCTAGATTCGCGCAATTCCCAAGAACTGATTTGCCAAATCTTTTGAGGATTGGAAGATGAACTCGAAACTCGTGGCACTGCTCTTCGCCGCATCGGCCATTGGCCTGACTTCCACCGCGTCCTACGCGCAAGTTGCGGGCGCACAGACGCTCGGCGTATCGGTCGAGGTATCGACCGCCATCATCGACGGCTGGAGTGTCAGGAAGTCGATTCTCAACAAGCCCGTCTTCAATGAACAGGGCGCGAAGGTCGGCGTGATCCACGACATCATCGTGGCGCCAGACCGTTCGGTTTCGTTCGCGATCATCGCGGCAAACCAGTTCCTCGGCGTCTCGCATCACGACGTCGCCATTCCGGTCGAACAACTCGATTTCCAGGGCGGAAAGCTCGTGCTGCCCGGCGCGACGAAGGACGCGATCAAGGCCCTGCCCGAATTCCAGTACACCAAGGTCAAGGCAACGCCGAAGCCGCGTGCGGAGTTCGAACATCACTGATGCTTGGCAGGCAGCGGCGTGAGGTTTGCGCCGCTGCAGGCCGCTTGCGAGTTCGTCGTATCGAAGTAAGCACGCTTCAAAGCCGTGGCGGCGTTCGTTCGACGCCGCTACGCACGGCATCGGTCCGACGCAGATTCAACGCGCTACTGCGCGCGATCGGTCAGAACGAACTCCACTCGTCGCCATGCGTCGCCGCAGCGGTCGCCACGGGCGCAGCACGCCGCGTACGCGCGGGTGCGGCAACGCGCGCGGCAGTACGCGCCACGGGCGCGGCAGGCGCATACGACCGGGGCGCAATACCACCGCCTTCGACCACGAAGAACGCCATGACTTCGTTCAGGCGACGGCCCTGCTCTTCCAGCGCCTGCGATGCGGCCGCGGCTTCCTCGACGAGCGCCGCGTTCTGTTGCGTGACCTCGTCCATCTGCGTGATGGCCTGATTCACCTGCTCGATGCCGCGTCCCTGCTCCGCCGATGCTGCCGCGATCTCCGACATGATGTCGGTCACCTGAGCCACGGCCTGCGTTACTTCGGTCATGGTCGTACCGGCTTCGCTCGCGAGTGCCGAGCCGTCCTTCACCTTTTCGACGGAATCGGCGATCAGTTCCTTGATCTCCTTCGCCGCCGACGACGAGCGCTGCGCGAGGCTGCGCACTTCGCTTGCCACGACCGCAAAGCCGCGTCCCTGTTCACCCGCGCGCGCCGCTTCAACGGCCGCGTTGAGCGCCAGAATGTTGGTCTGGAAAGCGATGCCTTCGATGATGCCCGTGATCTCCGCGATCTTCGACGAGCTGTTGCTGATGCCGTGCATGGTGTCGACCACGCGACCGACCACATCGCTGCCCTTTCGCGCGACATTCGAGGCATTCGACGCGAGCGAACTCGCCTGATGCGCGTTGTCGGCATTCTGACGCACCGTGGACGTCAATTGCTCCATGCTCGCCGCCGTTTCCTGCAACGACGCCGCCTGCTCTTCAGTGCGCTGGCTCAGGTCCGTGTTGCCTGTGGCCAGTTCCTTGGCGGCGCCGCCCACCGCGCCGCTGCTGTCGCGCACACGGCTCACGGTTTCGGTCAGGCGTTCGTTCATCTCGGCAAGCGCACGCAGCAAGTCGCCAGTCTCGTCCTTCGAATCGGCGATGATCGTGCTGCGCAAGTCGCCACGCGCCACGGTTTGCGCGATCTCGACTGCGTCCTCGATAGGCCGGGTGATCGAACGCGTGATCGCAAAGCCCGCGGCCACCGCGAACAGCGTGGCGAACGAGCACAGCGCGATCAGCACGTTGCGCTGCATCTCGTACTGAGCTTCGAAATCACGCACGATCTCTTCGCGACGCGTGGCCGTGTAGCTCGCGTAGTCGTCGGTGGCCTTGACCAGTTGGGCGAGCAGCGGACGGCATTCGTCGTCCATCTTGGAGATCGCCTGGTCGTGCTTGCCGGCGAGCGCGAGGCCGACGATATCCGTCGCCACCGGGCCGTACAAGCCTTCCACGCTCGCCATTTCGGCGACGAGGCCACGGGCCTTCTCGCTCGTGTCGCTCGCCGAGGCGATCATGTCCTTGAGTTGTTTCAGGCGCGCCTGCACGTCTGCGTGAGCGCGCGTGACCTGGGCTTTTTCCAATTCGAGATCGGCGGGCTTGCTGACGAGCACGAGATTGCGTGCGGCAATGGCGCGGCGGTCGACCGCGGTGCGCAACTGACTGGCCACATCGGCGCGCGCGTTGATGCCGTTGACGTAGTTCGCGAAGCCGTCGGTCGCCTGGGAAAGCGAGCGCAGCGACATGCCTGCGACGAGCACCACGAGGACGGCAAGAATGCCGAAGCCGGCGACCAGTTTGTTCTTGATCGTGATGTTTCTAAGGTTCATTTGAAGGTTCTCTCAGTCAGTTCGTGGAACTGTTTCGGCGTCGTATGTTCGACTCGTGCGCCTTACGCGGCGTACAAGCGAACGTTTGCCCTCATCCGGGGCTTGGCGCTCTAGGAACTATTACGGCGGGCGGTTGCGAAGTCTGAAGGGGCGGAAATACGATTAGTCGGCATTTTGTCCATACCTTCGTCGCAACGGCGGTAACTTTGTCCAATCGATACTTCATCGGCGATACTTGGTGCTCCTCACGCGATCAAAAGACCGATGACCGAACATCTCGACTTCCGCACGCCTGAATTCAACGCCGCCCTGGCCGCGTTACCCGTCGCGCCTGCCACGAACATCGCTCATGCCGAAGACTGGTGGGACGCGGTGCGCGGGCTGTATAGACAGTCCGACGACCTGATCAATCTGGAAAACGGCTACTGGGGCGCCATGGCCGAGCCGGTGAAGTCAATGTTCCATTATTGGATCGATCGCCTGAACCACGAAACCACGCTGCTCGTGCGTCCTCACTGGATGACGATCCACGATGGCTTGCGTCAGCGTCTTGCTGGCGCCATGGGCTGTTCCGCCGATGAAATCGAGCTCACGCGCAACGCGACCGAGGCGCTGCTTGCGCTCATCAGCGGCTATAACGGCCTCGAACCGGGCGATACCGTGCTCTACAGCAACCTCGACTACCCGTGCGGACGCGATGCGATGGAATGGCTGCGCGAACGGCGCGGCGTCGAGCCGGTGCGCATGACGATGCCCGAGCCTGCCACGCGCGAGGCCGTGCTCGACGCTTACACGTCGGCGTTGAAAGCGCATCCGCGCACGAAGCTCGTGCTGCTGTCGCATGTCTGTTTTGCGACGGGGCTGGTGCCGCCGGTTCGCGAGATCGCGGCGCTCGCGAAAGCTGCGGGCGCAGACGTGATCGTCGATGCCGCGCATTCCTGGGGCATGCTCGACTTCGACGTGCCGACGCTCAGCGCGCCGTTTGTCGCGTTGAATCTGCACAAGTGGATTGGCGCGCCGCTCGGTTGTGGGGCGATCTACATCAAGAAAGAGCGTCTCGGTTCAATTAGTCCCTATCTCGGCGATACGACCTGGCCCGCCGACGATATCCGCTCGCGCGTGCACACGGGTTCGCCGAACTTCGCGGCTTGGCTCACGTTGCCGGCGGCGTTAGAGTTGCATCAGCGCATTGGCGCGCGCTCGAAGGAAGCGCGTCTGCGGGCCTTGCGCGACGCCTGGGCCGAACCGGCGCGCGCGCTGCCGGGCGTGCGGATCATGACACCAGCGGATGCATCGATGACGGCGGGTATCACTGCGTTTCGCATCGAAGGACTGGCGAGCGATGTCATCGTGAAGACGTTGAAGGACAGGTTTGGCGTGTTCACGGTCGCGCGGCCGATTCCGGATGCAAGCGATGTCGTGCGTGTGACGCCGGGGGTTTTTACGCGGATGGAGCAGGCGGAGAGGTTGCTGGAGGGGATCGATTCGATGGCGGGTGAAGCGGGCTGAGTGGACACGTGGGAACGCTCGTTCAACGCATCGAGCGTCCCCGCTCACCCCCCATCCAACCCCTCGATCAACGCCTCGAGCGTCTCCGAACAAGGCGCCTCGACCTTCAACGCAAGCAATGCATCCGCGCGCGTCTTGCCGATATTGATCGCCGCAATCGGCTTGCCGCTCTTCGCCGCCCATTCGCAGAATCGATAGCCCGAATACACCATCAACGATGACCCGAGCACGAGCATCGCGTCGGCGGCTTCGAGCGAGCTTGCCGCGTCCTGCACCAGCGCGCGCGGCACGCTCTCGCCGAAGAACACCACGTCCGGCTTGAGCACGCCGCCACAACGCGTGCAGCCCGGCACATTGAACGAAGCGAAGTCGATGTTCTCGATTTGCGCATCGCCATCCGGCACCGACGGCGCCGTGTAATTCGTAAAATCCGGGTTCGCTTCTTCCAGCATCCGCTGCACCGCCACGCGCGTAAGCGCCGCGCCGCAAGCCATGCAGCGGACGCGGCCGAGATTGCCGTGCAGCTCGATGACATCGGGATTTCCAGCACGCGTATGCAAGCCATCGACATTCTGCGTCACCAGCCGATGCACCCGCGAACGCGCCGCCAGCGCCCGCACGGCGTGATGCGCCGCGTTCGGTTGCGCATCCGCCACCACCGGCCAGCCGATCAGGCTGCGCGCCCAGTAACGGCGGCGCGCGTAGTCGTTGCCTAGAAACTCTTTCAGCAGAATCGGCTGACGGCCCGTGCGCTGGCCCTCGCGATCGCGATAACAGGGAATACCCGACTCGGTGCTGATACCCGCGCCCGACAGCACGAATAGCCGCGGGTGCCGCTCGACAAAATCCTGAAGTGCAAGCACGTGCCGTCCTGAAACCTTATTGAGATGCTCAGAATATAAGGCGAAACGCGCCGCCGCGCTGACGCACAATCCGGCCTTACCACTTTATCGAATACTAAATTGGCTTGACCAGATCGCCGCGTATCGCTAAATTAATGCGCTGTCGCCCCCACACGAACCACATAAAGAGACACGCCATGCTGACCGTCATCTGCGAAACCCCCGGAACCCTCAAGGCCGAACAGCGCGAGAAGCCCGCGCGCGGCGACAACGAAGTGCTGCTGCGCGTGAAGCGCGTCGGCGTGTGCGGGACCGACTTGCATATCTTCACCGGCAATCAGCCGTTCTTGTCCTATCCGCGCGTGATGGGGCATGAACTCTCCGGCGTGATCGAAGAGGCGGATGCATCGAGCGGACTCAAGGCGGGCGACACCGTCTATGTCATGCCCTATCTGTCGTGCGGCAAGTGCATTGCATGCCGCCAGGGCAAAACCAATTGCTGCGTGAACATTCAGGTGCTCGGCGTGCATCGCGACGGCGCGTTCACGGAGTATCTGAACCTCCCCGCGCAATTCGTCCACAAGGCCGAAGGCGTCACGCTCGATCAGGCCGCGATGGTGGAATTCCTCGCGATCGGCGCGCATGCGGTGCGTCGCGCGGATGTGCAACCGGGACAACGCGTGCTGGTTGTCGGCACGGGGCCGATCGGCATGGCGGCGATCACCTTTGCGCGTCTGCGCGGCGCAAACGTGACCGCGCTCGACACGCGTGAAGATCGCCTGAACTTCTGCCGCCGCGAGTTGAAGGCGGACGCGACCGTGCAAATCGGCGAGCGCGACAAGGAAGAGTTGTCGAGCCTCACCAACGGCGAATTCTTCGATGTCGTCTTCGATGCCACGGGCAACTCGCGCGCAATGGAACGCGGCTTCGAATTCATCGCGCATGGCGGCAAGTACGTGCTGGTGTCCATCGTGCCGGACCGCATCTCGTTCGCCGATCCCGAGTTTCACAAGCGCGAAGCAACCTTGCTCGCGAGCCGCAACGCAACGCCCGAGGACTTCGAGACCGTGCTCGATGCCATGCGTCGCGGCGAAGTGCCGACCGATGCGCTCAACACCCACCGGCTCACGCTCGCCGACGTGCCCGAGCGCTTCTCGTCGCTACTCGACCCGAAGGCGGGCGTGGTGAAGGCAATCGTCGAGTGCTGATGAACTAGTTCTGCCGGCCGCGCGCGAAGCGCGGCCTGCCCTGCGCGTCGTGCCACGGCTCGGCGTTTTTGCACCAGATTTCGTAAGTGGGCGGAAAGAGGCCGGTTTCGTCGAAGATGCCGGTTGGCACTTCGATTTCCGGCACGCCGTCGAAGGCGAGATAGATAGGCGAGCCGCATGTCAGGCAATGATGCCGATGCCCGGTCTCCGAGCTTTGCCAAGCGACGGTATCGCCCGTGATCTGCACGGCGTCGCGCTCGAAGATGGCATAGACGCCGAACGGCGCGCCGTGAATGCGGCGGCATGTCATGCAGTGGCAGAGATTGACTTGCAGCGGCCGCGCGAAAACCGCAAGGCGCACGGCGCCGCACGCGCATTGGCCTTCGTGAAGGGACGTCATGGCGTTCATCTGAAGTCTCCGTTTCGCGCTGCAAGGAGCTTCTAATCGCTTGGCCCTCGGGCGCGTTCGTTATGAGCGTAGGTCGCACGATGCAGACTGCCTGGGCCGTGTTGTCTGGCCGCGTCCGCAAGAGTTGAATACTCTTTCACCGTCTGCTTCAGCCGTATAGCCACGAGCGCGACAAGCGCCCTGCATTAGCCGATGCAACGAGCGCACTCGAGCGAATGCGCTCATCGGCGGCCCTCGGCTTCAGCGAACGTAATAACCGCGATTTTGCATGCACTCGCCGTACGCGCGCCAGTAGCGCACCATTGGCGGCTCGGGCGGCGGCATCGGCGGCATTTTCATCTCGGCGTAATTTGCATCCGATGCGCCCGAGGCCGCCACGGCGCCCGATGCGCCCGAAGCACCTGCAGCGACCGCGGCTCCGGATGCGCCCATCGGCGCCGATGCGCCCGCGGCAACCGTCGCCGAAGCGCCTGCGGGCCGGCCCGCCATCGTCGCGGATGCGCCCGATGCCGGCGCCGCCGACGCGGCCAGCGCGCCCGATGCAACCGGCGGCAACGGCGGCTCAACCGGGCGCGGAGCCCCGAGCGTGCGCGTCTCGATGGCGTTGTTCTTGGGTGCGGTCTGCGGCTCGCGCGCCATCACGACCTTGGTCGTCTGATTGGCATAGGCGTAGCAGGCCGCGTTGTCGACGCTCTGCTGCCCCGTGCTCTGACTGCGGCCGGGCAAGGCGAGCGGTTGTTGCGCGAAGGCCGCGCCACAACTGACGAGCAAAGCGAATCCCGCGTAAGTGGAAGGTCTCATTGGCTTGCGTTTCCCCGATGCGGTGTTATTAGTCGTTGCAGCTCGCACGGGGTCACGCCGGCCTCAGGCGGCAGGTGACCGCGCGCGTCTGCGCCGGGCCTGCTGCAAGAATACCGTGCCGGCAAAGTGTTCCACGCCAGAAGCACCGGCTTCATCCGCCAATTTTCGATAAAACGGGTCGGTCGCCGCCTGTTTCGCCCTTAGAACTTCATGCCCACGCCAACGCCGAACACCCACGGGTCGATCTTGAGCGAGCCGAGATCGACGCCGCCCGCCGACGCGCTCGTGCGCATCCAGATCTTCTTGACGTCCGCGTTGACGAACAGATTCTTCGCGACCTGCACATCGACGCCCGCCTGAAGCGCGGGGCCAAAGCTGCTGTGCTTGATGGAGACATCGGCGTCGCCCGCTTTCAGTTTGTCGTTGTAGAAGAGCGTGTAGTTGATACCCGCGCCGACATAGGGCCGCACGCGTCCCGCATGATTGAAGTGGTATTGCAACAGCAAGGTCGGCGGCAAAACACCCACGCCGCCCAGCCCGCCTATGCTCGATGTCACCTGATGCCGCGAGGTCGCGAGAATCAGCTCGACGCCGATGTCGTCGCGAATCATGTAGGTGAAGTCGAGTTCGGGAACGATGGAGTTGTTCACGTTGGTGTTGAGCGTGCCGAGCGCCCCGCCCGCGCTCACTTGCGGCTCGATGCTGATGGCGCGCAACCGCACGAGCACATCGCCTGCATGGATGCCGCTCATCGAAACGTTCGACGACGAATCTTCCGCCGCGTGTGCCATGCCCGCGCACAATGCCGCGCATGCCATGACGATGGCGCTAATGCCTGCTTTCACTGTTTTCATTGCTGGTTTCCCTGTTCTGGATCGATGTCCTGCACAGGAATTGTCCCGAGCGCAGCACAGCCCGGCGTTGATGCGCGTCAAGGCAAGACGCCGTGGTCTGCTCTCCTGCGGGGGACTTTGCGCGAGAACAAGCTATGTTCGCGGGTCCGTTGTTTGCTGGCTACAGTCGGGCGCACAACAACGGGAGGCGATACATGAAACCGATAATCGGCGCACTCAGCCGCACGGCGGGGATACTGCTCGGCGGCACGATCGCAGTCGTGGCAAGCGCCCAGCAACCGAACAAGCTGCACTACGACAGTACTCCGGCTTATCAGGAACACAGCTCGACGCCACCTGCCGCGGCGGCGGCATCGGCGAGCGATGCGCTCAAGACGACGCCGGGCAAGACCTCGGCGGGAAAGGGACCAGCGCCGGATCGGCCGAATGGCCTGGGAATGGATGCGGGCGCGGGCAGTATGAGCAAGAAGCCCTGAGCTTCGTGCGGGGTTGGGAGGATCGCAGAACGCGGACGTGTCCATAGGCCCGCGCGCCTCGATGCGTTACGAACAGGCTGCGAATGTCCTCGCCCCATCGACCATTGCTTGGCACGCTATGACGCATCCTTCGCCTTATCCGGCCACGGCCAGGTCGCATACCGCGACGTCTTCGCTGAATCGCTGGACTCGGCTGTATCCAATGACGCTGTGTTCTGCTCGGCCTCCGGCAAGTCCTCGCCAAACCAAGCCACCTCGCGGCGTCGTTCCTCGACATACGCATCCCAGCCTTTCGCGTTGTCTTCGAATAGATCGTGACGCACGGTATTCGCGAGCATCGGCCGATTGAGCGTCTCGTCGAGCAGCGCCTTCGGCCACACGAAAAACGCGCCCGACGCGCGTCGGATGAACTCGCGCGGCGTCATGTCGCCCGCGACGAAGCCAAGCAGCGTGAAGTCCGCGAGCGCATCGTTACCACGCACCGCATCGGCGATGCTCGGATAGTCATCGGCGCATTGACTCAGGCAGAACACGGTTTCCAGCACATCGCCGAGATGCAGCAGCAATGCGCGCCGCTCGAAGGGGTCCTGCACGTGGGACGCTTGTGTCGTCATTCGATCTTCCGTCTGTCGATTTAGTTTGCGATGCAGCGTGCCCGCAGCAAGAAAAGCCGCAACAGCGGCACGCCTCGTTATCCCAATTTTAGCGAACGCACGGCGACGCCTGTTCCATCACTTTGAAAAGCGTGTCCTGAAGCTCAGCCGATAGTCGTTCGGCGATACCCCGAGCCGCCGCATGAACACGAGGCGCATGCGGTCCGCGGTGCCGAAGCCGCATTCGTAGGCCACGGTCTTGAGCGGCGTATCCGTGCTTTCGAGCGCGTTGCGCGCAGCATCGACCCGCGCGCGCTCGACGAACTCGTGCGGCGTCATCTGCGCGAGCTGCACGAAGGCCCGCGCGAAATTGCGCTCGCTCATGCCCGCGACCTTCGCGAGTTGCGACACTGCGAGCCTTTCGCCGATGTGCTCCATCACGTAACCCTGCACTTTCGCCACCGGCGATGTCTCGTCGGCAGGCGCGCTCAGATAAGGGCTGAACTGCGACTGTCCGCCGCGCCGCTGCGCGAACACGACGAGGCGCTTCGCCACCGCGAGCGCCACGCGCGGCCCGTGATCTTCCGCGACGAGCGCGAGCGCCACATCGATACCCGCCGTCACTCCGGCCGACGTCACGAGCCGCCCATCGCGCATATAGATGCGATCCAGCTCCACGCGCGCCCGTGGAAAGCGCTCGGCCAGACGCGGCGCATTCTGCCAGTGCGTGGTCACTCCGCGCCCGTCGAGCAGACCGGCATGACCCAGCGCAAACGCGCCCGTGCAGATCGAGCCGTACCGCTCGCATTTCGCGGCGACATCGGCGAGCCAGGCGGTGAGATCGGGATCGGGCTCATCGAAAGGCAGACCCGGACCGCCCGCGACGAGCGCCGTGTCGTAGCGCCCGCGCGCTTCATGCCATGAGACGTCCGCCAACAGCCGCGTGCCGTTCGATGCGCGCACCGCAAGCGCTTCGGGGCCGACGAGCGTGATTGCGTAGGCATCGGCGGCGGGTACGAACATATTGGCTTCCGCGAAGACATCGACGGGGCCGGCTACGTCCAGCGCCTGCACGCCGGGAAAGATCGCGAGGGCAACGGTGGGCATCGGCGAAGGCGGTTTTTAGCTCGTTGAAAACACATGGCAGAAGACAGCGTGCGACTGGCAGAGTTCGACGCGTCGTTTTCATTGTCGCGACCGCGCGTTTTGCCGACACTGATACTCATCGAAACGCAATGCAACGCAATGTCTCACGCCACGGAGGCGAGTGCAATGGACACATCAGCAAACACCCGCGTCGATATCGAACGCAGCGCGCATGCCGACTTGCAGGAGTATCTGCTCGATGAAGCGCTGGCCGAAACTTTTCCGGCAAGCGATCCCATCTCGCCGAGCCACATCAGCTGAACAACCTTCAAGGAGTAGTTGAAATGAACGAAATCATCGCTGGCATTCGCATTCCCGACAGCAAGATGGCGCGCGAAGCCACGCAACTCGTGCGCGATACGGAACCCGACTTGCTCTATCACCACTCGCGCCGCGTGTTCCTGTTCGGTGCGCTCGCCGGCGAACGCAAGCAACTGAAGTATGACGCGGAACTCTTATATATCGGCGCGATGTTCCATGACATGGGACTCGTCGATGCTTACAGCAGCGCGCACGACCGCTTCGAAGTGGATGGCGCGAATGCGGCGCGCGACTTCCTGCTCGGCTACGGCATCGGCGAAGGTGAGATCGAACAAGTATGGGATGCCATCGCGCTGCACACGACGCCGGGCATTCCGCAGTACAAGAAGCCGGTCGTCGCGCTCGTGACGGCAGGCGTTGAGATGGACGTGCTCGGGCTTGCTTACGACGAATTCACGGCGGATCAGCGCCGGCTCGTGGTGGCGGCACATCCGCGGGAAGCGAATTTCAAGGAAGGCATCATCGATGCGTTCGCGCAAGGCACCATCAAAAAGCCCGAAACGACGTTTGGCAACGTGAAAGCAGACGTGCTCGCGCTGAAGGACCCGAACTACAAGCGGCTGAACTTCTGCAGCATCATCCTCGGCTCGGCATGGAGCGATGGTCCTCACGATCATTCGACCTGCCGTAATCCGGCGCATCAGCACGCGTGACGTGAACGCATCAGCGGCAGATGCGATACGGGCCCATGTCGACGTGAAAGTGCGTCTTGTGGAGCGCGTTGTAATCGGGGCCGAGGGTCGTGTCGAACGACTGGCATGCGCCTTCGTGGACGCGTCGCAGGAAGCTCGCTTCGGGCGATGCAGAATCGTCCCAGCGCGCGAGCGTGATGCGCTTGCCGTCGGCGAGCACGAAACCCGTGAGGTCGATGGCATTGGCGCTTGCATGCTGACTGAGCGCGCCGTCTTGCCGATGATTCACGTTGCGGCACGCGTAGCTGCCAACATGCTCGATGCGCGTCACGCGTTCGCCGAAGAGTTCGACGGCGGCGCTCTGCAGGTATCGATGCTCGAAGAACGCCATCGAGAGCGCGAGCGGACACGTGGCGAGATACGGCGAGCTGTAGCGAACTTCGGCGGATTGCGTCACGCGCACCACGTCCTTGAGTCCGCAGCCGCCGGGGGCCGATGAATCCGCCATCGGCCGATAGTCGAGCCCAGATTGTTCGAGCGCGGCCCGGCACATGTCGGCGTCGTGCAGCGTGCGCCAACGTCGGAACGTGGTGAAGAAGTCGGGTGGCGCGCGAACATCGAGCGGCGTGAAAGGATCGTATTGCGCGGGTACGCTAATGCGGCGCGCATAGACCGCATAGCCCAGGCCGAGCGCCGCGACGCACGCCACCAGCAGCAGCCACGCGATGAATCGACCGATCAAGACGCGCGCCCTGGTCGAAGCGGATCGACGCGCAACCGTCAGCTCCCTTCCGCCGCGTGCGTGCCGCCTGACTGCACGCGCTGCGCGAGCTTCGCGTCGTAACTCGAATGAACGTGCACGCGCTTCTTGTCGGGGTAAGCGTACGAGTAAGCCTTGCGCAATGCGAGCGATGCCTCGTGAAAGCCCGACAAGATGAGCTTCTGCTTGTTCGGATAGTTGGCGATATCCCCGACCGCGAAAATGCCCGGCCGCGACGACTCGTAATACGAGGTATCGACTTCGATGCGTCCGCCGCGCACATCCAGGTTCCATTGGGCGATAGGCCCGAGATCCGCCACGAGGCCATACAGCGCGACGAGCTTGTCGGCGGCGAGATCGGTGGTGCCGTCAACGTGCTTGATACGCACGCCGCGCAAGGTGTTGCCGGGCGCGTCGAGCGAATCGATCATGCCGACGACGAACGCCATCTCGCCCGCCTCCACGGCGCGCTTCATTGCCGCCACGGATGCCGCCGCCGCCGAAAACCCGTTACGCCGATGCACCAGCGTGAGCTTCTTCGCGACGCCGCGCAAAGCCAGCGCCCAGTCGAGCGCGGAATCGCCGCCGCCCGCGACGATGACCTCGCGGTCCGCGAAATCTGCCAGACGCGCGACGCTGTAGTGCACGCCGTTGTCTTCGAGCGCTTCAGCTTGCGGCACTTGCAGGCGCTGCGGCACGAACGCGCCATTGCCCGCGGCGATCAGAATGGCGGCGGCATCGAAACGCATGCCCTGCTCGGTCTCAACAGTCCAGCGATGATCCTCGCGTTGCGCCACCGATATCACGCGCTGATCGAGGTGGATCGGCACGTCGAACGGACGAATCTGTTCGAGCAGACGATCCACGAGTTCGCGCGCGGTGCACGACGGAACGGCGGGAATGTCGTAGATCGGCTTGTCGGGATAAAGTTCGATGCATTGCCCGCCGATGCGCCCGAGCGTGTCGACAATCCGGCACGAAAGGCCGAGCACGCCGGCTTCGAAGGCGGCGAAAAGCCCGACGGGGCCTGCGCCGACGATGAGGACGTCGGTGGTGTGGATGGCGTGATCGTTCATTGCGGGGTCCGGTGCCTGCTGCGCAAAACGCAGCATTGAACGGACCACGATACAGAAACCGAACCAGCGCGGCAACGAAACCCCTGCTTCCCGAACGGCGATAGCGTGCAGTTGCAGCCGCTCAATGCCCGTCCAGCTCCCGCGCATGGTAAGCCGCCGCGGCTTCGATCTCGTCCGGCGTCATGTTGCGCGCCACGTTGCGCATGACTTCGTTGATATCGTTGGTGCGCGTGCCATTGGCAAAAGCGGTCAACTGCGCCTTCGTATAAGCGGCCGGCAAGCCGTCGAGCCACGGGCTGCCCGCCTTGCTGTCGATACCGCCGTGACACGTCGCGCAGGGCGCGATGTTGCGCATCGGCGCACCGTGGGAAACGATCGAAGGCGCGAGCGACGCGCTCACCTTGCGCTGCGCGGGCGGCCTCGGCAAGCTCGCGTAGTAAGCGGCAAGATCGCGCATGTCTTGATCGGAGAGATTCACGGCCATCGGCGACATCACCGCGTTATTGCGCGCGCCCTTCTGAAAATCGATCAACTGTTTGTAGATCACCGACGCATACTGACCCGCGAGATTCGGCGAATTGGCCTCGCTCATGCCGCGCTCACCGTGACACATCGTGCAGCGCAGAGCCAGCGTCGCGCCGCGTCCAACCGCGCTCGCGTTGACGTTCACGAGCAACTGCGGCGTGACTTCGACACCCGTGAGCGTGACGGTCGGCTCGACGGTCTTTCCGCCCTCGCCCGCGTACCAGCTGCGCGGCACGCCCGCCGCGCTGCAGATGGCGTTCCAGACGCCCGTGAAAGGCTCGTCGCGATGCACCGAAGGCAGCCACACGAAGCCGATCAGCGCCGACACCACCGCGATGCCGATCATCCCCAGCACGCTCGTCGCGAACCAGCGGTTCCTGAAGGTGAAGAGGCGTTCGTCGCTCATCGCTGCGCTCCGATGGGAACCGCGGGCACGGCGGTATCCGGCCGCGAGAGAAGCTGCGCGATGGGATAACCGTAGTTGACGAGCGTGAGGCCGATCATCAGCACGAGCCACAGCGCGAAGCTGTTCAACGCCACCGGTATGCTGCGCGGCTCATGCAACGCGCGGCTGAAGCGGAATTCCTCGACCGTCACGCGCGGCGCGCGATGCGCCTGTATGAGCACGATGAAGAACAGCACCGCCGAGACCACGAGAATGAACCCGCCGATCACCGAGACGATCACGGACACGGCCTGCGCCGCGATAGCAGGGTCCGTGTAATCGTAGAAGGCCATGCGTCGCGGCATGCCGAGCACGCCGACGTAATGCCACGGGAACGTCAGCACGATCATGCCGACGAACCACAGCCACAACTGCCAGCGCATCAGCTTCAGGTTTTGCAGCGCGCGGCCGGTGAGATGCGGCCACAGATCGTAGGCGATCGCGAAGTACATGATGACGATGGCGCCCGCGAAGATCAGATGAAAATGCCCCGTCACCCATTGCGTGTTGTGCACGGTCGAGTCGAGCTGATAACTCATGTTGATGAGCCCGCCCGCGCCGCCGAAGCCGAGCATCACGAAGGAGAAGGCGACGGCGAGCATCATGGGATTGGACCAGGGCAGCGCCTTGATCCACCCGAGCGCGCCCTTGCCGCCGCGCAACCGCGCCGCGATCTCCACCGACGCGCAGATGGTGAACACGGTCAAGAGCGTCGGCACCGCGACCAGCGCCGTGAACACCGAATGCATGAACTTGAAGCCCGAGCCGACTTGCGGATCGGCGAACAGATGGTGAATGCCGATGGGCATCGACACCACGAGAAACAGAATGAAGGAGATGCGCGCCATCGCGTCGCTGTAAAGACGCCCGCCGATGGCGCGCGGAATGATCGTGTAATACGCGATATACGCGGGCATCAGCCAGAAATAGACGATAGCGTGCAGCGTCCACGAGAAGAACACGCGCGCAAGTCCCGCGTCGATGGTGTGCTTGAGGCCGAGCGCCACCGGCAGAATCATGAACAGCACTTCGATGGCCGCGCCCACCGCCGTCCAGCCCCACAAATAAGCGCCCGCGACGGTCGCGAACATGGCGAGCGGCACCGGCTTGCCGCGATTGTCGCGCTTCCACGCCGCGAGGTTCACCGACATCAGCGCGACCCAGATCCACGAGCCCACGACCACCAGCACCACGCCAATGTAATAGAACGCGTTGCCGATCATCGGCGGATAGAAGGTGTAGAGCACCGACGCAAGACCCATGGCGACAGGCGCCATCGCGGTGACGGAGCCTATGGCGACGAGCCAGAAGCCGAGCCACGCCCAACGCTTTCCGACGAGCGGGCGCTTCAGCGCCAGTTCGCTTACCGCATAGCCGAAGCCCATGGCGATCAGGGTCGGAAACACGTAGCCCATGGCCGAGCCGTGCGCCGTCACCGAGCGGTAGTAAAGCTCCGGATTCTGCAGCCACGGATGCAGCGGACTGCGCACCAGCATCTGCCACGCGCCGAGCAAAAGCGCGACACCGAAGGCGATGAACGCCAGCCAGAAATGCGCGAGGACGAGGCGCTTGCTATTTAACACAGGACACTCTCCGCGAATTGGCCGGCAATTGCGCGGCCATCTGCATGAACTCGGCGCGATCCACCACTTTCACATGCGCCCACATGTTCTGATGCCCGGTGCCGCAGTATTCGTGGCATGGCATCAGGTGCTCGCCGGGTTGGTTGAAGGTCGTCTTGAAGGTCGAGACGTAACCGGGTTCGAGCATCGAATTGATGTTGGTGTTCTCGATCAGAAAGCCATGCACCACGTCCGAACTCGTCGCGCGGAACGTAACCGGCACGCCTGCGGGCACCACGAGACATTGCGGCGTGAAGGAATACTGCTGCGCGACGATCCGCACCGTCACCGAGCCATCCGCCTCGGGCGCGCTGCCGAGATTGCTTTCGATGAATTCGCCCGATACATGCAGCGATTCAGGGCGCACGGTCTCGACGCGCGAAGGCGGCATCATTGCCCAGTGGATGCCGGTGTAGACCACCATCGCGACGAGCACGACGACGATCGCCATGACAAGCATTGCCCAGCGTTTTTCGACGCGCTCGGCGACTTCATGCGAACCCTCGGAAATGGCCATTTATCTGCCGCCTCGACGAATCACGATCACTGAATCACCCCGCGCGGCAAGAACACGGCGAAGTAAAAGACGAACCACAGTCCGATGACGATCGCGGTGGAGATACCCGCGAGCGCGAGCGCGCCGGCGGGGCCGCTCTTGACTATTTCCTCGAGCCGCGCGTCTTCGTTCGGGTCTTCGTTCATGTGTCGTCGATCCTCAATAAAGCGGCGCGGAGCGCAGCTCGTTGACTTCCTTCACCGTCACCGGCGCGCCGCGATTGCCCCACGCGGTGCGGATATACGTGACGACCGCCGCGACCTCCACGTCGGACAGCGACTGCGCGAACGGCGGCATGCCGTATGGACGCGGATTCTTGAACGTGCCGGGTGGATAGCCGCCGTTCAGCACCATGCGGATAGGGTTCACGGCCGAGTTCATGACGATGGACTGATTGTTCGCGAGCGGCGGAAAATCGGGCGGCTTGCCCTGGCCCTGGGCCGCGTGACATTCGGCGCATTGGGCGTCATAAATCTTCTTGCCGAGCGGCGAGAGATTCGTGCGCTGTTCGACCACGGCCTGGGTCGGCGGCTCGGACTTATCGCCGGAGCGCGCGGGCAACGCCTTGAGATAGACGGCCATCGCGCGCACGTCGTCTTCGGAAAGATATTGCAGGCTGTCGTAGACCACTTCGGCCATCGGTCCATACACCGCGCCGCGATGCGAGACGCCCGCGTGCAGCAAGTCCACGATTTCGTCGATACTCCAGTCGCCCAAGCCCGCTTCCTTGTTCGACGTAAGCGAGGGCGCGTACCAGTTCTGAATCGGGATCAGGCCGCCTTCGAATGCCTTCGACGCGACATTGCCGCCGAGCGCGTTGATCGCGGTATGGCACATCGAGCAATGCCCGAGTCCTTCGACGAGATACGCGCCGCGATTCCATTCCACCGATTGCTTCGGGTCCGGCCGATATTCGGCCTCCCTGAAAAAGAGCGAGCGCCAGCCGATCAGCAGTTCGCGCCGGTTGAACGGAAAGCGCAGTTCATGCGGCCGGTTCGGCTGATGCACGGGCGGCGTGGACATGAGAAACGCATAAATGGCGTCGGAGTCGGCGCGCGTGACCTTGGTGTAGGACGTGAACGGCATGGCCGGATAGAGCAGCGAGCCGTCCTTCGAGCGGCCGGTGTGCATCATTCGATAGAACTCGTCGGCGGTCCAGTTGCCGAGTCCGGTTTCCTTGTCCGACGAAATGTTCGGCGTGAAGAGCGTGCCGAACGGCGTATCCATGGGACGGCCGCCGCCGAAGGTCTTGCCAGCGGGCAACGTATGGCACGCGATGCAATCGCCCGCGCGCGCGAGGTATTCGCCGCGCTGGACCGTGGCGGCATCGGCACTCTTCGTCTGTGCAGACGCGTTGCCCGCCGATACGGCGCAGGCCGCAAAGAACACCGCCAAGGCAAGCGTCCCAAGTTGTCGGAATCGAAGCACGTCGGTTCCTCGGTTAGTTATGGACGCTGCCGCAAGCGAGCGGCATCTTGAGGCTTCCGGCCGCGACCGGCGACACATCGGGCGGCGCGGGCAACGACGCGAGGAACGCGGCGATGGCGGTGATATCGCGCTCGCTCAACTGCTGCGCGACGTGGCGCATGCAGTCGGGCGCGATGGTCGTGCGCGTGCCGTAGCGCCATGCCCCGAGTTGCGCGCTGATGTAGTCGGCGTGCAAGCCGAGCAAGCCGGGAATGGCGGGCTCCATGCCGGTCATCGCGCCGCCGTGGCAACTCACGCATGCGGGCACGTTGCGCGCGGAATCGCCCTTCGTGACGAGCGCCTTGCCGTAATCGAGCGTCTTCGTATCGGCCGTGACGGCGCTCGGCGGCGGGAATGGCGGACGCTCGCCCGCGAAGTAATCGGCGATCTGCCTGAGATACGCATCCGGTAGATACGCGAGCAGATAGTTCATCGGCGGATACTTGCGGCGCCCGTCCCGAAACGCGAGTAACTGGTTGTACAGATAGCCTGCGGGCTTGCCCGAAAGACGCGGGAAGTAGTCGTTGCCGGTGCCTTCGCCCTGCGCGCCGTGACAGGCGGCGCAGCCCATGACGCGGGCCTGCATGGTGTCCGGGGCGCGCTCGAGCGCCGGCTCCGCCGCGAATGCGCCCATGCTCGCGAATGCCAATAGCGTGGACAACAGGAGTGCGGTGCGCTTAGTCACGTATCCCACGTTTCCCACGTATCCCCCGTTTCGAGTTGCCGTGTTCGATCAGCCGGACGTGCACGTCAATGCGGTCGCCGGCGCTTGTTGTTCAGTGCAATGCAATGCTCGTACTGCTGATGATTGTCGGGTGGTTGTATCGGTGGATCGTCGTTTTTGCACTTCTGATCTTAGAAGAGCCCAACCGTTTTTCCCAGCCTGCAGATTGTCTCAATCCGCGCGTTTGCTGCGTGCGGATCGAGTGATCGCTGTTTGCGCCAGATCAATGAACCGCATTATTTTGAGATGCGTAACCACGCCATGCCGTCTTGCCTAGCCTCACCAATAAACGCTTTGCGCGTCCGCGTGAAGATTTTCGAGAAAAATATTTGCGCGCTTACTTGAGCCCGAGGCGGCGCGCGAGACGATTGAGATTTGCCCGGTCGACGCCAAGCTCACGCGCCGTCGATGCCCAGTTCTGCCCGTTACGCGCGAGCGCATCGAGGACGATCGTGCGTTCGTAGGCGGTGACGGCTTCGCGGAAATCGACGCCGGCGGCAGGTGTCGGCGGCGCGCCCGGTGACGCGGTGCGCGTGGTGTCGGCGAGACCGAAGTCGGCGGCGGTAAGCGTCAGGATGCGCGGACGTTCGCGCACGCCCGCGAGCGCCTTCAATGCGCTGCGCGCGATCAGATGCTCGAGTTCGCGGACATTTCCCGGCCAGTCGTAAGCGAGCAGCGCGGCTTGCGCATCGGCGGAAAGGCGCAGGCTCAGAAGGCCGAGCCGCGCGCGGTTCTCCTCCAGAAAGAAGCCCGCGAGCAACAGGACGTCGCGTCCGCGCTCACGCAACGGCGGCACGACGAGCGGATAAACCGACAACCGATGATAAAAATCCGCGCGAAACCGTCCCGCCCGGACTTCCTCGACGAGATCGCGATTGGTCGCGGCGATGAGCCGCACATCGACCTTATGCTCGCTGTCCGACCCAATGCGCTGCAACTGCCCGTTCTGCAGCACGCGCAAGAGCTTGGCCTGCACGGCGAGCGGCAGTTCGCCGACTTCATCGAGAAAAAGCGTGCCGCCGTCGGCCAGTTCGAATTTGCCGCGCCGGTCCAACGACGCGCCCGAGAATGCACCGCGCACGTGCCCGAAGAGTTCGCTTTCGACGAGCGTATCCGGCAGCGCCGCGCAATTGAGGCTCACGAGCGGCTTGTCGGCCCGCGACGAGAGCGCATGAATCTCGCTCGCGACGAGTTCCTTGCCGACGCCCGTTTCACCGGTAATGAGCACGGTCAGCTCGCTCGTAGCGACGATCGCGATGTCTTCCAGCAAGCGCTTGTGCGGCTCGCTATTGCCGATCATCTCGCGGCGACGCGTCCCGTTCGCCTGCCGATACGACTCCGCGCGCTGCCGTTCGGCTTCGCCCGTGCGCGCGAGCGTATCGATGCGTTCGGCCACACTCACGGTCGCCGCCGCGAGACTGAGAAACGCCTGAAGCGAAGCCATGTCGATGTCGTCGAAGCGCGCGGGATCGAGTGCGTCGAGTGTGAGCAAACCCCAAGGCCGTTCGTCGATGAAAAGCGTGCAGCCGAGGCAATCGTGTACTTCGAGATGACCGTCCACGCCCTTGACGAGGCCGTCATAAGGATCGGGCAGATCGGAGTTGGCGGCGAAGCGCGTCGGTTCGCTGCGCGCGAGGATGCGGGCAAAACGCGGATGATCGCCGACGCGGAAGCGCCTGCCGAGCGTATCGCCAGATAACCCGTCGATCGCGAGCGGCACGAGCATGTCGCCATCGAGTCGCAAGAGCGCGGCGGCGTCGCCCGGAAAAAGCGCGCGCAGCGTACGCAAAAGGCGACGATAGCGCTCGGTGTCCGGCATCTCGTGCGAGAGGTCTTCGATCAGCGGAACGAGCGCGTCGAGCAATACACGCGAAGTCATTGCGACTACTTCAGCAGTCTTTCTGACTAGAGTCGAATCGACCATATGCGAAGGTAAGCAATTGATTTAACGATAATTCTACTCTGGCACGGAACCTGTATTGCAAATTGCGAGACGAAGCGCTCCCTGCTTCGCCCTGGAACGAGGACTCCGACCATGCTGTCACCCGAACACCGCGCCATCGTCAAAGCCACCGTGCCGCTTCTGGAAAGCGGCGGCGAGGCGCTCACCACGCACTTCTACAAAATGCTCATCGACGAGAATCCCGAAGTGCGTCCGATGTTCAACCAGGCGCATCAGGCGAGCGGCGCGCAGCAGCGTGCCCTTGCCAACGGCGTCTTGATGTACGCGCGGCACATCGACCAACTGGAACAGCTCGGCGGACTCGTCGGGCAGATCATCAATAAGCACGTCGCGCTCGATATCCGCCCGGAACATTATCCGGTCGTGGGACGCTGCCTGCTCAGGTCGATCCGCGAAGTGCTCGGCGAGGAAATCGCCACCGATGCCGTGATCGAGGCATGGTCCGCCGCGTATCGGCAACTCGCGGATCTTTTGATCGGCTTGGAAGAAGGCATGTACAGCGAACGCGAGAAGGCGCCGGGCGGCTGGCGCGGCACGCGGCGATTCGTGGTCACGCGCAAGGTCGCGGAGAGCGAGGAGATCGTGTCGTTCTATCTCGTGCCCGAAGATAGCGGCGCCCTGCTCGACTTTCATCCGGGCCAATACATCGGGCTGCGCGTTTATATCGATGGCGAAGAAATGCGCCGCAACTACTCGCTGTCCGCCGCGCCGAATGGTCGCGAGTACCGCATCAGCGTAAAGCGCGAAGCGAACGGCCGCGTGTCCGGTTTTCTGCATGCGAACGTACGTGAAAACGATGTCATCGAGCTTTATCCGCCCGCTGGCGACTTCAGGCTCGAACATAACGAGAAGCCGCTCGTGCTGATCAGCGGTGGCGTCGGGATCACGCCGACGCTTGCCATGCTGCATGCCGCGCTCGCCGCCAATCCGAATCGGCCGGTGCACTTCATTCATTCGGCGCGCCACGGCGGCGTGCACGCGTTTCGCGAGGTGGTGGATGAGCTGGCGACGCGGCATCCGCAACTGAAGCGTTTCTACTGCTATGAGCAGCAGCGCGATGGCGACCAGGAAGCGCACGGCACTGGTTTTGTCGATGAAACCCTGCTCGCGCGATGGCTGCCCGTGACTCGCGACGTCGATGCCTATTTTCTCGGGCCGAAGCCCTTCATGAAGGCGGTGAAAAAGCATCTGAAGACGCTCGGCGTGCCGGATGCGCAGAGCCGCTACGAGTTTTTCGGACCGGCTTCCGCGCTGGAATGAGCGCTGTCATCGAGCCCGCGACTCATCGTCTCGGGCTTTTTTTGATCCGGCGCTGGTCACCTGAAATTACCAAAAATCGGCCATTTCATAAAACCAATCCGGCGACTAATCTACATCTGTCGCGTCACTCAGGACGCTCTTTCAAACCCCAAGCGAAGAGGAAATCATCATGGAATCACGTCTCGACTTCTACAAAGCCAGCCCCGCCGCGATCAAGGCGCTCGTTGGTGTCGAAGAGCGCATCGCTAAATGCGGACTCGAGAAATCGCTGACCGAGCTGGTGCGCCTGCGCGCATCGCAGATCAACGGCTGCGCGTTTTGCGTCGACATGCACACCACCGACGCGCGCAAGGGCGGCGAAACGGATCGCCGGCTGGCGACGGTCGTCGTCTGGCGCGAAACGCCGTTCTTCACCGACCGCGAACGTGCCGCGCTGGAATGGACCGAGGCGCTCACGCTCGTGTCCGAGGAGCACGTACCCGATGCCGTCTGGACCGCCGTGAAGCCGCACTTCAGCGACGAGGAAATCGTCGATCTGACGCTGCTCATCGCCGCGATCAATAGCTGGAACCGCTTTTCAATCGCGTTTCGCAAGATTCCCGCGTGAGGTAAAAGCCATGAACCTTCGCAAGATCATGATGTTGACGGCGGCGCTGGCGTTGAGCGCGTCCAGGGTGTTCGCGCACGATGCAGCCGCGGAAGTCGTCACGCCCGTGATGAAGCAGGCGATTCCCGAGATCGCGGGCAAGAACGTGCTGATGGCGACTGTCTCGTATAAGCCGGGGCAGGCATCCGAGGCGCATATGCACCCTGGCTCGATCTTCGCGTATGTGCTGGAAGGTCATGTCACGTCGCAACTCGAAGGGTCGTCCCCGAAGACCTACGGGCCGGGCGAATCGTGGTACGAGCCGCCCGGCGCGCATCACCTCGTATCGAAGAATGCGAGCGCGACCAAGCCGGCGAAGCTGCTGGTCTTTGCGGTGGCAGGCGACGGCGATCCGGTCAAGCTGCCGATTCCGCATTGAGCGATGTCCTGGCGGTTAAGCGTGATTCATTCGGCATTCACGCTTTGTGACAAACGTGCCTAGCCATTGAGCGACAATCGCGGCGCCACGTTTATTCCGTTTCGACATCATGAAGCAGGTTCGTACTTTTCTTGCCGCCGCCGCGGTTTTCGCAGTCTTATCCGCGCTTGGCGGATGCGGCATTCTGGGATGCGCCGGCTTCGCCACCAATGGCATTGGCTTCGGCATGTGCAACATGGGCATGCGGTTCTAGCGTCGGCGCGGGTGCGCCGACTTGGCGCTTCATTCGCTTCTTCGAGAGGCGCCCGAAGCCGTCGCCGCCATGCTGATGCACCATGCGATAAAGCACCAACGAGACGAGACGGGCGACGCCTAACGCCACCCGCCCGCGCCTTGCGCTCTACTCCTTCACCGGCGAATACCCCATCTCCAACCCCGCCGCGTGCGCATGCTTCTGCGAATGGGCATTGCGCATCGGCTTGAGTACGAAGAGCGCGAGCAGCGCGGATATTGCCGCCATGCCCGCCGCCAGCATGAAGACCGCGTGCCAGCTTCCCGTCATCGATGTGATCACGCTCGAGAACGGCACCAGCAACGCAGCCGTTCCCTTCGCCGTGTACAGCAATCCGGCATTGGTGGCCGCGAACTTCGGGCCGAAGGTATCGCCGCACGTCGCGGGAAAGAGGCTGTAGATTTCCCCCCACGCGAAGAACACGATACCCGTCAGCACCACGAACGCCACCGGACTCTGCCCGTATCGCGATAACGCGACGATGCCCACCGCTTCGATCGCAAAGGCGATGAACATGGTGTTCTCGCGCCCGATACGGTCCGATACCCAACCGAAAAACGGTCGCGTCAAGCCATTGAGCACGCGGTCGATGGTCAGCGCAAAAGTCAGCGCCGGCAACGTCAGGCCAAGCAGCGACACGGGCGAATCGTGCAACCCGAAATCCTTCGCGATTGGCCCGAGTTGCGCGGTCGCCATCAATCCGCCGGCGGCCATCATCACGAACATGATGTACATCACCCAGAAGATCGGCGAACTCAACACCTGCTTCGGGCTCGCGTTGTAGACGGCGCGCTTCAACTTGCTCTTGACCGCGGCGAGCATCTGCGCGGGCGGCGCGTAAAGCGCCATGCCGAGCAGGAACACCACGAGTCCCTGACCGAGTCCGAACCAGAGGAACGTGGCTTCGTATCCGCTCGACTTGATCATGTGCGCAATCGGCACGACAGTCGCGGCCGATCCCATGCCGAAGCCCGCCGCCGTGATGCCCGCCGCGAGGCCGCGTCGCTCGGGGAACCACTTGAGCGCGTTACCGACGCATGTTCCATACACCGCGCCCGCGCCGATGCCGCCCACCGCCGCCGCGAAGTACAAGAGCGGCAGTGACGACGCCACCGAGTTGATCGCCCAGGCAATCGCGCACAGCAAGCCGCCGCACACGACGACAGGACGCGGACCGTATTTGTCGACGAGATACCCCTCCACGGGCACGAGCCACGTCTCGGTAACCACGAAGATAGTGAACGCGACCTGAATCGATGCACGGCCCCAGTGATACTTCTCGTCGATCGGATTGACGAAGAGCGTCCACCCGTACTGCATGTTGGCGATCATCGCCATGCAAATCACGCCGAACACCAACTGCACCCACGGCGACGCCAGGCGCGACGTCTCCGTCTCGCGATCCATCCGGTCGGTTCCCATGCATGTCTCCTTGCCTTGTGTAATCGGACGCCGAGCGGCGCCTCCTGCGATGACGCTTCGACCGCCATCGCATATACACAGTATTTGATATATCAAGTAAGTCAAGCGAAAGAAACGGCGGGGTTTTCACTTAGGACAATGCATACCGTAAGCGCATGAAAGCTTACCGCCGCGCATTGAACGGACGAAAAAAAGCCCGGCAGTCACGAGGCTGCCGGGCGATGGGCGTGGGCGAGACATGGCAATCCGCAACACGCACTCTCTTTATAAATGAAAGCTATACGTAATGTAAAGAGGAGATTTTGTAGGCTTCTCCCTTCTCGTCAGAACACGTTCACTGGGACGTTGACCATGAGTCGATACACGTCGCTCGTTCCGTCCGAATAGTATTGGCTGCCGTGATGGTGCATGTAGTAGAACTTGACCGACGTGTTCTTGAACTTGCCGTCCGGCACCGTATAGCTCGGTATCACGCCAATTTCATAGTGCGTGCCATGCACCGGCTGCCCGTCCTTCCAGTAAAGCCCGTGCTGGCTGCTATCCGGGTTGGCATATTGGTTGGCCATGGCTGTCGCATCCGCGTCCCAGCCATACGCGCCCCACAGCGTGAACTTCAGGCCGGGCACGCCGTACTCCTTCATGTTGAGCGAATACGACAGACTCACGGACTTTTCGTGCGGCGCGTTGTAGTCGACATCCAGCGAATTCGAGAGATAGTCGCCCGCGGATTGGCCCACGTAGTCGAAGAACTGATCGCTTGCAATCTGCTGAAATGCGAATTGAAGCGTATGCGCGCCGTGCGTGCCGGCAAGCGCCAGGCTGTACGCGTTGTTGTTGATCGAGCCTTGGCGCTTGTCGCCGATCGCGCCCGTGTAGTAGTAGTTCAGCGCGCCGGTCCAGCGCACGGTTTTCGGGTCGCCGATACTTTGCGTCGCCGAGAGGTAGTACTGCTGCCACACGTTGTTCGCGACGCTGCCGTAGAGCGTGACGGCGGTATCGTCGCCATGGGTCCAGTCGCCGCCGAAATACGTGAACTGCGACATGTGCGTGCCGCCGTACTCGGTGGTCAGGCCCGTAACGCTCGCCATGCCGCGCGCGATCACGCCATCCACGGTACCGGCCTTCAAGGTCAGATTCTTGATCTCGTCGCTGGCAAGCGAGAAGCCGCGATATGTCGGCGGCAGCGCGCGATTGTCGTGCGGCACGAGAAACGGGTTATCGAAGAGTTGCTGGCCATACTTGAACACGGTGTTCGAAACACGCGCCTTCACGTCCCACACGCCGGGATACGCCCACGCGAGTTGCGTGCGCCCCGCTTCGCCCGGCGCGCCAATTCGCACGCGGTTGCCCGCGCCGCTGCCGCCGTTGAGCTTGAGCGCGCCGAACATCGTCAGATCGAAACCGAGACCGACGAGACCGCGCGTGTAACCCGATTCGAATACCGCTTGCTCGCCGAGCACCCACGCGTCCTTCTTCTCCGCGCCCTTCGCTTCGAAATGCTCGGTGTAAGAGCGCGTGAGCAAGTTCAGATGCGAGTCTTCGATCAGCCCTTTCGATTTCGCCTGATTGCTCACGGGCGCATCTGCCTCGGTATTGGGCGGCGATGAAGGCGGCGCCTCGGTGTGCCGCGACGGCGGGTCGGTATCGTCGGTCGGTGCCGGGGCTTGTTGCCCGTAGGACGCGACCGAAGCGGCCATGAAGCCGCTGAAAAGCAAAATGGAAAGCGCGAGGGAACGTTTTTGTTTTTTCATGAAAAGTATCTCCAACTACTGACTCAACCTGTTGATTGCTCCATCGAAATCCATGAAGGATTCCGAAACGAACGGATGCGAAAAGCCACGTCCGGCGATACAAACGGTCGGGACGAACGTGGCAAACGGCTAGGGCGAACAGAAGACGCGCCATGCTGCGCGCGAGCGAAATTGATAGTGCTTTATGACGAGTTTCCGGGTTCCTCTATTCGACGTGTTTAGATGTAATCAAGCAAAGAAGCAGGCGGCGGAGGATTTCTCCGCCAACGCGCGCAACGTGGGCGTCTCGAGCGAACAACGCGACTCGGCCATGGGACAGCGTGTATGAAACACGCAGCCCGATGGCGGGTCGATCGGGCTCGGAATATCGCCGGAAAGAATCTGCACGACCTTGGCGCGCTCGACCGACGGGTCCGGCACCGGCACGGCCGAAAGCAGCGCGCGCGTGTACGGATGGCGCGGCGTTTCATAGAGCGCGTGTTTGTCGGCAAGCTCCATCACGCGGCCGAGGTACATCACCATCACGCGGTCGGAGATATGGCGCACCACGGCGAGATCGTGCGCGATGAAGATCAGCGAGAGCTTCATCTCCTTCTGAAGCGACTTCAGCAAATTGACGATTTGCGCCTGAATGGAGACATCGAGCGCGGACACCGGCTCGTCGCAGATCACGAGTTTCGGCTCGACAATCAACGCGCGCGCAATGCCGATGCGCTGACACTGCCCGCCCGAAAACTCGTGCGGATAGCGGTTGATCATCTGTTCGCGCAGACCCACCTTCGCCATCAACGCGCGCACCTTAACGTCGATCTCGTGCCGGCTCATGCCCGGCCGATGTTCGAGCAAAGGCTCCGCGATGATCTGCCCGACCGTCATGCGCGGATCGAGCGATGCCAGCGGGTCCTGAAAGATCATCTGCACGTCGCCGCGTACGCGATGCCATTCGCGCGTCGATGCTTCGCGCAACGGCGAGCCCATCCACACGATATCGCCGGCGGTCGCGGGAATGAGGTTGAGAATGGCGCGCGAGAGCGTGGACTTGCCGCAGCCCGATTCGCCGACCACGCCGAGCGTTTCGCCCGCCTTCAGATCGAAGCTCACGCCGTCGACGGCCTTGAGCGTGCGCGACGGCGCCCACGGCAAGCGCTTCTTCGACTTCACCTGAAAATGCACGCGGACATCGCGCACGGAAAGTATCGTCGGGGCCGATGCATCAGACATGGCTCGCCTCCTGATAGCGGGTGATCATGTCTTCGGCGGGACGGTGGCAGGCGCGCAGCCAGTGCACGCCATCGACCGGCCGCAACGCGGGCACGTGCTGCACGCAGTCTTCGGCGGCATGCGCGCATCGTTCGTGAAACGGGCAGCCCGCGGGCGGATGCGCCATGTTCGGCGGATTGCCCGGAATGCCGGTCAGTTCGCCGCCGCTCTTGTCGAGACGCGGCAGCGCGCGCAAGAGCCCGATGGTGTACGGATGCGACGGCTTTGCGAACAGCGTGCTCGCATCGCACTGCTCCATCACGCGGCCGCCGTACATCACCATGACCTTTTCGCAGAGACCGGCCACCACGCCGAGGTCGTGCGTGATCAACACGATCGACGTGCCGAAGTCGCGCTGCAGATCGCGCAGCAATTGCAGCACTTGCGCCTGCACGGTGACGTCGAGCGCGGTGGTCGGTTCATCGGCGAAAAGCACTTCGGGCTCGCAGAGCAGCGCCATGGCGATCATCACGCGCTGACGCATGCCGCCCGACAACTCATGCGGATATTGTCCGATACGATGCGCCGCTTCCGGGATGCGTACCGCTTCGAGCATGCCGATGGCGCGCTTTTTCGCCGCGCGGCGCGTCATGTTCTTGTGCAGTTCGAGCACTTCGGTCATCTGCCGTTCGATGCTCAGGTACGGATTGAGCGAACTCATCGGGTCCTGAAAGATCATCGAGAGACGGTTGCCGCGAATGCGGTTCAGCGCCTTGCCCGACAGCCCGAGCAAATTTTCCCCGCGATACAGCGCCTGCCCGCTCGCGCGTCCGTTCGATGCAAGCAGCCCAAGCATGGCGAGCACGCTCTGGCTCTTGCCCGAACCCGATTCGCCGACGATACCGAGCGTTTCCCCCGCTTCCAGCGTGAAGTTCACGCCGTTGACCGCGCGCACGGTGGCGTCGTTGGTCTTGAACTCGACCTGAAGATCGCTGACATGAAGTAGCGGCATGACTCACCTGTCCTTCGGATCGAGTGCGTCGCGCAAACCGTCGCCGACGAAGTTGATGCAATAAAGCGTGATCGAAAGCAGGGCCGCCGGACACAGCAAGATCCACGGCGAGGTTTCCATCACGCCTACGCCGTCCTGAATCAGCACGCCCCAGCTCGTCATCGGTTCCTGCACGCCGAGCCCGAGAAACGACAGCACGGATTCGGTGAGAATGACGCCGGGCACCGTGACAGTGGTATAGATGGCGACGATGCCGAGCAGATTCGGCACCACATGCCGCACGATGATGCGCGAGGTCGGCACGCCGATGGCGCGCGCCGCTTCCACGTATTCCTTCGAGCGAATGGCGAGCGTCTGGCCGCGTACCACGCGCGCCATGTCCATCCACGAGAACACGGTGATGGTGAGCACGACGAGATAGAACTCGCGGCCGAGCAGCGTGACCATGAGAATGGCGATCAGCAGGTACGGAATGGCGTACATCATGTCGACGAAACGCATCATCGCGTTATCGATCTTCCCGCCGATGAATCCCGCCAGCGCGCCCCACACGATGCCGAGCGTGACCGATGTCAACGTGGCGAGCGCGCCGATCACGAGCGACACGCGTCCGCCGATGAGACAGCGCACGAGCAGATCGCGCCCGGTTTCATCGGTGCCGAAGAGGTGCCAGTTTTCGAACGTGGGCGCGGCGCTCATGGCGTTCCAGTCGGCGGAATCGAACTGATTCGGCAAGAGCCACGGTCCGACTATGCAGATAAGCGTGATGACCGCGAGCAACGCGAGACTGACCGCCGCCGCCTTGTTGCGCACGAAGCGCGCGCGGGCGTCCTGCCAGGGGCTTCGGCCCGCGACGGCCTGTTCCAAGAGCGGCGCTAAAGATACGGATTTCATTGGGCGCCCTTTAGTAACGGATCTTCGGATCGAGCCACGCATAGGCGAGGTCGACCAGAAGGTTGAGCAGCACGGCCACCACCGTGACGAGCACGACGAGTCCCAGCACCAGTGTGTAATCGCGGTTGGCCGCGCCGTTCACGATCAGCTTGCCGATGCCCGGCAACGAGAACACGGACTCCGTCACGACCGCCGCCGTGATCGAGGAAATCGCGAGCGGACCGAGCACCGAGACGACTGGAATGAGCGTGGGCTTCATCGCATGGCGAAGCACGATGGTGCGCATGGGCAAGCCCTTCGCGCGCGCGGTGCGGATGTACTGCGTGTTCATCACTTCGATGAGACTCGCACGCGTCACGCGGCCCACGGTGGCGACGTTGATCATCACGAGCAGCGCGATGGGCAGCACCATGTAGCGCATCTGAAAGTCGTTCCAGCCGCCCGCGGGAAGCCATTTCAGCGCAATGGCGAACACGAGGATCAGTACCGGCCCGATCACGAACGAGGGAAACGCGTTGCCCGCGTTGCTCACGAACATGAGCGCGTAATCGATCATGCTGTTGCGCCGAAGCGCCGCCGCCACGCCGAAGGCGACGCCGATAATGATGGCGAGCAGCATCGACACGCCCCCGATGAAGAGCGACACCGGCAAGGCGCGCAGCACGAGTTCGTTCACGCTCCAGTCGGCATAGCGGAACGAGGCGCCCAGGTCGCCGTGCAACAAGCTGTCGAGATACAGCAGGTACTGCTTCCACAACGGCTCGCCGAGGTGATACTTCGCCTGCAGATTCGCGAGCACTTCGGCGGAAACCTTGCGCTCGCCGTCGAACGGACCACCGGGCGTGGCGTGCAGCAGCAAATAGCACACCGTGATCACGATGAGAAGCGTAGGCAGCGTGAGCAGCACGCGCCGCAATGTATAAGACCACATAGGTATCTCAGTGTTTGACGATGTAGAGGTCCTTGCTGCCGTAGTGATCCATCGGATTCTTGAGCGAATAGCCGCCTACGTAGCTCTTCACCAGTCGCGGCAGGCCGTACTGCAGGAGCGGCAGGAACGGATAATCCTCCATCACGAGTTTCGCCGCCTGCGTCTGCAACTGCGTGCGCTTCGCCTGATCGGTCGTCTCGCTGGCTTGCTGCGCGAGGGCGTCGGCCTTCGGATTGCAATTGAAGTTGTCGTTCTGCTCGGACTTGCACTGCACGAGCGTGAGGAACGTGGTGGCGTCGTTGTAGTCGGCGACCCAGCCATTGCGCGCGATCTGATAGTCGCCCTCGTGACGCTTCTTGACCAGAACCTTGAATTCCATCGATTCGATCTGCGTGTCGAGGCCGAGCTTGGTCTTCCATTCCGACGCCGCGAAAATCGCCATTTTCTTGTTGTAGTCGCTCGTGTTCATGGCGAAACGCAGCTTCGTGCCGGGTTTCACGCCGGCTTGTTCGAGCAGCTTCTTCGCTTCCTCGACGCGCTTGGACATCGGCCAGGCAGACCAGTCATATGCCGATACATCCGCGCCCTGCACGCCCTTGGGCATCAGCCCGTACATGGGCGTCTGGCCGTCGGCGGTCACGCGCTGCGCGAGCAGATCGCGGTCGATCACCATCGACAAGGCCTTGCGCACGCGCACGTCCTTCAGGAGCGGATCGCGATTGTTGAAGCTGTAATAGCGCGTGCCGAGGATCAGCGAATTGCGAATGTCGTTCGGAAACTGCTGGCGATACTTGGCAAACGTGCCAGTCGGAATCTGATAAGTCATGTCGTTATCGCCCGACTGGAAGAGCTTCACGTCCGTGTTTTCGTCCTCGACGGGCAGATAGGTCACTTGCGTCAGCTGCACATGTTCCTTGTCCCAGTAACTCGCGTTCTTCGTCAGCACGAGCTTGCTGTTGACCTGCCAGTCCTTCAACTGAAACGCGCCGTTGCTCACGAGCTTGCCCGGCTTGGTCCAGTCTTTCCCATATTTCTCGACGCCCGCGCGATACACCGGCGCGAAGTTCTGATTCGACATCAGTTCCGGGAGGAACGGCACGAGGCCGGCGGTCTTGACTTCGATCGTATAGGCGTCGATGGCGCGCACGCCGAGCGCGTTAGCCGGCTTCTTGCCCGCGACGATCTCGGCGCCATTCAGGAGAAACGGCCCGAACACGCTCGCATAAGAAGATGCCGTCTTCGGGTCGATGAAACGCTGCCAGCCGTACACGAAATCGCTCGCACTGACAGCCTCGCCATTGGACCAACGGGCGTTCTTGCGCAGATGGAAGAGCCAGGTTGTCGCGTCCTTCTGCTCCCACTTTTCGGCCACGCCCGGCACCACGGTGCCGTCCGCGTTGGCGGCGGTGAGGCTCTCGAACAGGTCGCGCGTGACGTTCGCCGCCACGACCGTTTCTACCAGCGCGGGGTTGAGCGTTTCGACTTCGGAGCCGTTATTGCGCACCAGTTCCTGCTTGGCGGCAAGCGTAACGCCCGACGGCACGATGGCAGCGTGCGCCGACATCGTGAAGGCCAGCGCCGCGAGCATCGCGAGAGTGTATTTGGGCGTAAGTGAGGTCGTGCGCATTGCGTTTTCCTTCTTGTCTCGTTGTCTTGGTTATCGTTGCAGTTGCGCCGGTCGTTTAGTTCGGCTGCACTAAACAATTGGCTCAACGAATCATCAGGGCTAGATTCGTAGAGCCCGAAGCACTGCCCCCGCGCGCCGCGGCCAGCCTTTGGCTTACGCCGGGCCTTTCATCGCGCTTCTAGGTTGGCGGCGAGTATTTCGTATCAATAAGACGGATGCCACTCACATGTGGTTATAGTGACTAAATTTTTCGAATACTCGTGCGAATTGTTGGCAAAACACACACGGTCGGCATGCGTCAAAGCGCAGCGAAAAGGCAGTAAAGCATTGTTTCCTATAAGATCTGCGTCCTCGCAGTACCGAAACTGCACTACCAGAGCCGCTTGACAAAGCCGTCCCCAAAATGATTCGTTTTCGCCAGATCGAGGCATTCCGTAGCCTCATCATGACGGGCACCAGCGTCGGCGCCGCCCGCAAACTCCATGTGACGCAACCGGCCATCAGCCGCCTGATTGCCGATCTCGAAGCCGATCTCGGCTTCAGCCTCTTCAGCCGTATCGGCGGCCGTCTGAATCCGACCAACGCGGGCCTGCGCTTCTATAAGTCCGTCGAGGAAAACTTCCTGGGACTGGAGCGCCTGAAACAGGTCGCGCAGATGATCCGCGACGAAGCCTCGGACGGCCTGACCGTCGCCTGCATGCCGGTGTTGGCCACCACGTTGTTGCCGCCCGTGCTTGCCGACTTCACGGAGCGTCATCCGGGCGTGCCGATCAAGGTGGATTCGGTGAAGGTGCCCGAGGTGCTCGTCAGCCTGCAAAATCACACCGCCGATGTTGCCTTGAGTCAGGCATTTCCCGCGGTGGCAGGCATTGAAGTCGAGACCTTGCTGAAAGCGCGTGCGCTTTGCGCCATGCCCGCGTCGCACAGGCTCGCTGCGAAGAACATCATCCGTCCGGACGACTTGCGCGGCGAGAAGCTGATCGGCTGGCTGCCCAATGCGCGGCAGCCTTACGAGGCGGAGCAATCGCTCATTTCGGCGACCGAAGAAAGGCCGCGCTACACCGTGCTCACCGACACTGCCCACACGCGCTACGCGATGGTCGCGGGCGGTCTGGGCGTGTCGATCGTCGAGCCGTTCGCGGCCAAGGTCTGGCGCTCGCACGGCGTGGTCGTGCGGCCGTTCGAAACCGATATCGAATATGAATACGCGCTGTCTTATCCGGGCAGCGGCATTCGTTCGGATCTCGTCGCGTCGTTCAGGGAATCGGTGCGGCGCGTGGTCGAGACGTATTCGTTCGATGCGTAGCGGCTTCGTTCGAGCGTGGCGCGCGGTTCACCCGCGTTTCGATGCGTAGTGAATTCTTCGCGGCGCTCGCGCTGACAAGCGCGCTTCTTAGCTGGCGAATTCATCACGGCGCGTCGTTCCGACGGACGCGTGCTCCACGCGAGCCGACTCGTCGCGCGTATCGTAAGCGCGTCAGATGGGCGTTGAAGAATCACGCCCCGCCAAACAACGCCTCCGCCCTCCGCTGCATCTCCTCCGGCGACACATCTTCGCGGTGAGTCGCGATCCACCACACATGCCCATACGGATCGCGAATCTTGCCGCCGCGATCGCCATAGAACTGGTCTTCGACCGCGCGCAGAATGGTCGCGCCCTGGTCCACCGCGCGCTGGGCGACGGCATCGACGTCATCGACATAGAGATGCAGCATCACCGGGCTGCCGCCTACGGAGAGCGGGCCTTTCACATCCATCTCCGGAAATTCGTCGCACAGATAGACGACCTTGCCGCCGATAGACAACTCCGCATGCCCGATGCGCCCGCCCGGCTGTTCGAGCCGGTAGATCTCGGTAGCGCCGAACACCTTCGTATAGAACTCGATGGCCGTCACGCCGCCCGCCACCGCGATGTACGGGATCACGCCCTGACGGTCGGCGGGGATGGGATCGACTTGTGCGTTCATGTGCGTCTCCTGGTTTCACTTCGACGTGAGCAGATGAACATGTTGCCACTGTTTGCGGCCGGTTTGGGCGCGGCTTGCGCGCCGCCCGACGCCGCCCGCGAATGCTCCGTATACTCTTGGCTGGCGCAACCTGTCCCGTTCATAAAACAACCACACTGGAGCACTCATGCACGATCTGAAAGGCAAATCGATCCTCATCACCGGCGCGAGCACGGGTATCGGCGCGGCGGCGGCGCGTGCGTTCGGCCAATACGGCGCGAATGTCGCGGTGCACTACAACAGCTCGAAGGACCAAGCCGAGCAAGTCGCGAGCGACGTGCGCGCGCTGGGGGTCTCGGCCGTTACCGTGGGTGCGGACGTGCGCGATTCGAAGGCCATCGATGCCGCCGTCGCCGCGACGGTCGAAGCCTTCGGCAAGATCGACGTGCTCATCAACAACGCGGGAAGCCTCGTCAAGCGCGAGCCGATCGGCGACGTTACCGACGAACTCTTCGACGAAGTCATGCATATCAATGCGCGCTCGGTGGTTGCATTCACGCGCGCGGCGCTGCCCTCGCTGCGTTCGGGCGGCGGCGGTTCGATCATCAACGTGACGTCAGTCGCGGCGCGCAACGGCGGCGGTCCAGGCGCGCTGCTTTATGCGGCGTCGAAAGGCTTTGTCAGCACGATCACCAAGGGCATGGCCAAGGAACTGATGGGCGATCGCATCCGCGTGAACGCCGTCGCGCCCGGCGTGATCCAGACGCCGTTTCAGGAGCGCTTCACCTCGCCGGAACAGCTCGAATCCTTCCGCAAGTCAATTCCGATGGGCTTCATAGGCGAGCCGGACGACTGCAGCGGCGCGTTCCTCTATCTCGCCTCCGAGGCGATGTCGCGCTATGTGACTGGCCAGATCATCGACGTGAACGGCGGTCAGTTGATGCCTTGAGCGCATGATGCGGCGCGTGCCATTTCTTGGCGCGCCGCGAACATGGTATAAGCGCTTACAACCCCGAAAAGCCTAAGGAGAACGCAGGAGATGCAGTCGAAAAGAGAACCGCGCTTTCGCACGCTCGCATTGAGCGCCATCGTTGCCTCGGCGCTTCTGGCGGCCGGTTTCGTCGAAACCACGCCCGCCGTTGCCAAGACCGCGGACACTCAGCCGCAAGTCCTCACCGCCTCGGCCGTGGCGGTTGCCGACAAGTTCGCCGCCGACACCGCCGAGCAGATCCTGAAGCAAGGCGGTAACGCGGTCGATGCAGCCGTCGCCATCGCCTTCACGCTCGCGGTGACTTATCCGGAAGCGGGCAATATCGGCGGCGGCGGATTCATGACGCTGTACGTGGATCATCGTCCGTACTTCCTCGACTATCGCGAACGCGCGCCGCTCACGGCCACACGCAACATGTATCTCGACGACAAGGGCGAGGTCATCAAGGGCATGAGCCTTTACGGACATCGCGCGGTCGGCGTGCCGGGCACGGTGGAAGGCATGTGGCAGGCGCAAAAGCGCTTCGGCAAGCTGAAGTGGAAGCAGGTGCTCGCGCCCGCCATCAAGTATGCGGAAAACGGCTTTCTCGTCGACGATCAACTGATTTCCCGGCGTGACGCCGCATCGAAGGATTTCGCCGGCAAGACGAACTTCGATCTCTACTTCGGCGGCATGAAGGCGGGTCAGGTATTCAAGCAGCCCGATCTCGCGGATACCTTGCAGCGCATCTCCGACAAGGGCGCCAAGGGCTTCTACGAAGGCAGAACGGCCGAGCTGATCGCCACTTCCATGGCGGGCCACGGCCTCATCACGTCGCGCGATCTGAAAGACTACAAGGCGGTCTGGCGGCAACCGATCGTCGCGAGCTGGAACGGCTATCGCGTGATCACCGCGCCGCCGCCGAGTTCGGGCGGCGTCGGCCTCGTGCAGTTGCTCAAGATGAAGGCGGACCTGAAGGACAAGTTCGAAGGCGTGCCGCTGGATTCGGCGCAGTACATTCACCTCGTCGCGGAAATCGAGAAACGCGTCTTCGCCGATCGTGCGCAATATCTCGGCGATCCCGACTTCTACAAGGTGCCGGTTGCACAACTCACCGACGACGACTACATCCTGAAACGCGCACAGGAAGTGAATCCCGACAAGCCCTCGGAGACGAAGAGCGTGCTGCCGGGCCTCGGTACATCGATGCCCGAGAAAGCGGAGACAACGCACTTTTCTGTCGTCGACAAATGGGGCAACGCGGTGTCGAACACGTACACCATCAACGGCTACTTCGGCTCGGGCGTGATCGCCGAAGGCACGGGCGTCGTGCTCAACGACGAGATGGACGACTTCGCTTCCAAGCCGGGCGTGCCGAATATGTTCGGCGTGGTCGGCAGCGACGCCAACGCCATCGAGCCGAAGAAGCGGCCGCTGTCTTCCATGACGCCGACCATCCTCACGCGTGACGACAAGGTCGCGATGGTGATCGGCACGCCGGGCGGCTCGCGCATTTTCACGTCGATCTTCCAGGTGCTCTCGAACGTCTACGACTTCAACTTGCCGCTACCTGAAGCCGTGGGCGCGACGCGTTTTCATCATCAGTTGCTGCCGCCGGACACAATCTACCAGGAGCCGTTCCATCAGCTCGATCCGGAAGTCGTGAAGCAGCTCGAAGACAAGGGCTATAAGTTCACGATGCAAGGCTTCAATGGCGACATTCAGGCTATCCGCATCAACGGCGACACGCCCGAGCCCATGTCCGACCCGCGCGGACGCGGTGTATCGCGGATCATGCAGTAATGGGTTTGTCAGGGCGTACGTGACGAAGCGTTCACCCCCGACGCCGGCCTAGGCATTTGCCCTAGTCCGGCGTTTATCGTTCTGGCGGGAAGCCCCAGCCAGCTTAGGACTCTCAGAAATATAAGAATGTTGGCATGAGCGGCATGTTTTCCACGGGATTGGACCTCGCGTTGCGTTCCCATAGTCTTTGTCCTGACCGAGTGCAGCCATCAGCGGCGAGCACGAGGCTACATCCAGAACTAAATACGAGACGACCCTGACGACGGACCGCAGTGCGCTTGATTGCGCGCACGGTCGACCGTTTCAGCGTGCTGATAAAGGAGCAGCTCATGTTGGAATCCCCCGCCCAGCAGCTTGGCGACATCGACATTTCCCCTATCGAACGAGAGGACACGGCACCGACCGCGAGCGGCGGCTTTCTTGACCGCTACTTCGGCATATCGCTCGCTGGCAGCACGGAAAAGACCGAAGTGGTCGCGGGCATCACGACCTTTCTCGCGATGGTCTACTCCGTGTTCGTCGTGCCGGGCATGCTCGGCAAGGCCGGTTTCGATACCAGCGCGGTGTTCGTCGCCGTGTGCCTCACGACCGCGTTCGGCTCGCTGCTGATGGGCGTATGGGCGCGTCTGCCTATCGCGATTGGTTGCGCCATCTCGCTAACCGCATTCACCGCGTTCGGTCTCGTGCTCGGCAAAGGCCTCTCGCCTGCCATCGCACTGGGCGCCGTGTTCCTGATGGGCGTCGTTTTCACCGCGATCTCCGTGACTGGCGTGCGCTCGTGGATCTTGCGCAATCTGCCGACGGGCGTCGCGCATGGCACGGGCATCGGCATCGGCTTGTTTCTGCTGCTGATCGCGTCCAACGACGTCGGCCTGATCGTTAAAAATCCCGCGCCGGGCATGCCGGTTTCGCTGGGCGCGATCCGCGCGTTTCCCGTGCTGATGTCGGTGCTCGGCCTGGCGGCGATTTTCGGGCTGGAACGCCGGCGCGTGCCGGGCGGCATTCTGCTCGTGGTGGTCGGCCTGTCGGCTATCGGCCTGATCTTCGATCCGTCCGTGCGCTTTCACGGCGTGTTCGCGCTGCCTTCGCTCGCGACGCCGGGACACGCGTCGCTCATCGGCGCGATGGACATCAAGGGCGCGCTTTCGATGGCCGTGCTGCCGAGCGTGCTCGCACTCGTGATGACCGCCGTGTTCGACGCCACCGGAACGATCCGCGCCGTCGCGGGCCAGGCGGGTCAGATCGACGCCAACGGGCGCATCGTCAACGGCGGACGCGCGCTGACGGCCGATTCGCTCAGCTCGATCTTCTCCGCATGCTTCGGTGGTGCACCGGCGGCGGCGTATATCGAATCGTCGGTGGGCGTGGCGGCGGGCGCAAAGACGGGGCTTGCGGCAACGGTCGTCGGCCTGCTCTTTCTCGCGGTGATGTTCCTTTCGCCGCTCGCCGGTCTCGTGCCCTCCTACGCGACGGCGCCCGCCTTGATGTACGTCGGCCTGCTCATGCTCGGCAACGTGAGCAAGCTGCACATGGACGATACCGTCGACTCCATGTCCGGGCTCGTATGCGCCGTGTTCATCGTGCTGTCGGCGAATATCGTCACCGGCATCATGCTTGGCTTCTGCACGCTGGTGATCGGGCGGATCGTGGCGGGCGAGTATCGCAAGCTGAACGTGGGGACGGTCGCGATCGCGATCGTGCTCGCGGTGTTCTATCTCGGCGGCTGGGCGATCTAGACGTCGCCATCCGATGCGACAACGGCGCGCTCTCCGTGAGGAGGCGCGCCGTTGTCGCTCTGGCGATGCGCTACGCGCTCGTAAAAGACAAACGCCCCGGGAGCCATTCGCTTCCGGGGCGTTGCTTTGAAACTCTGACCGGGTATTGTCCGACTTACTTGGTGCGGCGATACGATTCGACGAGCATCTCGCAGTTTTGCAGATGCAATTGCAGTGCGCGATTCCACTCGCGGCGCACCGTTGCCTTCGCCGAGCGCAGGAACGAACCGAACGAAACGAACAAAGATTGTTGAGCGGTGGTTTTCATGGCGTCTCTCAGGTAAAGAATCAGGGTAACTAGCTAGGGGATAACCCTAACTATACCCTTTTCATGCTGCATTGCAACCAAATCTTAAAAAGCGTCGCTCTGGTTTGGATTTTTGCAACAGGAATTTGCTGGATAGTCGGTAAATTTAACGAACGTCGCAGCGCCGGCGTGTACTGGCTCGCTTCTTGCAACCGCCACGCGAGGCGCGGGCGTTCTCCAATGTTTTCCGATTGCTCGCGCGAAAGGCCAGATAAAAAGGCCAGACAACAGAAAGCGCAAGCACATGCCAGAAAAAACCACGCAAGCCCTGCCCGCCCGCATTTCGACGGGCATCGAGGGAGTCGACGACATTCTCGGCGGCGGATTGACGCCGCATCGCATGTATCTGATCGAAGGTGCGCCGGGTGCGGGCAAAACGACTCTCGCCTTGCAGTTCTTACTCAAGGGCGCGGAAGTCGGCGAGCCAGGTCTTTATGTGACGCTTTCGGAGACGAAGGAAGAACTCGTCGCCGTGGCCGAAAGCCATGGCTGGGACACGAAGCGCTTTACCATCATCGAACTTCTATCGGACGAAGGGCTCGACCCGCGTTACGAGCAGACCGTTCTGCATCCCGCTGAAGTGGAACTGGGCGAAACCGTGCGCGATGTCATCGCGCAAGTGGATGAAGTGAAGCCTGCGCGACTCGTCTTCGACAGCTTGTCCGAGTTGCGCATGCTCTCGCAAAACCCGCTGCGTTATCGCAGACAGATTCTCGCGTTGAAGCGTTACTTCGCGACGCGCGCCTGCACCGTCATGCTGCTCGACGACAACACGTCCGAGCCCGGCGATCTGCAGTTGCACAGCATCGCGCACGGCGTGCTGTGCCTCGACAATCTCGTGCACGACTACGGCGGCGAGCGCCGGCGCCTGCGGATTGCGAAGATGCGCGGCATCAAGTTTCGCGAAGGTTTTCACGACATGACGCTGAACACCGGCGGCATTGAAGTCTATCCGCGTCTGATCGCGTCTGAACATCACGCCGATTTCTCGGCAAAGCCGCTCAGCACCGGCACGGCCGGGCTAGATGCGCTTCTCGGCGGCGGCCTCGTGCCAGGCACCAATACGCTCATCGTCGGGCCGTCGGGCGTGGGCAAGACGACCACCGTGACCTCGTGTCTGCTCGCCGCGCTCGAACGCGGCGAGCCGTGTGTCTACTATCTTTTCGATGAAACGCGCACCACGCTTTTGCGGCGCTCGACGAGCCTCGGCATCGATCTGCGGCCGCATCTCGACAGCGGCTTGCTGAACTTGCGCCAGGTCGATCCCGCCGAAATATCGCCCGGAGAGTTCACGAGCAGCGTGCGACAGAGCGTCGAACAGGGCAACGCGCGCTACGTTGCCATCGACAGCCTGAACGCGTATCTGCAAGCGATGCCCGGCGAGCGCTACCTGCTCCTGCAAATGCACGAACTGCTCACCTATCTGAACCAGCGCGGCGTCATCACGATGCTGGTGCTGGGGCAGCATGGAATCATCGGCGAAATACAGAGCGACGTGGATATCAGTTATCTCAGCGACGTGGTCCTGCTGTTTCGCTACTTCGAGCGTCAAGGCGAAGTGCTGACGGCGCTGACCGCCGTGAAAAGCCGCGCGAGCGGCCATGAGCGCTCGATTCGTCAATTTCAGCTGGGCGCGGGCGGGCTGAACGTCGGCGAGGCATTGCGCGACTTCGAAGGCATTCTGAGCGGCCTGCCTTCGTACAAGGGCGGCACGGCCATGCTGGTTCCCGACACCAGTCACGCGGGCTCCTCGGGGAACTAGCGCCATGGAGTTTCGCGTTCTGATAGTGGCGCCATTCGGCCGCGATGCCGACGTAATCGCCGATGTCCTCGCATTCGATGACCGCGATTGCTTCGCGTGCGCCGATTCGGTTTGCCTCACCGCCGAACTCGACCGCGGCGCGGGCACTGCCATCGTCACCGAGGAATCGCTCAAGAGCGACAACGGCGAAGTGCTCGCCGCCTGGATCGACCGGCAACCGGCGTGGTCCGACTTTCCCATCATTCTGCTTTCAGGACGCGCAACCGAACGGCGCTCGGCCGCGAGTATCGACATGCTGGAGCGTCTTGGCAACGTGCTCGTCCTCGAACGTCCGCTGAATTCGGAGACCTTGCGCCGCGCGGTGATGTCGTCGCTGCGGGCGCGTGCGCGCCAGTACGATGCGCGCCGGCATCTCGCGGAGTCGGAGCAGCATCTGATCGCGCGCTCGAAGGCGCAGGAAGCGCTCGAACGGCTCAACGACTCGCTGGAAAGCCGTATCGCCGAGCGCACCCAGGAACTGGCATCGGCAAATAATCGCCTGATGCGCGAAATCCACGAGCGCGCCAAGGTGCAGGCCGTGCTCGTGCAGTCGCAAAAGATGGAGGCGCTCGGGCAATTGACGGGCGGCATCGCGCATGATTTCAACAATCTGCTGAATGTCATCATGGCGAACGCGGAATTGATCGCGCGAATCAGCAGCGACGAGCGCGTGCGCAAAATGGCCGCGACGACCAAGCGCGCCACCGAACGCGGCGCCAAGCTCACCGCGCAGTTGCTGACGTTTTCGCGCACCAGCAATCTCGATTTGAAAGCGGTCAACGTCGCGTCGCTTTTGCAAGGCATGCGCGACATCATCTCGATCTCGCTCGGCTCGTCGATCGCGTTCACCACGACCTCCGATTCCGAAGATCTCTGGACCCAGGCGGATGCCAATCAGCTGGAACTGGCCGTCCTCAATCTCACGATCAATGCGCGCGACGCCATGCCCGGCGGCGGGCGCCTCACGATCCACGCGGGCGAGCGCCCCGCGCCCGACGAAACCTTCACGGCTGGACGCTACGTGGTCATCCGTGTGAGCGATTCGGGCTCGGGCATCGAGCCAGGCGTGCTGTCGCGCGTGTTCGACCCGTTCTTCACGACCAAACCAGTCGGCAAAGGGACGGGGCTCGGCTTGAGCCAGGTCTACGGCATCGCGCGGCAGGCGGGCGGCGTGGCGCGTATCGAAAGCGAACCGGGCAAAGGGACGAGCGTCGAAATCTGGTTGCCGCTGGGCGCGAAGGATTTGCAGGAAGCCGACGTTGCGCTCAAACCCGAGGACAGCGCATCGGGCGCGAAGCGCATCCTCGTGGTCGAAGACGACGAAGACGTGCGCGAGATGCTCGTCGAATGTCTGCAGACGCTCGGCTATTCGGTGACGCACGCCTGCGACGGCCCCAACGGCCTCAAGCGCCTGCCACTGGACCATCCCGATCTGATGATGGTCGACTTCGCGATGCCCGGCATGAACGGCATGGAGGTGATCGCGAAAGCGCGTGAACTGCGTGCCGATCTGCCGGTGATCCTGGCAACGGGCTATGCGGACGTCGATGTATCGAAGATCAAGGAAAAGCGCTTTGCCGCGCTGCGCAAGCCGTTTCAGCTCGATGAACTCGCGCGCACGGTGCGTATTGCGCTGGACAACTGAAGCCGCCGCGACAACGTGACGGTTACACGGCGTTGAACGCTACTCGTGGATCGTATAACGGTTCTGCGGGCCGCCCGTGTAGAGACCCTTCGCCAGTTCGAGAATGCGTTCGCGATTGCGGTCGAACGTGGCGAGCAGCGCCAGCTCACCCGTGCCCATGCCGGGATTCAGCGCGGCAAGCGTCTTGTCCTCGACCAGAAAGCTGATCTCGCGCTTGCTGTCGTAACCCCAGAAGCACACGCCGTGTCTTGCGGCGTCGTAGCTGCGGCTGGGGTTCGGGAAGTTGAGGACTTCCGCGGGCTTTCCCATCTAGACACCCGGGCCCACGTAACGCCACTTGCTCGCGTTGACGTCGATAAGCGCGTCATTATCGCGGCGCTTTTGAGCGCGCTCGCTGTCCGCGTTGCTCAGCGCCGATGCACGCGACTTCTGCGCGATCGTATATTCGCTTTGTTTGACGGCCACGGCGGGATTGACTTTGGGTCTCGTTGTCATGCTGGTTCCAGTCCGGAAAGAGAAAACATCGGGACTCGGTGGTGGGCGTCTGACTTCCACTTCGATGGCGAAGTCAGAATAGAGCGTCGTCACGCCATGCACCGAGGACAGCTTGAACGAATGTCGCGCTAAGGCTATTTCTTCTTCACGGATGCGCTGGCTTCCGCGCTTTTCTTGGGCGTGGCCCACGATACAGCCGCTGCCGGCGACTCTACTTTCTTCGGCTGTTTGGGCTTTTTAGCCTCTTTATTTCCGCGTACCTGACCTTTTGCCATGATCCTGCTCCCCGACTTGCACAGACGCGAAGGCGACTGCTGCGCCACATAGTGTGGGCGCTTTCGGAGGAACTGTCGCGATTTATTTTTTTACCGGCAGTGTTGAGGGAATGAAAGCACGGCTCGAAGCCTTTTCGAAGCTTTTATAGCATGCCTTAATATCAAGCCGAAACAGCCTCATTCTGCTTGCTCCTTCCCGATACCGTTTGCTTTTCGCTCGCTTTGAGCGCATGGTGAGGCAGCATCACTACACGTTGAAACTGCCCTGATCCGCATTTGTCCAGTACTGGCGGCATCGCTTATCGAGCAAGTTTTCTGACTGTCATTTCACGAGACACGTCGCACCAAGCCGCGTGCATTTGACAACGTGTTCGCGTTTCATGGCGAGCAGACCTTCGACGAGTTGCCGGTCTCGAAAGAGCCGGTATCGGAAGAACTTCGCTGGCGGCGCGAAACCAGCCAAAGCCAGTTTTCCGACAACGAAGGTGAATCTATGTGGACCTGCATACGATGCAGCGGCAGGATCTCGCGCGCCAAGGCCGAAGCTAGCGTCGACAGCTTCGGCTGCTATTTCATCTGCAAGGTATGCTCGCGCCGTAATACGCTCGTGGATGTCTCGCTTCCCGCCGGGCCGACCCTCCTTGCGCAGGCGCCCGACAGAAAGCCGCGCTGGGTTGCCCGGCCGGCTATTCTGTTTTCATGATCGCGGTCAGGCGCCGCAAACTAGTGTCAAGAAATCAGCGCGTCATTGCGCTGGCGTGTCGGGCGCGAGTTGCACGCCCTTCTTGAAGATGAAGCAGCCGTAGCCGCGCGCTTCGCTCGTCTGAATCACGCAATAAGCCTGTTTGGCGCGCTCGTAAAAAGCGAAGCGCTCGACGGGCGCGAGCGGAACGGCGCGGCCTTCGGCGTCGTCGACTTCGCGTTGTACTTCACGCTGTACGGCAGGCAGCGCATCCGGGTCGCCGACCACTTCCATGCGCTCGGCGGGATGATCGACGAACGTATCCAGCGGCAGCACAGACAACACGGCCCGCACCGCACGCGGCGCGTTGATGCCGTCGAGACGCAGCAATTGTCCGCGCACGGTCTGACGCGCGACGGAATCGCCGGGAAAGTTGGCGTCGCAGATGACGACTTCATCGCCGTGGCCCATCGCGCAGAGTGCGTGAAGGATGTCGGCGTTGAGCAAGGGATCGAGATTCTTCAGCATGTTCCTGTCGTTCTCCGTGGACATTGAAACCGGGTTTGCCGACGTATGGTAACCGCGTGGGACGACTCGTCGGCAACTTCAAGGCACGAGCAGGTCGCCTTCGCGCCGGACTTCCGCGCCCGCGATGCGCGCGACCAGCATTCCCGCCGTCGCGAACCGCGTCCAGTGCCGCGCATACAGCACGCCGCCGCTCTGCGCGATGAGCGGCACGAGTTCGTCATGGAGCGGATCGAGCACTTCAGCGACGACATCGCCCGCGCGTACTTTCTCTCCAACTTCGCGCGCATGCAGAATCACGCCGGAGATCGGCGCGTGAAGGTATTCGCATCCGGCAAGCGGCGTCGGCGGATTGGCGAGCGCGGGCAGCGCGGGGGCATCGCCCGAAATAAAACCCGCGTGCGTCAGATAATCGACGATTGCCTGTGCATCGCGCGCAGCGGTTTCGCGCGATACGTCGCGCACGCCGCGCAGTTCGAGAGTGACGGTTGCCGCGCCCCGAGGAATGGGGAAGCGTCCGGCGAACGCGTCACGCAGATAACGCCACGCCGATACGCACGCTTCGTCGAACGGCTCGCCGCCCGACACGTCCGCGAGCAATTGCGCCTCGCTGCCGAGATAGCGCGCAAGCGGTTCGATCCGAACCCAGGCCTCGGGCGTCGTGTAGAGATGCGCGACGGCTTCCCAGTCGCAATGCATGTCGATGATGAGATCGGCATCGCAAGCCAGCGTCATCAGCGCGATGCGCTGCGATTCGAGTTCGGTCGCGGGCTCGAGCGCCGCGAACGCATCGCGCAAGGCGGCGCGGATGGCGCGGGCGTTGTGCGCTTCATCGCCAGTCAGGTGTTGCTTGAGTCTATCGACGAGCCTCGGCCCAAGCGCGGGAAAGCGCCGGTTGAAATCCTGTCCGGACTGCATGTCGAAGCGGCCCATTTGCGTGCCGAACCAGTGCTGATTGAGCCCGGCCGGATTCGCCACGGGCACGAGCACGATCCGCGCGTTCAGGCGCCCCGCCGCTTCCAACTCCGCGAAATGCCGCTTGAGATACCACGCGACCACCATGCCCGGCAGTTCGTCGGCGTGCAGCGACGCCTGGATATAGACCTTCGGCCCATGTTCCGCGCCCAAGGCGTAGCTCGTGATCGCGCGCCCCGTTCCAGGCGAAGCGGCGACGAGCGGATGGTGCGTGACCTGCATGGAATGAATTGCCTCGTAAAAAAAGAAAGGCACCGCAAGCGATGCCTTTTCGGTCGATACTCGGAACGCTAAACGCCAGGGCGCTTACTGAATCGAGATATCGGTGGCGAAATACTTCGCCATGATGCGCTTGAACGTGCCGTCCTTCTTGATCGCGTCGAACGCCTGGTCCAGGCCGTTCTTCAGATCGGCGTCGCCCTTGCGCAAGCCGATTGCCGTGCCCGGACCGATGATCGCCCGGTCTTCGACAATCGGCCCGACGAGCGCGAACGCCTTGCCTTGCGGCTTCTTCAGAAAGCCGATGGCGGCTTGCGCGGCATCGGTGAACATGGCGTCGATACGGCCCGCGACCAGATCGTTCTCGACCTGATCCTCATCGCCGTAAGGCACGACGGTCACACCCTGCGGTTCCCACTTCACGCGCGCGTAGTGTTCCTGCACCGTGCCCTGTTCGACGCCGACGCGTTTGCCCTTGAGCGCCTGCGGCGTCGGCAGAATGCCCGAGCCCGCGCGCGCGACGAGTTGCGCGTGGGTATCGTAGAGCGGCTGGGTGAAATCGATCTGCTTCAGGCGTTCTTCGGTAATGCCCATGTCGGACAACACGGCGTCGAACTTGCGCGCCTTGAGGCCGGGAATCATGCCGTCGAAACTGTTTTCGACCCACACACATTTGACCTTCATCTGCGCGCAAAGCGCATTGCCGAGGTCGATGTCGAAACCGGCCAGCTTGCCATCCGCCTGCTTGGATTCGAACGGCGGGTAGCTGGGATCGACGGCGAAGCGGATCTGCGTGAGTTCCTTGGCGTGAACGGAAACCGAGGTGACGGCGAGTGCTGCGAGCATCGCGGAGAAAGCGAACGATGCGGACTTGCTGACTGACTTCTTGAACGACATTCCAATCCTTCGAGACTTGCGGTAAAAATTGACGCCGGAGCGATTACTGCCAAGCGCGTGACGGGTCGACGAAACCCGCGGCGCGCGCCGGAAAACCGTGAATGGTAGCAAAACCGCATGCGTCGATGCTCATGGCACGACGGTCAGGAACAGGAAGGCCGCGAAGATCACCAGATGCACGACGCCTTGCAGCACGGTCGAGCGCCCGGTGCCGAGCGTGATCACGGAGACGAGCAGCGTGACCGCGAGCATGGTGATCTCCTTCGGCGCGAGCCCGAGGGAGATAGGCTGGCCGATGAGGATCGACACGATCGCAACCGTGGGAATGGTCAAACCGATGCTCGCGAGCGCCGAGCCTAGCGCAAGGTTCAAACTCGTTTGCAGCCGGTTCAGACGCGCCGCGCGCAATGCCGCGAGACCTTCGGGCAACAAAACGAGCGCGGCGATCACCACGCCGACGACCGCCTCGGGTGCACCGGCTGCCGCGACGCCCGCCTCGACCGCAGGCGACAAGAGCTTCGCCAGCCCGACCACGGACAAAAGCGACAGCACGAGCAAGCCGAGCGCGGTCCATGCGGCGGCGTTGGTCGGCGGCGGCGCGTGGGGCACGTCGTCTTCCGTGGCGGTTAGCTTGACGACATCCGGCACGGCTTGCAAAAAGTAGTCGCGATGCCGGATGGTCTGCACGAACACGAACACCACATACAGCACGAGCGAGATCACCCCGACGAACACGAGTTGCGAAGTGGACAAGCCCGGTCCCGGCACGGTGCTCGTGAAGTTCGGCAGGACGAGCGTGAGCACGGACATGGCGCAGAGAATGGCAAGCGCGGCGCTTGCGCCCTGCAACTGAAAATCCTGCACGTGATGCCGCATGCCGCCGATCAGCAGACACAGCCCCATGATCGCGTTGCTGCAAATCATGATCGCGGCGAACACGGTGTCGCGCGGCAAGCCGGCTTTTTCGGGGCCGCCGGACAGCATGACGGAGACGATCAGCGCGACTTCGATCACCGTCACCGCAATGGCCAGCACCAGCGTGCCGAACGGCTCGCCGACGCGATGCGCGACTACTTCGGCATGATGCACGGCCGCGAACACCGCGAACGCCAGCGCGATGGCAGCCAGCGCCATGAGCGCGGTGTTGTGAATGAGCGCGGTGGCCACGAGCACGACGAGCGCGAGAATCGGGGTGATGACGGTCCAGTCGAACTTGAGTTTCAATGGGCGCTCCATGCGAATCAGGTAAAGGGGTCGTCGGTTCATGGCGAAGTGCCACCATGTCCGACCCGCCTGCGCGACGAAGGTGCGCTGCAAGGGCGATGAAAGCGCCGTGACAAAGGGCCGCGGTCCATCGGCATGATAGCGAAAACGCCGCGCGGCGCGAGACTGTCGAAGCGAGCGCTGCGCTCGGCTTCGTGCTGAAGAATTGGCGTATTTGTCGGAGAATAAGCACTGTTGCCGATTGTCCCGTCGTCAGCGGCCCTGCCGCCAAACCGTCTCAGGAAACGGAGATCCATGCTCGTCGCGCCCAAACCCTCGACCGAAGCCGCCCGGCTTGCCACGCTGCGCTCGCTGAATATCCTCGATACCCCGCCGGAAGAGCGCTTCGACCGTCTCACGCGCCTGGCGCGGCGGCTGTTCGGCGTGCCGATCGCGCTCGTGAGCCTGATCGATGAGAATCGGCAGTGGTTTAAGTCGTGCATCGGTCTCGATGTGCCGGAGACTTCGCGCGATGTGTCGTTCTGCGCGCACGCCATTCTGCATGACGACGTGTTGATGATTCCCGATGCGCGCATCGATACGCGCTTCCACGACAATCCGCTCGTGACTGGCGCGCCCGGCATTCGGTTCTACGCGGGGCATCCGCTGACGGTGCCCAATGGCAGCAAGTTGGGCACGCTTTGTCTCATCGATACCCGTCCCCGCGAATTCGACGGCGAAGAGCGCAGCCTCTTGCGCGATCTCGCGCATATCGCGGAACAGGAGATCGCGGCGATCGAACTTGCAACCGTCGATGACCTGACGCTCATTGCCAACCGTCGCGGTTTCGAAGCGCTAGCGCGGCATGCGCTCAATATCTGCAAACGGCTCGATCGGCGCGCGTCGCTGCTGTTTTTCGATCTCGACGATTTCAAGCGTATCAACGACACCTTTGGTCACGCGGAAGGCGACCGCGCGCTCGTCACTTTCGCCGATGCCTTGCGCGCTTCGCTGCGTGCAAGCGATGTCATCGGCAGGCTTGGCGGCGACGAATTCGTCGCGCTCCTGACCGACGCGAGCGACGAGGAAGCCGCCCACGCGCTCGAACGTCTGCGCGCAAAGCTGGCTGCGCACAATGCTTCGGTCACACGCGGTTACGAGATTCGCTTCAGCGTTGGACAGACGCAGTTCGATCCCGCGCAGCATGCGAGTTTCTTCGACCTTCTGATTGAAAGCGACAGCAAAATGTACGCGCATAAGGCCGAGAGGAAGAACGCGGCGCGGCATTAAAAAACGCGGACGGTCGAGATGACCGGTCCGCGTCTTTTCACTCAAACTACGCCTCGAACGCTCAGGAAACCAGTTCGGCGTTCAGCGTAATCTTCGCGTTGCCCGCAAACAGCTTCGACACCGGGCAGCCTTCCTTCGCGGCTTGGGCGGCCTTGTCGAATGCAGCCTTGTCCGCGCCGGGAATCTTCGCCTTCAGATCGAGTTGACACGCGGTGATGGTGAAGCCTTCGCCGTCTTTATCGAGCGTGACGGTCGATTTCGTTTCCAGGCTTTCGGCCTTCAGACCCGCGAGTTCGAGTTGCAGCGAAAGCGCCATCGTGAAGCAGCCAGCGTGCGCCGCGCCGATCAACTCTTCCGGGTTCGTGCCCGGACCTTCCTCGAAACGCGACTTGAAGCCATACGGCGCTTCGTTGAGCACGCCGGTTTGCGTCGAGATGAAACCCTTGCCGTCCTTGATGCCGCCGCTCCACTTCGCCGATGCTGTCTTTTGCATGAAAGTTCTCCAGAGATGGGGTGAAATTGCGTTGACTGGCGCCAATGGCGCGTGACGCATGCGGCGCTGAGTTCGCACGCGCCGTGCCTGACGCTCGATGACGGGTGCTGTCGGACGCGGCGCATCCGCTTGTGTTTGCTCCTGGACGCCGCGCCTGCCCTATCGTAGCGGATCGCCGGCGCATGCGCAGACAGCGTGCAACATGCGCTTCATGCCCTGATGCAACATCGCGGCAATTTCATTGATATGGTCAAAAAGAGGCGCATCCCTTAGCATGACTGCCTCCCGGCTCAACCTGACCGACACATGAACGTAACGGCACGACTTGACGAGCGCGCGTCCTGACATGGGACCGCTGACAGAACGTATCGACGAAGACAGAACGCTGCCCGAACGTGTCGACGTGGTCGTCGTGGGCGGCGGCGTGATCGGCATCAGCACCGCGCGCTCGCTGGCGGCCAAGGGCTTGTCGGTGGCGGTGTGCGAGAAAGGGCACATCGCGGGCGAGCAGTCGAGCCGCAACTGGGGCTGGTGCCGCGCGACACATCGCGACCTGCGCGAGCTCGAACTTAGTCTCGAGAGTCTGAAGCTGTGGCGTCGTATCGATGAAGAACTCGGCATCGACACCGGCTTTCGCGAATGCGGCATCCTCTATGCCGCCGACGACGCCAAAGCGCTCGCCGATCACGAAGCGTGGCTCGCGCGCGCGGTCGCAAAAGTCGGCCGCGACGCGCTCGACTCGCGCATCATCTCCGCCGATGAAACCGCCGCGCTGATGACCGGCGCGTCACGCCGCTTCGCGGGCGGCATCTACACGCCCGGCGATGGCCGCGCCGAACCGCAACGCGCCGTCCCGGCGATGGCCGCCGCGCTGCGCAAGCGAGGCGTCAAGATACTCACGCCCTGCGCCGTGCGCGGCGTGGAAACGAGCGGCGGCAAGGTCAGCGGCGTGGTGACGGAATACGGACGGATCGCGTGCACGAGCGTGGTGGTCGCGGGCGGCGCGTGGACGCGGCTCTTCGCGGGCAACCTCGATGTCGATGTGCCACAGCTCATGGTGCGTTCGTCGGTCATGCGCACGGCGCCGCTCGAAGGCGGTCCCGACGTGAGCGCGTGCAATCACGCGATGGGTTATCGCAAGCGGCTCGACGGCGGCTATACCATCGCCAACGCGTTCCGCAACTACAGCGACATCACGCCCGACAGTTTCCGGCTGTTCTTCAAGTTTTTGCCCGCGCTAAAAAGCCAGCTCGGCGCGCTCAAGCTCGGCTTCAACGCGCGCTTCTTCGAGGAACTACGCCGTCCGCGCCACTGGCCGCTGAATCGCCCGACGGTATTCGAGTCCGTGCGCACGCTCGACCCCGCGCCTGTCGAGGCCTTCAACCAGCGCGCGCTCGACGAATTTCGCGCGGTTTTTCCGGCGCTTGGCGCGGTGAAGGTCGAGCAGTCGTGGGCCGGCTATATCGATGTAACGCCCGATGCGGTGCCGGTCATCTCGGGCATCGACGGAACGCCCGGGGTGTTCATCGCCACGGGATTTTCGGGGCATGGTTTCGGCATCGGTCCCGGTGCGGGTCGGTTGATGGCGGATATCGTCGCGAACGACACCCCGCTCGTCGACCCGCGCGCCTTCCGTCTGTCGCGCTTCTTCGACGGCAGCAAGATCGAGCTCGACGGCGGGTTCTGAGCCGGCGAATCTTGAACGCGCCGCGCCATGCCTACATCGACTCGCAGCACGCGCTAACATACCGGTTTTGCTGTTTTGTCCTTTCCGGGCGCGCGCATGCATCGCCCTGTATTCGAGGTTTTTTCATGGCAACCACGCCTGTTTTGTATGTCGATGTCTGGTCGGACTTCACATGTCCTTTCTGCTATCTGGAAACACCGGTGCTCGATCAGTTCGCCAAGGCGTATGGCAACGCAGTCGAGCTTCGCTGGCACGCGTTCGAACTGCGTCCCGAACCCACGCCGCTGCCTGATCCGAATAGCGAACAAGCCCAGGACGCCTGGGAAAACTCGGTGGTTCCGCTTGCCGAGGAGCGCAACGTGTTGATGCGTCCGCCGCCCGTCGCGCCACGCAGCCGCAAGGCGTTCGAGACCGCGCTTTTTGCGCAGGAATCGGGGCGCTTCGATATCGTGCATCGCGCGATCTTCAAGGCTTACTTCGAGGAAGGTATCGATATCGGCGATCCGGACGCGCTCATCGATATTGCCGCGACATGCGGCATCGATCCCGAGTTGCTCGAAGAAGCGCTCGACGAAGGCACCTACACGGACCTCGTGATCGAAGACGAAGAGTTTGCCAAGCAACTGGGCGTGAGCGGCGTGCCGTTTGCCGTGCTGTCGCGCGAAGCCGCGCCGGGCAAGGAACCGCCGCCGCCCATCGCATTGCGTGGCGCCGCGCCGATTCAGCACTTCGAGAATGCGGTCGAGCGATTGTTTCCGGATGGCTTTCCGAGTTGATGTTCGAGGTAAGCGGGCGATGCGGGGCTGGCATGCGCTCGGCCACGACGCCGACGACGCGCAGGCTCGCGAATGTCAGCTCGGCAAAGCGCAACGGCCGACGCCCTGTCTAACCGTGCTCCGCCATGAACGACTTCAGCGCAATACGCTGCGCCGGTTCGAGCGATTCGAATTCAAGCCCATAAGCGGCGCTTTGCGTCGATGCATCGAAGTCGCCGACGTGACGCACGATGGCGATGGTATCGACCTGAACATCGACGCCGTCGGTCGCGAATCGAAACGAGAGTGCGAGACGATCGCCCACGCGCGCGTTCGGCGTCGCGACAGTCAAAGACATGCCGTAGGGACTGATGTCGCTCACGCGACCCGGCTGTTTGAGCGCGCCCTCTTCGCCTTCGATGGCAAAGCATGCCGCCATGCGCGTCGGCATGCGGACGAACTTGCGCGTGCGCAGGCGGCGGATCGTACCTGGCGCCGATAACACCACATAACTGAACGGCTCGCGGCAGAGCGCATCCACCGTACACGCGAAGCGGAACACGCCCTTTCCCGTCAGCGCGACGAGATCGACCAGTTCGCCACGCGTGAGGTCCAGCGGATCGAAGCCCGTCATGAGCGGCTGAGTGACAAAAAGCGAACGCTCGCCATTGCGACGTGCATTCGAAAACCCGATTACGCGACTCGCATACATCGCCGACCCCGAACCGCCTGTGACACGCACGCCAATACGGCCGCCGATCGACAAACCCAAGTCGTCGAGAACGAGCGTTTCCTCGCTCGGCTCTTCCGGTTTTCGTCGAGGCGCCGCGTCGCCGGCAGTCCGGTGCGGATCGAACTGCCTGAAAATGAAATCGCGCGTCGCTTTGTCGGGAATGAGGGTGCCTGCCGCGAAAAGCGGCGTTCCATCGGCGGAAACGATCGCCCATTCGAGCGGCGCGCCCGGCACGACGTCGGCAGGTTGAAGACGCACGAAGGCCTGTCGTGCGTCAACGGCGGAGTCTTCGATCATTTATCGGACGATTCTTAAGTGTTTTCGCAATCGTCTCCGGTCGCGGAATCGCCGTCAAGTGCTATTAAGCAAAATTTACGTTCGCGCACTAATAAATGACTTCCGTGCGCCCTCTTTCGCGATTATTCTGCAAAAAGTTTATGCGCATAAATTTTTTTAACGCGTTATTACGCCAGCATGCGCGTGGCGATTCGCTTCAGCGGGAGCCAAAACGCTTTGTATTGCCTCGAGCACTTGCGGTACGTCAGGCGGCGCTCCGCCATCACCGACAGAGACCGAACGGCCGGGTTCGTGGATACCGAAATGCTCGCGCGATGTCGCCGCGAACAGCATAACGGTGCGCCGCTGCAAAGCATGTGCGAGATGGACGAGCCCGGTATCGGTTCCGACGACCAGTTCAGACGCCTGAATCCAGTGCGCGCATTCCTCGACACTCAGCTTCGGCAGCACGAGCGCCTGCGGCACGAGTGCGGCAATAGCCTGCGCTTCGCCGCGCTCGCGCTCCGTGCCCCACGGCAACGCAATCTGATAGCCGCGCTCGACGAGCCAGCGCCCGACTTCGGCCCAGTGATCCTTTGGCCACTTCTTCACATCGGCGGAGGTCGCGTGGAACAACATGGCGATGGGCGCGCCGCCGCGTGGAATGCCGAGGTCATGCGTAGGCTCGGGGAGTCGAAGATCGTAGTCGGGCGTTTCCTGAATCTCGTAGCCCAGCGCATCGGCGACGCTCACGCGCATGCCGCGCCAGGCGTCGGTGTGCGGACGCGGACCGAAGCGCGCGTTGTACGCGAACGCCGCGCCACGCTCGCCAAGGTCCTGATTCAGATAGCCGTAGCGCCGCCGCCCACGCGCTATGAACGCGATGATCGCGCTCTTGTACACGCCATGAATATCGACGATGACGTCGTATTTCTCGGCGCGCAACTCGCTGATGGACCCCGTGATCTCCTTGAGATCGTTCCAGTTGCGCGCCTTCTTGAACTTGCGCAAAGGCGCGCTCAGCACGCGGTCGACACCCTGACTCCAACGGATGATGTCAGCGAACGCGGCGTCGGCGGCCCAGTCGACCTTCGCGGATGGAAACGCCCGCCGCAAGTCGGAGACAACCGGCAGCGTTTCGACGATATCGCCGAGAGACGTGACTTTGACGATCAGAATTCGCTTCATCGACAGACCTGGATGCACCGGTGTGTGCGGCTCGATGCCGCGCCGGAAAAACAGCGATTCTAAAGAATTTGTCGCGCCACGGCTGTCAGCGTTTGTAAGTCCACCGTCGCGTCACGTCTTCGGCGCCTAGACGGCGTTACAGGGTCTTGGCCGAAAACGTATCGCATTGACGGATATCGCCGGACGACAAGCCCTTGCGCAACCATCGCTGCCGTTGCTCGCTCGATCCGTGCGTGAACGCTTCCGGCACCACGCGTCCTTGCGATTGCTGCTGCAACCGGTCGTCGCCAATTGCGCCCGCCGCATTCAAGCCCTGCTCGAAATCGCCCGGTTGAATGAGCTTTGCATTGTCCTGCTGCGCAACCGCCGCCCACACGCCCGCAAAACAATCCGCCTGCAACTCGACGCGCACCGAAAGCGCATTCGCCTGCGCGGGCGACATGCGCGCGCGTGCGCTATCGACCTTGTCCATGATGCCGAGCACGTTTTGCACGTGATGCCCGACTTCGTGCGCGATCACGTAGGCCTGTGCGAAGTCGCCGCCCGCGCCGAAGCGATCCTTCAACTCGCGATAGAACGACAAGTCGATATAAACGCGCCGGTCGTTCGGACAATAGAACGGCCCCATCGCCGCTTGTCCCGTGCCGCAGCCTGTTTGCGTGCCGCCCGAGAACAGCACGAGCTTGGGCGCCGGATAGTCCTGATTGAACTGCGTCCTGAAGATGTGTTGCCAGGTTCGCTCGGTATTGCCGAGCACGCGACGCACGAATACGGCGCCGGCGTCTTGCGCTGGCGCCGTATTCGACGGCGCGGCTTGCTGCTGCACGGGCGCGTTGCCATGAAGCATTTGCGCGCCGTTGATGATGGTCATCGGATTGATGCCGAAGAAGTACGATGCCGCGAGCGCGACGACGATCGTCCCGATGCCGATGGATCCGCCGCCGACTCTGAATCCGCCGCCTCCGCCGCTGCCTCGCCGGTCTTCGACATTGCTGCTTTCTGCTTCGTCATCGAGGCGCATTTGGGTCTCCTTGCATAGCCGCGCGTGGCGCGTGCTCAAAAGCCATTATGGTACTCGCGCGTCTCGCAAATGAAGTCTCGCGAGGACGTGAAAGTTCGTCGAACGAGCCTGCGTCAATGTGAATCGGACGAGTCTTGATGCAGTGCGGTCGATTGTCGCGTAAAGCAGCCCGCATTCCTGCTCTCGGCGAGTCATCCTCCATACCAAAAACAATGCGCATTCAAGCCATTAGCCACGCTAAATCCTTGAAACCGCGGCATTTGCGCGCAACGCGCATTTCCTGACGCAGCGCAACAGATACGCATAAATGGCGCTACAGTCCGCTCCAGCATTACCGACGTTTCAACCCGCGCATGCCGCACGTTGCAATCCGGCACGCGTGAATTTCAAAGCAAAAGTCATCATGCATGCGACTCCCGAAGCAATCGACCTGGCACGTATCCAGTTCGCGTTCACTGTCTCGTTTCATATCATCTTTCCCGCGCTTTCCATCGGACTTGCAAGCTTCATCGCCGTGCTAGAAGGCGCGTGGCTCAAGACCGGCAAACTCGTCTACAAGGAACTGTGCCTTTTCTGGTCGAAGGTATTTGCCGTCGCGTTCGGCATGGGCGTGGTGTCGGGCGTCGTGATGGCTTACGAATTCGGCACCAACTGGGGTGGCTTTTCGAGCTTCGCCGGTCCGATCACGGGTCCCTTGCTCACCTACGAGGTGATGACCGCGTTCTTCCTCGAAGCTGGCTTCCTCGGCATCATGCTGTTCGGCTGGAACAAGGTCGGCCCGAAAGCGCACTTCGGCGCCACCTTGATGGTGGCCATCGGCACGCTCATCTCGACTTTCTGGATTCTTGCGTCCAATAGCTGGATGCAGACCCCGCAAGGGTTTCGCATCGAAGGCGATCACGTCGTGCCGGTGGACTGGTTCGCGATCATCTTCAACCCGTCGTTTCCGTACCGGCTCGCGCATATGGCGATTGCGGCGTTCATCGTCGCGGCGCTGGTCGTGGCCGCGACGGGCGCGTGGCATCTGCTGAAGGGCCGACGCGATCCGGCCATCAGGAAGACTTTTTCGATGGCGCTCTGGCTGCTGCTGGTCCTGACGCCGATCCAGGCTTTCGTCGGCGACGCGCACGGTCTCAACACGCGCAAGTATCAGCCGGCGAAGATCGCGGCTATCGAAGGTATTTGGGAAACGGAGAAAGGCGGCACCGCGCTCAATCTCTTCGGCATTCCGGACATGGAAGCGGAAACGACGAAGTACGCCGTGCAGATTCCGCATCTCGGCAGCGTGATCCTCACGCATAGCTGGGACGGCGAGATTCGCGGCCTCAAGACGTTCCCGAAAGACGAGCGGCCGAATTCGACCATCGTGTTCTGGAGTTTTCGCGTGATGGCGGGACTCGGCGTCTTGATGATCCTCATGTCCATCGCCGGTTGGCTGCTGCATCGCAAGCGCAAGTTATTCGATGCGCGCTGGTTCCATCGCTTCGTGCTGATCATGGGTCCGAGCGGTTTCATCACCTTGCTCGCGGGCTGGGTCACGACCGAAGCGGGCCGTCAACCGTGGGTGGTCTACGGCGTGATGCGCACGGCCGACGCCGTCTCGCCCGTCACCGCGCAGCAAGTCGGCGTCTCGCTGCTCGCGTTCGTGATCGTCTACACGATCGTCTTCGGCACCGGCATCTACTACTTGCTGAAGTTGTTGCGTCATGGGCCGGCGTTGCCGGGCGCGCCGTCTCATACGCCCGATTCGTCCGATGGCACCGCGCGCCGTCCGATGAGTCTTCCGCATCAGTCCATCGAAGGAGCTTGAACATATGGACCTCACCGTCGCGTGGGCCGCGATCATCGCACTGGGCCTCTTTCTCTACGTCGTGCTCGATGGCTTCGATCTGGGCATCGGCATTCTGTTTCCCTTCTTTCCCGACCGGCACGACCGCGACGTGATGATGAACACCGTCGCGCCCGTGTGGGACGGCAACGAAACGTGGCTCGTGCTGGGCGGCGCGGGTCTCTTTGCCGCGTTCCCGATGGTCTATTCGACCGTGCTTTCCGCGCTCTATCTGCCGCTCGTGCTGATGCTCGTGTGCCTGATCTTTCGCGGCGTGTCGTTCGAGATTCGCGCCAAGGCGTCGCGCACGAAGTCCATGTGGGATCTTGCGTTCATCGGCGGATCGGCGGGCGCGACGTTCTTTCAAGGCGTGGCGCTCGGCGCGTTTCTCGATGGCATCCCCGTCGCCGATGGCCGCTTCGCCGGCGACGCCTTCGGCTGGTTCACGCCGTTTTCGCTGTTCACGGGCGGCGCGCTCGTCGTGACTTACGCCCTGCTCGGCGCATGCTGGCTGATCGCGAAGACCGAAGGCGATTTGCAGCGACGGCTGTATCGCGTCGTATGGCCGTTGACGCTGCTGCAGCTTGCGACGATTGTCGTGGTGAGCGTGTGGACGCCGCTGCAGGACGCGGGCATTGCATCGCGCTGGTTCGACTCGCCGTGGTTTTATCGGATGCTGCCGGTGCCGGCGCTAGTCGTGGCCTGTGCTTGGGCGATGCATCGCTCGATCCGTTCGCGGCATGAAACGCGGCCGTTCGCGGTGGCGCTCGGCTTCATGTTGCTGGGTTACGCGGGATTGGTTGCGAGCATTTCGCCGCAGGAGATTTTTCCGGGCGTGTCGCTTTGGGATGCCGCTTCGCCGCGTTCTTCGCAGCTCTTCACGATTGTCGGCGCGGCGGTTATTTTGCCGGTGATCCTGGGTTACACCATGCTGAGTTATTGGGTATTCAGAGGAAAGGTGCGTCATGGCGAACATCACTATCACTGAACGCGGCGGCTCTATTGCGATGATGCGCGCGAAGAAGGTCTTCTGGTTCGTCGCGCTTTGGGTGACAGGTGTGGGCGGCGCGATGCTGCTGGCTTTGCCGTTCAAGTTGTTGATCAAGGCGGGAGCGGCTCTGCATTGATGCCGCTGGGCAAGGCGCTCACGACGGCGATCGTCGTTGAGCACCCGAGCCCGTCTGCTCAAAACCACCAGGCCGCCACCGCCCCACTCACTACCCCGAACACGACCACCGCCGCCGTGACGAACGCGAGCACCTTCGGCGGAAACGAGCGCGCGAGCATGGCGAGCGAGGGCAGGCTGACGGGCGGCAAAGTCATCAGCAACGCGCCTGCTGGGCCGGCAGCCATGCCGAGCGAAAGCATCGCCTGAATGATCGGCACTTCGCCCGCAGTCGGAATGACGAACAACGTGCCCGCAATCGCGAATGCGACGATCCACAGCATGCTGTCGTCGATATTCGGTCCGATATGCGGAAACAGCCACGCGCGCGCCGCGCCTAGCAACAACACCAGCACGATGTACTCCGGCACGAGCCGCAACGTCATACGTCCGAGAATGCGCAACCAGCGCGAAAACGCCGTGCCCGGCTCATCTTCCTTGACGAGGTTTGCAAGCGCCTCGCGCGATTGCGCCGCCTGCGCGGGCGTCACCATGCGATTGACCGCGTAACCCAACCCGAACACCATCAGCACACCGAGCACGAGGCGCAGCCCGGTCCACTGCCAGCCGAGCACGAAGCCCATGAACACCAGCGCCGCCGGATTGAGCACCGTGTTGCCGAGCCAGAACGCGACCGCCGCGCCCGGCGCCGCTTCCCGCGCACGCAAGCCCGCCACGACCGGCGCCGCGCAGCACGTGCACATCATGCCGGGCAAGGACATCAAGCCGCCATTCAACACGCTGCCGAAGTTTCGTTCGCCGAGCGCACGCGCGACCCAGCGCGGCGGAATCAACGCCTGCACCGCCGAACCGAGCAACAGGCCGAGCACCATCGCCTGCCAGATGGCCTTGCCGTAAGCCATGGCATAGTCGAGCGCCGCTTGCCACGACGGTGCCGGCGCACTCGCGGACGCGCCCATCAAAATGGACTTGCCGATGGAATGCTGACTCGCCGCCACGAACGCGCGGTTGTAGTATGGAAACCATTTGACATAGAAGAGACCGACGACCGCGATCAGCAGAAAAACGATCCAGCCGGGCGCGATGCGAGGGGGTCGGGGCGCGTGAGTATTCATGTTTGACTCGAATGATGAAGATTAATCTCAGTTCGCCGCGGGCGATGTCTGCGCCAATTGCGCGAGAAGCGCCTCGGCCTGCGCGACGCTGTCGGCATCGTTGGGCCGGAAGGTCATGTGGGACGCCTTTGCCAGATGCGTATAAAGCGCGCGGCTGCTGCGGCCATACGCGGGATCGTAATGACGGTCGATGAGTTCCGCGAACAGCTCGGCACGCGCGTTCTCATCGATCAGCCGATGCCAGCGCTCCACGCGCTCGCGGCTATGCAGCCCGATGAGTCGCGCCAGTTGCGACTTGAAGAACGCGGGATTGTCGAAAAGATGCGCGTAGTCCTGCAACAGAAACGCGATGCGATCTTCGCGGCGCGCCTCCACTTCCACGCACGCCGCGCCATGCAGACCGTCCAGCAATGCATCCGGCACCGAAAGCGCGCCGATGCGCCGCCCTTCCGCTTCGATATACACGGGCTTGGCCGCATCGAAACCACGCAACGCACTCACGAGCGCCGACTCGAACGCCTTCTGCGAAGGCTGCGTCTGTCCCGGCAACGCGCCGAGCAACGAACCGCGATGTGCCGCGAGCCCTTCCAGATCCAGCGTTTGCGCGCCGGCCTGATCGAGCGCGTGCAACAGACGCGTCTTGCCGCTGCCGGTGTGGCCCGTCAGCGCGACGTAACGAAAACGGCACGGCAGCGTGACGAGGGAATCGAGCACTTCGCGCCGATAAGTCTTGTAGCCGCCTTCCAGTTGACGCGCCTGCCAGCCGATCATGTTGAACCAGGTCGTCATCGAGCCGGAGCGCTTGCCGCCGCGCCAGCAATAAATGAGCGGGCGCCAGTTGCGCGGCCGGTCGGAAAAGAGCGTATCCAGATGTCGCGCGATATTGCGCGCGACCATGGCGGCGCCGACGCGCGTGGCTTCGAAAGGCGAGACCTGCTTGTACATGGTCCCGACGATCACGCGCTCCTCGTTGGTCAGCACCGGCGCGTTGAGGGCGCCGGGGATGTGATCGTCGGCGTATTCGAGCGGCGTGCGGACATCGACGATTTCGTCGAAAGCGCCGATACGGTCGAGGTTCACGAGGAGATTTTTCACGGGCGATGACGCTGCACGGGCGCAACGCAAGAGACGGGACAAGCGCGAAATTATCGCACGGGCGCGGATTTCGGCGCGGCGGGCTTTTTTGACGAGGCGCGGGCGCTGCGCGAAGCGGTTAAAGTGAGTGGCAGCACGTACGGACGACGTGGCGGCTTTCCCTTGAACGAAGGAAACGCGATGACATATCAGGAGACGATCGGCGCACGGCGCTACCGTTTCGACGATCTGAAAACGCTGCTCGCGCGCGCGAGTCCGCGTCGTTCGGGCGACGAACTCGCGGGCCTCGCGGCGGCGACGGAAGAAGAGCGCATCGCCGCAAAACTCGCGCTTGCACAGGTGCCGCTGCGCGCGTTTCTCGACGAACCGCTCATTCCCTACGAGCACGATGAAGTCACGCGCCTGATCGTCGATACCCATGACGCGCATGCCTTCGCGCCCATCGCGCATCTCACCGTCGGCGAGTTCCGCGAATGGCTGCTTGCCGACACCACGGACACCGCCGCGCTCGAAGGCGTGACCGCGGGTCTCACGCCGGAAATGGTCGCAGCCGTTTCCAAGCTCATGCGCAATCAGGATCTGATCCTCGCCGCGCGCAAGCGTCCGGTGATCACGCGGTTTCGCACGACCATCGGCTTGCCGGGGCATCTTTCGGTGCGGCTGCAGCCGAACCATCCAACCGACGATCCGAAAGGCATTGCCGCGTCCATGCTCGACGGCCTTTTCTACGGCTGCGGCGACGCGGTGATCGGCATCAATCCGGCGTCGGATTCGCCTGCCGCCATCACGGCGCTGCTCACGATGATGGACGATTTCCGCCAGCGCTACGACGTGCCGATGCAATCGTGCGTGCTGACTCACGTCACCAACACGCTCGCGGCGATCGAGCAAGGCGCGCCGGTGGATCTCGTGTTCCAGTCGGTCGCGGGCACCGAGCGCGCCAACGCGAGTTTCGGTGTATCGCTCAAGCTGTTGGAGGAAGCGCACGATGCCGCGCTGTCGCTCGGTCGCGGTACGGTCGGCGACAACGTGATGTACTTCGAGACGGGCCAGGGCAGCGCGTTGTCGGCCAATGCGCATCATGGCGTCGATCAGCAGACCTGCGAGGCGCGCGCCTATGCGGTCGCGCGCCGTTTCAAGCCGCTTCTGACGAACACGGTGGTCGGTTTCATCGGTCCGGAATATTTATACGATGGCCGGCAGATCATCCGCGCCGGCCTCGAAGATCACTTTTGCGGCAAGCTGCTCGGCGTGCCGATGGGTTGCGACATCTGCTACACGAACCACGCCGAAGCCGATCAGGACGACATGGACACGCTTCTGACGCTGCTGGGCGTGGCCAACGTGAACTTCATCATGGGCGTGCCGGGCGCGGACGATGTCATGCTGAACTATCAGAGCACGTCGTTCCATGACGCGCTTTATATTCGCCGCGTGCTGAACTTGAAGCGCGCGCCGGAATTCGAAGCGTGGCTGCAAAAAATGCGCGTGACGGATGGACGTGGCGGCTTGCTGTCGGCATCCGGCAGCGCGCAGGGACAGCCGTTGCTCGACTGGATCGATGCGTGATGGATGAGATCGATAAGCGGAGCGTGGATGCATCGGCGCGCGAGGACCGCGTCGATGAGCGCGCGGACGCGTCGGTGCAAAGACGCGACATGGCGGGCTTGCACACTGGCGCGCCGAAGCACGACGGCGACAGCGTTCGCGCGAGTGCATCTGCCAGTGGTTCGAGCTCCACCAACGGCATCGAAACCAATCCCTGGGATGCGCTCAAGCGCTTCACCAACGCGCGCATTGCTCTGGGACGCACCGGCGACAGTTTGCCAACCGCGCCGCTGCTCGCCTTTGGCCTGGCGCATGCGCAGGCGCGCGACGCCGTGCATCAGCCGCTCGATACCGCCGCGCTCGCCGCGGAACTCCATGCAGCCGGCTTCGACACGCTCGAAGCGGCGAGCGCCGCGCCGGATCGCGATCATTATTTGCGGCGTCCCGACCTGGGCCGCGCTCTCGACGATGCCAGCCGCGCCCGCCTTGCCGAACATGCCGCACGAACAGAAGCGGCGCCCGACATTGTTTTCGTCGCCGCCGATGGCCTCTCGGCTTTCGCCGCGCAGCGACACGCCGCCGCCTTTCTCGCCCGCCTGAGTCCGAAGCTCGATGGCTGGAAAGTCGCGCCTGTCGTCATCGCGACACAGGCGCGTGTCGCGCTCGGCGACCCGATCGGCGAGTTGCTGGGAGCGCGCATCGTCGTGGTGATGATTGGCGAGCGGCCGGGCCTCAGTTCGCCCGACAGCCTCGGGCTCTACGTGACTTTTGCGCCGAGGCCAGGCCGTCACGACGCCGAGCGCAACTGCATCTCGAACGTGCGGCCCGAGGGATTGAACTACGATGCGGCCGCGTTCAAGCTGCACTGGCTGCTGAACGAAGCGCGCCGCCTGAAGCTGACCGGCGTGGGCCTCAAGGATCATAGCGGCGCGCTGCCGTCTGCCGCGGGCGATGCAAGTTCGCTGGATCATCACGCGTAACGGCACGATCGCCACCTTCGTTTCGCGCGCACTTGCATTGCCTCGCGAGTGTTCGCAATTCGCGTGGCGGGCCACTATGCTCAAGTCATGCTTCGCATGAAAAACCTTCGGACCGGTTCTCGGCGGATATCGTCCGCGCACCGGCTTGGCCGTTCTCCATACCCCGCGATCACGCGACTTCTCGCGCTTGGGCTGCTGCTCACGGGTACTTGCGCTTTTGGCGACACAATCACGTTTCCAAATGGCTCCATGACACCGATGTCATTTCCCGGTTCGCTCTCGATCGGGCGTGACGCGGCTGTGGGCACGATACTCAACAGCACGTCGCAGAATCCCGGCGCGTCGGCATCCAATGTCACGTGCACGATCCAGCAAATCACCACCGTCAACGGCAACGTGGTCGCAGGCAATCCGAAAACCTATCAGACGAACGTCGACGGCATAGGCGTGCGGTTCTATATCACGAGCGGCTGGAACGGGAGCTGGGAGCAGGCACCGACCACCAGTTCCTTTACGGTCACGAGCGGCAGCACGGCCCACTACGTGCGCGCCGATTTGGTCGTGACCGGACCGATCAGTGGCGGAACGATCACCATTCTGCCTTCCATGACCATCAGTTTCACTGGCCCTTGCATTAATACGTTGACCGTCACGGAGACGCTCGTCACCGGCACTATGGTGACCGGTCAGGCCTGCAGCGTTACCACGCCTGCGGTCACCGTGACGATGCAGAAAGTCGCGCCGTCGGACTTGCCGAGCGTCGGCGCGACAGCGGGCAACACCGCTTTTTCCCTCGGTCTGAATTGTGCCGCGGGGGCCAAGGTGAACGTGACACTCACCGACGCGCTCAACCCTGCCAATCAATCGAATATTCTGACGATCGGTGGCGATTCGGCTGCGTCAGGTGTAGGGCTTCGCGTGCTGCTCGGTTCCAGCCCGGTCTCCTATGGACCGGCATCGCCGCTCGCGGGAACGTCGAACCAGTGGAGCGTTGGAACAGCCAGCGGCGGCGCGATGACCGTTCCGCTTATCGCACAGTACGTGCGCACCTCGGCGACTTTGCAAATGGGCCGAGTCAGCGGCAAGGCACTCTTCACCATGTCGTATCAGTGAAGGAAGCGCTATCGCCGCAACTTCCGATAAACCGTCGTTCGCGACACACCCAGCGCCCGCGCCGTCGCCGACACATTGCCGCCATGCGACTCCAGCGCCGCCGCAACCACGCTCGCGGCAATATCCGCGAGCCGCGCATCGCCAGCGGGAGCAGCGCTCGGTTCGTCGCGAACGGGAGCCTCGAAATCATCGATGAAATCGCGCGGCAGATGCGTCACGCCGATGCGCGTTTCGTCATCATCGAGCATCGCCGATGCCGTGCGCAGCACATTGCTCAACTGCCGGAAATTACCCGGCCAGCGATGCCGCGCAAACAGCGCGAGCACATCTTCGTCGACGCTCAACACGCGGTCCGCAAGACACTCGTGGCGCAAGATGCGCTCGACGGCCGCTCGCAAATCGGTGCGCTCGCGCAGCGGCGGCAAGGTTACAGCCAGGCCGTTCACGCGATAAAACAGGTCCTCGCGAAACTCGCCCTTCGCAACCTGCTCGCGCAACTTGCGGTTGCTCGCGCAGACCAGCGTGAAGTCGACCGGCACGGCGCGCGCCGCGCCGAGCGGCTCGACCACGCGCTCTTGCAGCACGCGCAAGAGCCGGCTTTGAAGCGCGAGCGGCATGTCGCCGATTTCATCGAGAAAGAGCGCGCCGCCGTTCGCCTGCACGATCTTGCCCGACGCACCGCGCTTGGCCGCGCCGGTGAACGCGCCCTGCGCATAGCCAAATAGCTCGGATTCGATCAGCGTCTCAGGCAACGACGCACAGTTCACCGCGACGAACGGTCCATCGCGCCGTGGCGAATCGCGATGAATGGCGCGCGCCAGCATCTCCTTGCCCGCGCCGGTCTCGCCGCCGATCAGGATAGGAATCTCCTTGCCGACCACTTTCCTGACTTGCTGGATGAGTTCGTACACGCGCGCATCGCCCGTACAGAGATCAGCGAGACGCGACGGCGTCTTGCTTTCAACGGGCGCATTCGTTCTGACTGGCACCGCGACCGGCGCGACCGTGCGCTCGCGATATTCGACGCCCGCGAACACGCCGACGCCGCTATGCAGCAGAAGGCGGCGCGGCGGCTTGCCGGCCCGCTCGATCAGTTCGTCGGGAGTCGCACCGAATAGCGATGCCAGCGTCTGCACGCGCAGATGCCCAAGCTCCAGTCCGAGTTGAAACTGCGCGCTGCGATTGGCGCTCAGAAGCCGGCCATCGAGATCGAATACGGCGATGCCTTCCATCAACGTGCCGATGAATTCCGGGCGGCTATGAAAATGAATTCGCAGACCGTCGCCGAACGCGCTTGCGATCAGGCGATTCTCGATCATCTGGCCGGACATTTTGACGAGCGCCATCGTGTGCTGGTGATAGCCGCGGCGGTCGCCAGTGACATCGAGTACGCCGCTCAAGCCGCCGCGCGGATCGAGAATCGGCACCGACGAACACGTCAGAAAATGGTTGGCGCGCAGATAGTGCTGATCGCCGTGGACGGTGACGGCCTGCCGTTCGGCGATGGTCGTGCCGATGGCATTCGTGCCCTGATGCGCCTCGCTCCACACCGCGCCCGCCTGCAGCGCGACCTTTTGCGCGCGGGCGAGGAAGTCGTCGTCCCCCAGGGAATGCAGAATCAGCCCGCTCGAATCCGTGAGCGCGATCATGCTGTGCGTGTTGGCGATCTGCGCGTAGAGCGTTTCCATCACCGGCAACGCGTGAGCGAAGAGCGCGCGGCTCTCGTCGCGCTTCAAGGCGAGTTGCGCGCCGGACAAGACTTCGTATTCGGGACGCATGGTCGCGGAAAGACCAAAAGTGGCCGAGCGCTCATGCGATTGATGGATTACGTCATGATGCGCGGGCCGAAGCGCCGCGCCGATGGCATGCTGCATCGCCTCCTCCTTTCGAATTCAGCGCGGCGGGGTCGTCGGGCGCCCATGCCGTCGCGTGAATGTCTCTTGACGCAGAGTAACACCGACCCGGCGACCGGGTCGATGCGAGGAAGCGCGCAGTCGTTACAAGACGAGCGAGCCCGCCGAAATGGCGACGATCAGGAAGATGACGAACAGAATCAGGAAGATGAAGAAGCAAATCTTCGCGATGCCGGCCGCACCGGACGACACGCGTCCGAAACCGAAGAAGCCGGCGATGACCGAGATGACCGCGAAAAGAATGGCAAGTTTTAACATGACGTCGATGGTTTATCGTTAAGGTTTCGCCTTGTCTGCAAGGGTTGTGCCCAATCCCTTTCAAGCTGCCGTTGAACTCGACCGTTAGTTGCTCGTATGCGCGTTAAAAAGGCGGCCTGTTCGCCGCCCTTTCTTACTGCGCCCCGCCTTTCTCGGCAGCAGGAACCACAGCCGGAATCGTCCTTGGCCGCCCGCCCAGCCATCGCAAGACCGCTTGATGCACTTGAGGCACGGCAAGCAGCGTGGTTACGGCAATCGCATCCGCGGCCAGACCGGCGGGCACGTTGATGAGGCCATCGGTCAGCGTGAAGAGGATGGAATCGACGACGAGCGATATCACCGTGCCGACGACAAAGCACACCATGCCGTCGCGCCCCACTGCCCCGACCCACGGCAGGCGCGATGCGATTTCCTTGATCAGACCGTAGCGCGCAAAATTCGTGGCGATCCACGCAATGGCGAGAAAATTGACGACGCGCGCGCCGGCGAGGTCACGCTTGAACGCGCTATCCAAGACGGGCGGCAGTACGAGCAGCTTGTAGTACGCCATGCCGATGATCAGCGCGAGCGCGCCCAGACTGACGACCCATCCCATGCGATGCGAACTCACGCGCTGATAAACCGGCGTGCAGCGCGCCAGCACGCCGAGCACGAACATCAGTTGCCAGGCGGCGGGATTGAAGTCCCAAAGCGTGTCGTTGGCGGATGGCAAGTATTCACCGATTTGCGGCGCAAACGCCCACAGGCCGAGGCTCAGACCGAGCAGCAACCACGGCTTGCTGCGCGCGAGCGGCAGCGTAAGCGGCACGGACAGCGCGAAGAGCGCGTACATCGGCAGGACGGCGGCAAGATACGGCTGGCGCTCGAAGGTGAGAATCTGCGTCAGCGACGACACCGGCGCGGCCGTGAGACTGTCGAGGTCATGCAGCGCCAGATTCGGCGCGCTGCCGAAAAACGGCCGCAGCAGGAAGGTCGCGACGAGCATCAGCGCGGCAGTGACGAGAAACGCGCGGTAGATTTCGACCGAGCGCTTGAGAAATCGCACGCGTGCGGCGCTTTCCGAGCGCCGGCTGGCCATCGCGGTATAGGCCGTCGCCGTGGCGAAGCCGCCGAGGAACACGAAGACTTCGGCGGCGTCGTTGAGCGCAAAGGCGTGCAGCGTGAAGCGCGACAACATGCTGCCGCCGATGTGATCGACGACGATGACGAGCAGCACGAGTCCGCGAAAGAAGTCCAGCTCGACGAGGCGTTGAGATTTTCCTGACATGCTGCTCAAGGAGTTTTCCTGCGGCGCGCAGGAGGGTGGGCAGGCGCCGCAATCGGCGGCAAACGAGACCGAGAGTTTACCCTTAATCGTCTGCGGTGAGCATCTTCGCATAAGGAAAAAACCGTTTCAAATCCGGCGCTTGTTGTGTTTTGAGCGCAAACGCTGACACTTCGCAACGCATCTCTGTGTCTCCTCCGCTTGGTGTCTCGAAAAGTTTTCAAGTTCCTTTCATTAATCCAAGTCTGCGTTAATATCACGCGCTCAATCCACTCGATGCGGCTTTCGCACAACTCAAAGGCTTCCGACGCGCATGGACTACCTCGCCACACTGCTGACCGATCCCGCCGCCTGGGCCGCTCTCGCGACGCTCGTCGTCATGGAAGTGGTGCTTGGCATCGACAACCTGATCTTCATCTCGATCCTGACCAACAAGCTGCCCGAGGCGCATCGGGAGCGCACGCAACGCATCGGCATCGGGCTCGCGCTCGTAATGCGGCTCGGTTTGCTCGGCACGGTCGCGCTGATCGTGCGCCTCACCGCGCCGATCTTCGAGGCGTTCGGGCACGGCTTCTCGTGGCGCGATCTGATCCTGATCGCGGGCGGCGTCTTTCTCGTGTGGAAGGCGACCACGGAAATCCGCCATCACGTCACGCACGACGCCGACGATCACGCTGGCGCGAATGCGGGCGCGCGCCTCACACCGTTGTCGGCGATCGGCCAGATTCTGCTGCTCGATCTGGTGTTTTCCATCGACAGTATCGTGACGGCGGTCGGCATGACGGAACACATTCCGATCATGTTCGTTGCCGTGATCGCGGCGGTCGCGGTCATGCTGTTCGCGGCGGGGCCGCTGTCGCGGTTCATCGAACGCAATCCGACTATCGTGATGCTGGCGCTCGGCTTCTTGCTCGTGATCGGGATGACGCTGATCGCGGAAGGATTCGGCTCGCACGTGCCGAAAGGCTATATCTATGCGGCGATGGCGTTCTCCGCGCTCGTCGAAGCGCTCAACATGCTGGCGCGGCGGGCGAAGCGGAAGTCCGATCCGGCTCGGAACCGACGCGGCGAGAACTGATGCATCAGCTCGTGTAGCCGTCGCGGATCAGGCGGCATAGAACCGGCGCCATCGCGGGCTCCTCGGGTTCGCCTCGGTCGACCCATGCGGCGAATGCCTTCACGTCGTCGGTGAATGGCGGTTCGCCGCGCGCCTTGCGGATGACGTTGTGCGCGCTCAGCAAAGCTTTCGCGGGCGCCACGATCGATGCGATGAGCGGCCCCTTCGCCGGGCCGAAGTCGAAATTGTCCATGCCGTGCTTATCGGCATTGGCGATGAAGACTTGAGGCTCAGCAGGTCTGGTGGCGTCGCGCTTGCACGGCGGGGGCGTTATAAGCCGCACCTCAAAACGGCAACTCGCCCTGCCGCTTTTCAACAGCCGCGATCTCCGGCAACGGCTGCGCGCGCAGCCAGCGATCGATCGCGTCGACGACATGCCGACGTTCGGCTTCATCGAGTACCTTGCCCGCCGCGATGCCGTGCCATTTCGCCAGACAACCGCGGCAGCACGTCGCCGTCGCGTGCTGCGCGATGAACACCGGATGCCCGCGAAACGGCGTCTGCTTGCCATCGTTGAGCGGCGCTTGCGGCGCAAGGCGCTTCGCGATCAGCTCGTGCGCCTGCGCGACGACCGCTTCCACCCCGCGTTCGCGCAGATAGCGCCCTTCCCGCACACCCAACGCAAAACGCCTGCGAAACGCGGATTTAGCGAGCGCGGCGAAGACAGCGTCGAGATCGCGCATCGACCTTCATTCCTTGCCGTAGAGCGTGGAATCGGCGAAACCTTGGGCGTCGAGCACACGGCCCACGAGAATCAGCGCCGTGCGTTGCAGACCCACCGCCCGCACCTTCACCGCGATATCCGCAAGCGTGCCTTCCACGCGCGTTTCATCCGGCCAACTCGCGCGAAACACCACGGCGACAGGACAATCCGCGCCGTAATGCGGCAGCAGATCGTCGACGATACGCTCGATATGCCGCACGCCAAGATGAATGGCGAGCGTCGCACGATGACGCGCCAGCTCCGCGAGCGATTCGCCTTCGGGCATCGACGTTTTCGCGGCATAGCGCGTGAGAATCACGGTCTGCGAGATGCCCGGCAAGGTGAGTTCGCGTTTGAGCGCCGCCGCCGATGCCGCCGTCGCCGTCACGCCCGGCACGATCTCATAAGGAATCGCGAGTGTATCGAGACGGCGCATCTGCTCGCCTGTCGCGCCGTAAAGCGAAGGGTCGCCGGAATGCACGCGCGCCACGTCTTCTCCCCGCGCGTGCGCGTTTTCGAGCAACGCGACGATCGCATCGAGATCGAGTTCCGCTGTGTTCACGACACGCGTCGCCCGATGCCCGCTCAACACTTCGTCGGGCACGAGCGAGCCCGCATAAAGAATCACCGGACACGAGCGGATGAGCCGCTGGCCCTTCACGGTGATGAGTTCCGGGTCGCCCGGTCCGGCGCCGATGAAATAGACGGTCATGGAAGAGGAAGTTCGGTTGTGAGTGCATCGAGCGCGCTTGCCGGATCGTCGAACGCGCGATCGGCTTCGGGAAGCGCGGGCCGCGCAAGCATCACGACGGGCAAGCCGCGTTCGCGCGCCACCGCGAGCTTCGCTTCGGTCGCGCGGCCGCCGCTGTTTTTGCTGACGACGACATCGATACGCGCCGCATCGAACAACGCGCGCTCGCCTTCGATACTGAACGGCCCGCGCGCATCGACGATCCGCGCACGCGCGTTGCCTTCGTGCGGGTCGAGACAACGGACAGTCCAGAATTGCGACGCGGGTATCTCGTCAAGATGCGCAAGCGGCTCGCGTCCGAGCGTGAATAACGGCTTTTCATAGGCCGCGATTGCATCGACGACGCCTGGCCAATCGCGCGCCTCGCGCCAGATGTCGCCTGCTCGCGGCTGCCATGCCGGACGACGCACGGCCCACAAGGGCACGCCAACGAGCGTACATGCTTCGCGTGCATGACGGCTCATCTGCGCGGCGTAGGGATGCGTGGCATCGAGCACGAGCGCGATGCCTTCTTCACGCAGATACGTTGCCAGACCCGCCACGCCGCCAAAACCGCCGACGCGAACCTCACATGCGAGATCCGTCGGCACACGCCCGAGCCCCGCGAGACTGTAGACATGCGACGTGCCGAGCTTGCGCGCAATGACGAGCGCGTCGCCGGTGCCGCCGAGCAATAGCACGCGCTTCATTGCGCGCTCCCGACGATCTGCCCTTGCCTGTCGATGGCGAAAGTCTCCACGACGATGCCTTGCGGCACGACGTCGAGCGCCACTTCGCGGGCCCGCGCGCAGACGATATCGCCGAGCGCGATGCCTTCGCCGCGCGCCAGCTTAAGCGCCTCCTGACTCGTGTTGGCCATGCGAATCGCGTGCTGCAACGCGATGCTCGCGCCAGCATCGGCGGCCCAGGTGGCGAGAAGCGGCAAGTCGATACTCGACGTGCGGCTGTGCAGATCCATATGTCCCGCCGCGAGCTTGCTGAGTTTGCCGAAGCCGCCGCAAACACTAAGTTTTTCGACCGGCGCGCGACGCAAGTGCTTCAAAACCGCACCCGCGAAATCGCCCATTTCGATGAGCGCCATATCCGGCAAGCCGTAACGCGCGCGCATGGCGTCCTCGCTCTGATTGCCGGTGCACGCCGCGATATGTTGCACGCCATTGGCGCGCGCGACATCGATCCCCTGATGGATCGACGCGATATAAGCCGCACACGAAAACGGCCGGACGATGCCGGTGGTCCCGAGTATCGACAGTCCGCCGATAATGCCGAGCCGCGGATTCATCGTCTTGAGCGCAAGCGCCTCGCCATTCTCCACGCCGATGCTCACGTCGAAACCGCCCGCATAACCCGCTCGCGTGGCGAGTGCTTCGAGATGCTCGCTCATCATTTTGCGGGGAACGGGGTTGATGGCCGGCTCGCCGATCGGCAACGCAAGGCCCGCGCGCGTCACGGTGCCAACGCCCGGTCCCGCGTGAAAGCGCACGCCATGCCGCGCCGCAAGCCGCACGCGAGCTATGACGAGCGCGCCATGCGTGACATCGGGATCGTCGCCGGCATCCTTGATGACGCCCGCTTCCGCTGCATCGCCGGCAAGACGGCAGAACGCGAGCGGCATGGTCACGGACTGGCCCTTCGGCAGCACGATCACCGCGCGCTCGCTCGGCTCGCCGAGCAACAAAAGGCGCGCGGCCGCGAGACTCGTCACCGTCGCGCAGCTTCCCGTCGTGTAGCCGCTTCTGAGCGGCGCGGACTGTTCGGGCGTCTCGTCACGCATCGGGATGGTCATCCGCCGGCGAGCTCATGGCTTCTTCGCGTGCAGAAGCGTGATCGGCAGCGCTTGCCGCCACGTATCGAAACTGCCGAGCGGCTCGGCCCGTGCGATGCCGATCCGCGTCAGCTCGCCGCCATGCTCCGCGCGCCATGCAACGAGCGCCGCTTCGCTCTGCAAGGTCACGGCGTTGACGATCAGCCGACCGCCCTGCCGCACGCGCGACCAGCACGCATCGAGGAGACCCGGCACGGTCACGCCGCCGCCGATGAACACGGCATCCGGCGCGCTCAAACCGTCGAGCGCGCCGGGCGCCTCGCCCTTGACGAGTTGCAGCGCAGGCACGCCGAGCGCATCGCGGTTATGTTCGATGAGACGCTGCCGCCCCTCGTTCGCTTCGATTGCAATCGCGCGGCAAGCGGGATGCGCGCGCATCCACTCGATACCGATGGACCCGCAACCCGCGCCGACATCCCACAGCAATTCGCCCGGTTGCGGCGCGAGACGTGCGAGCGTCACGGCGCGTACATCGCGCTTGGTAAGCTGGCCGTCGTGCCGATACGCGTCGTCGGCAAGACCCGGCGTGAGCGATGGCCCCGCGTGGCCCGCATGCGTGCGGCATTCGATCGCCATGAGATTGAGCGCCGCCACGCGCGGCTCGCGCCAGTCGTCCGCACGTTCGTCGAACCGGCGTTCATTCGTGCCGCCCAGATGCTCGAACACCGTCACGCGGCTCGCGCCGAAACCATGCAGCGTGAGAAGCTGCGTGACGGCGGCGGGCGTCGCGCCATCGGCGCTCAGGACGAGCAGACGTCCGCCGCGAAACACATGCGCGAGCAGGGACGCCACCGGCCGCCCGACGAGCGACACGCATTGCGCGTCCTGCAACGGCCAGCCCAAGCGCGCCGCCGCCAGCGACAGCGACGAAGGCGCGGGCATGACGCGCATTTCTTCCGCGGATAATTCGCGCGCAAGCGTGACGCCGACGCCGAAGAACATGGGGTCGCCGCTCGCAAGCACGCATGTTTGGACGCCGCGCTCGGCGAGCACGGCATCGACGGAAAACGGGCTTGGCCATGGCACGCGGCGCGCCGCGATACGCGCCGGCAGAAACGCGAGGTGACGTTCGCCGCCGTGGATCGACCGTGCTTGGAAGAGCGCGCGCCGCGCCTCGCGGCCAAGCCCATGCCAGCCGTCCTCGCCGATACCCACGACGGTCAGCCAGTTCGACATGTGCGGCCTCCTACGGGCGAATCCCGCGTTTGAAGCACCCGCGCAAGGCGGGAAGCGGTCTGATGGTCGATAAAAGCGGGCATAATAGCGCGTTCGTCGGTGCCTGAAGGGTTCGATCGGTATCGAGCCTCATGGCCTAACAGGGAACACAGCAAAACTGTGGCTGCCCCCGCAATTGTACGCAGCGAGTCCGCGCTCCACTGCCACTGGTTTTTACCGGGAAGGCTAGCGCGAATGTCGACCTGCCAGCCAAGAGACCTGCCGACGTAAGCATTCACTGCTATTCAACGCTATTCAACGCAATTGCGCGAAGCCTGCCGGGCGGGGTGTACCGGTTCGCAACTCAAGCGCTTGAGCATACGGTCGAGCTTTTGGAATCGTTCTTGCCGCCTCGGTCTTCGGCCTGTCCCGGCCTCATGCGTATCGTGCCCGCACGCGATGGCGCCCTTGCGCGCGTGCGTCTTGCCGGTGGCGAGTTGCGTCGCGAAGCCGCGCATGCCGTGGCGCACGCCGCCGAGCGCTGCGGTTCCGGCACGATCGAAGTGACCAATCGCGCCAATCTGCAACTGCGCGGCATTCGCGACGACGCCCACGCGGAACTCATCGACATCGTGCTCGCGGCGGGCCTCGGTCCGACCACGGCCGGCGCCGACGATATCCGAAACGTCATGCTGAGCCCGCTTGCGAGCACGGGAACGCGTGCGCTTGCAGCGGATATCGTCGAAAGCATGCAGGCCGATGCCGCGTTGCACGCGTTGTCGCCGAAGTTCGCGTTGCAGATCGACGATGGCGAAACGCTTGCGATGCTCGATCATCCGCACGATCTTTGGCTTTCGGCGCTGGACAATGGCGCGTGCTTCGCATTCGGTTTTGCAGGATCGATGCCGCATCGTGAGGAACATGCGCCTGCCTCGGGCGCGATTGCGCGTGACGACGCGAAGCGCTTCATCCTGGCCGTGCTGCAGGCGTTTCTGGCACTGGCATCGGTGGAAGAACACCGCATGCGCGATGTGCTCGCACGCGTTGGAATAGCGGGCTTTCTCCATGCCCTCGACTTCGAAACACAGCACGACGCCGCACTTCAGTCATGGCGTCGCGCGCCTTCCGATGCAACGTTACGACTCGGCGCGCATGCGGACTATGTCGGCGCGCAAGCGCCGCTCGGCCGCCTCGCTGCTAATACGCTTCACGCAATCGCCGATCTCGCCGAAGAACGCGTCGTGATGACGCCCTGGCAAAGCGTGTTGCTGCCGGACGTGCACGCGAATCGCATGACGCATGTCGTCGACGCCCTTCGCGCGCTTGGCCTCGCCACCGATCCACGCGATCCGTTCGCGCGTCTGATCGCATGCGCGGGTTCTTCGGGCTGCGCGAAAAGCCGTGCCGATACGAAAGCGGACGCGCATCGTTTAGCCTCCTTGCTGCCCGAGCATGCGCACGCGCATCTGAGCGGCTGCGAGCGCTTTTGTGCGGCGGCGCATCCCGTCGAAAACACGCTCGTTGCCGTTGCGCCCGGCCGCTACGACGTGCTTCGAGGCACACACGTGATCGCCCATAACCTCCTCATCGAAGAGGCGGCCGCATGGCTCGCCCGGAGTCATGCCGATGTCTGACTATACCCGCGACGGTGCGGAGATTTACCGGCAATCGTTCGCGACGATTCGTGCCGAAGCCGACCTCGCCGCCATTCCCGCCAACCTCGAAAAGCTCGCCGTGCGGCTGATTCATGCGTGCGGCATGATCGATATCGTCAATGACCTGCGCTTCTCGTGCGATGCCGGTATCGCGGGCCGTGAAGCGCTCGTGAGCGGCGCGCCCATTCTCTGCGATGCGCGCATGGTCGCCGAAGGCATCACGCGCGCGCGCCTTCCCGCGAATAATCGCGTGATCTGCACGCTCGGCGATGCCTCCGTGCCGGAACGCGCCCGTGAGATGCGCAACACGCGCTCCGCTGCCGCACTCGAACTCTGGCGGCCCGATCTTGCGGGTGCGATCGTCGCAATCGGCAATGCGCCCACCGCGCTCTTTCATCTACTCGACATGATCGACGACGGCGCACCGAAGCCCGCGCTCATCCTCGGCTTTCCGGTGGGCTTTATAGGCGCGGCGGAATCGAAAGCCATGCTTGCCGCCGACAGCCGTGGCATTCCTTTCGTCGCGTTGCTCGGACGACGCGGCGGCAGCGCGATGGCGGCGGCCGCCGTGAATGCGCTCGCATCGGAGGCCGAGTGATGAGCGGAAGACTCCATGGCCTGGGCGTCGGTCCGGGCGATCCCGATCTCATCACGGTGAAGGCGTTGAAGCTGCTCAAGGCGGCGCCCGTGGTCGCGTATTTCGTCGCGAAGGGGAAGAAGGGCAACGCGTTCGGCATCATCGAATCTCATCTCGAAGACACGCAGACGCGCTTGCCGCTCGTCTATCCCGTGACGACGGAAGCGCTCGAACCGCCGCTTTGCTACGAGACGATCATCAGCGCGTTCTACGATGAATGCGCGCTCGCCATTGCGGATCATCTCGAAGCCGGCCGCGACGTGGCGGTGATCTGCGAAGGCGATCCGTTCTTCTACGGCTCGTACATGTATCTGCACGATCGCCTTGCCGCGCGCTTCGAGGCAGAAGTCGTGCCCGGCGTCTGTTCGATGCTGGGCGGCGTCGCAGTGCTTGGCGTGCCACTGGTTTATCGTAATCAGAGCCTTGCGGTGCTTTCGGGCGTTCTTTCGGAAACCGAACTAAAACGAAAGCTGGCGACGAGCGATGCCGCCGTCATCATGAAGCTCGGCCGCAACTTCGACAAAGTGCGTCGTGTGCTGGCGGAACTCGGGCTCGACAAACGCGCGTTGTATGTGGAACGCGCGACGATGGCGAATCAACGCATCGTGCCGCTGAACGAAGTCGATCCAATGGCATCGCCCTACTTCTCGCTGTTGATCGTGCCGGGGACGAAATGGAGCGCATAGACTTAGCGAAGCCGCTTGCCATCGTCGTGCTCGGCAACGGTGCGCTGACTATCGCGCGCAAGATTCAGGCGTGTCGTCCGGGATCGCTCGTTCATGGACTCGCTAGTCGCGTGAAGGTGGACGTCTCCTTCGACGACTTCGGCGCGCACGTGCGGGCACTCTACGCGGCAGGCTCGCCAATCGTCGCGCTATGTTCAGCAGGCATCGTGATTCGCGCGCTGGCAGCGTCGCTTGCGGATAAAGGCGCGGAGCCGCCGGTGCTCGCTGTCGCGCAGGACGGCAGCGCGGTCGTGCCGCTGCTCGGCGGCATGAGCGGCGTGAACATGCTTGCGCGTGAAATCGGCCAGATGCTCGGTATCGTACCGGCCATCACGACGAGCGGCGAATTACGCTTCGGTCAATGTCTGCTCGCGCCGCCCGAAGGCTACGTACTGGCGGATATCGAACGCGGCAAGCGCTTCGTGTCCGACTTGCTTGGCGGAGCAACGACGCGCGTGGAAGGCCACGCACCGTGGCTCGATCAGGCAGCCCTTCCTCGCGCCGACGATGCGTCGCGCGCCATCCGCATCACGCCCGAAAGCGCCCGCGATGAACACAGTCTCGTGATTCATCCACGTTGTGTGATTGCATGGATCGAAGACGACGCGACGAACGGCGATGTAGCGGAATGCGTACGCAAGGCACTTCAAGCACGAAGCCTCGCGCCGCTCGCACTCGCTGTGCTGGTCGCGCCCACGCACGCAATGACATCGCGACGTCTCGCCGATGCCGCGCAAGCGCTCGACGTGCCATTGCGTTTCAGCGACGCCCCGCCTTTCGATGTTTCGCATAACGGCGACGTTGCATTGCACGTCGCGAACGCGCCCGTCGATGCGCAGGCGATAGGCCGTGCACGCGGCACGTTGACCGTGATCGGTCTCGGTCCAGGCAGCTCCGAAATGATGACGCCCGCCGCGAAAGCCGCGCTCCGTGCCGCAGAAGACGTGCTCGGTTACGAAACCTACGTGCGCATGGCAGGCCCGTTTCGCACCGATCAACGCGCGCATATGACGGACAATCGCGAAGAGTTGCAGCGCGCGCGACATGCGTTCGAACTGGCAAGCGAGGGACGCAGGGTCGTGGTCGTATCGTCGGGCGATCCGGGCGTGTTCGCCATGGCGGCAGCCGTGCTTGAAGCACTCGACAAGGAAGCAAACGCGTCATGGCATGCCGTGAAACTCGAGATCGTGCCGGGCGTATCGGCGTCGCTTGCCACGGCGGCGCGTGCGGGCGCACCGCTCGGCCATGACTTCTGCGTTTTGTCGCTATCGGATAATCTGAAGCCGTGGGGCGTCATCGAGAAACGCATAGCGCATGCGGGTCAGGCCGATTTCGTCATGGCGTTCTACAACCCGCTATCGAAGGCACGGCCCTGGCAATTCGATCGCGCGATCGAAATCGTGAAGCAGCATCGCGATGCCAAAACGCCCGTCGTGCTCGGGCGCGATGTGGGACGCGCGGGCGAGACGCTTCGCATCATGACGCTTGGCGAGTTGGACAGCACGATGGTGGACATGCGAACGATGGTGATCGTCGGATCATCGACCACGCGCGTGATCGGCGATGGCGCATGGGTTTATACGCCGCGAAGGTATGAATGACACGGGCAGGCTACCGCAAGTCCGCGCTCAGTTCGCTCGCATGAAAGTACTCCGCCGCCCAGCGTAGCGCCAACGTGCTCGCTTGCCCGACTCCGAATTGCCCTTCATCGAAGTCCACTAGCACGACGCGGTCCGCGCACTGCGGCGGCGCGGGCGTCTCGTTCGTGCGGCCATCGGTCAGCACCCATAGCCAGCGACGCTGCGCGGGTCTTCGACGCGCGGCTCGTGCAAGCACGGTCTGCGCACTCGAAAGACCCAACGCCAGCGGCGTGCCACCACCGCCACCGATAGGACTCACCCAGCGCTCGTTCCACCAATGCGCGGCGCCCGGCTGACGACGCACTTCCGCACGCCCGCCACCGAAACATACGAGCGCAATTTCCGCACGCTCACGATAAGCCCGATCGAACAACGCAATCAACAAGCCCTTGGCACGCGCGAGCCGTTCACCCGTGAGCATCGATCCCGAGCAATCGAGAAGAAAGCAATGCAACGACGCCGCTTCGCCCTGCACACGTCGATAGCGAAGATGCCGTGCATCGAGACGCTCGGCACGTTTCGCGCGTAGCGTCGATATCCAGTCGAGCGTGGTGCTTTCATCGCCTTCGCGACCGGTCATGCGACCGCGTGCCCGCGCTTCACGCCATCGAAGACGATGCTCTTGAGCATCCGCTTCGTGTCTCCGATGGCTCAGGCTTTTTTTGCGGCAAGCGGTCTGACTTGCTTGACCTTCGCCGTGCCTGCTGGCTCGGGCGGCATGTAGCCCCAATCGCTTTCATTCGTGCTGCCGTTATCGCGCGGGGCGGGCTGCTGCGGCGCTTCGCCTTTCGATGCATCGGCCTCGCGTCGTCGATGCTTCAGCACGGCGTCGGCCACGCGATCGACATGAAGCGTCTGCACGTTGCTCGCGCCTTCGAATGCCGCGAGCGCTCTCGCCGCACGCAGCATCACGAGATCGGCGCGCAAGCCATCCACGTGGGCGGCGATGCAAAGCGCGCTCACGCGCGCATGCACCGCGTCGTCCGGATCGAGCGCGAATAGCACGGCACGTGCTGCATGAATGCGTTCTGCTAGCGCGGACTGTGCGTCGGCATGGCGTGCGCAGAATGCTTCAGCATCCATATCGAACGCGAGCCGCGCCCTGACGATCCGTTGCCGCACGCTCGCATCGAAGCAATTGTTCAATTCGACCGCGAGCCCGAAGCGGTCGAGCAATTGCGGACGCAATTCGCCTTCTTCGGGATTCATCGTGCCGATCAATACGAAACGCGCTTCATGCCGATGCGAAATACCATCGCGCTCGATGACGTTCACGCCGCTTGCCGCGACATCCAGCAACTGATCGACGAGCGGGTTGGGCAGCAGATTCACTTCATCGACATAGAGCACGCCGAGATGCGCTTTTGCAAGCAAGCCCGGCGAAAAGGTCACGCCGCCGTCGCGCAAGGCGCTTTGAATATCGAGCGTACCGATCAACTGCTCTTCGCTTGCGCCGAGCGGCAGCGTGACGAGCCGGCCTTCGGGCAATAGCTCGGCAAGGGCGCGTGCGGCAGTGGACTTCGCCGTTCCGCGTGGGCCGCTGACGAGCACGCCGCCAAGCGCCGGATCGATAGCCGCGAGCACGAGCGCCTGCTGCAAGGCCTCCTGCCCGACGAGCGCGGTAAAGGGAAACACCGGAAAATCAGCGTCGTTCGGGTTCAAGTCTGTCGGCCTTCGAGTTGCAGTTCGACATCGAGCAAATGGCGCGTCACGTCAGCGCGATAGCCGCCCGGCTCTTGCCATAAACCGCGCTCCATGGCTTCGAGCAGACGCTCGCATATCGATTGGAGCGCGTGAGGATTGTGCTGCGTGATGAACTCGCGCGTGTCTGCGTCGTTCACGTAAGCGTCGGTAACGAGCGCGTATTGATGATCCGATACGACACGCGCCGTGGCGTCGTATCCATAGAGATAATCCACCGTTGCAGCGAGTTCGGATGCGCCTTTGTAGCCGTGACGCTTGACGCCGTCGATCCATTTTGGATTGACCACGCGCGAGCGCACCACGCGTGCAATCTCTTCGTTCAAGGTCCGCACGCGCGGCGCGGCGGGATTGCTATGATCCGCGTTATACGCCTGCGGTTGCAGGCCCGAAAGATAACGCACGGCCGCGACCATGCCGCCCTGAAACTGATGGTAGTCGTTCGAGTCCAGCAGATCGTGCTCGCGGTTATCTTGATTCTGAAGCACGACATCGAGCGCGGAAAGCCGCGTGCCGAAGCTCGCTCGCGCATCCACGCCGTCTTGCGCCTGCGAATACGCATAGCCTCCCGTGCTTTGATACGCGGCCGAGAGATCGGCGTCGCTCTGCCATTGCTTCGCATCGATCAGTTCCTGCAAGCCCGCGCCATACGCGCCCGGCTTTGTGCTGAACACGCGCCAGCCTGCACGTTGCCGCGCTTCTTTCGCATTCATACCGCGACCGATCAGTTCATCGCGCTCACGCATGATGCGCGCGCGAATCGGATTGATATCCTCGGGCTCGTCTTCGAGTTCGGCGACGGCTTGCACCGCCGCATCGAAAAGATGCATGAGATTGGCGAAGGCGTCGCGAAAGAACCCCGATACGCGCAAGGTAACGTCGATACGCGGCCGGTTGAAGATGGAGATTGGCAGTATCTCGAAGTCCGTCACGCGATTGCTTCCCGCCGCCCACTTCGGCCGTACGCCGATCAGTGCGAACGCCTGGGCCATATCGTCGCCGCCAGTGCGCATGGTCGCCGTGCCCCACACGGAAAGGCCGATGGCGCGCGGGAAATCGCCGTGATCCTGCACGTGTCGTTCCACCAGCAGATTGGCCGACTTGAGGCCGATGGACCACGCGGCCTGAGTCGGCAACGCGCGTGTGTCGACCGAATAAAAATTGCGTCCGGTAGGCAACACGTCCGGTCTGCCGCGCGATGGAGAACCGCTCGGACCAGGCGGCACGAAGCGGCCCTCGAGCCCGCGCTTCAGTTGCTCGAGCTCTTGCGGACCACACGCGTCGAGACGCGCGAGCACATCGCCTTGCAAGCGTTCGAGCACCAGCGTCGTTTGCGGCCCCGGCGATTCGGCATCGCCTTGAAATAGTTGCAACGCTAACGATTCGAGGCGTTCGCGTGTATCGCCATGATGCCGCCAAGGCGCGTCGACCGCGTTTTGAAGCGCGTCGGGGCGAGGTCCATTCCATGGCGCCGCCCAGTCGGCATCGAGCGGATCGAACGCTTCACCGAGCGCGAGATCGCGCGCCATGGCCGTGATGAGACTTGCATTCGCACCGCGTCCGTCGCCGGTCGGAAAACGGCCCAATGCGAGCAGCGTATCGCGCCTTTGCACGCCTTCGGGCGATACGCCGAACACATGCAGACCATCGCGTATCTGCGCTTCCTTGAGTTCGCACAGATAGGCATCGGCACGCGTAAGCAGCGTGTCTTCGCCTTGCAAGTCGCGCGGTGCGTCGAGCCCGAGTTCCTCATGCAACCTGTTCTCGACGATGTTCGCGAGGATGGACTTGCGCAGCAGCTTCGCGCGGCGCGTATCGACCATGAGCGCTTCGTAGTATTCGTCCACTTGTCGTTCGAGATCCTGCAGCGGCCCATAGTTTTCGGCACGCGTGAGCGGCGGCATCAGATGGTCGATGATGACCGCCTGCGCGCGACGCTTGGCCTGACTTCCCTCGCCCGGATCGTTCACGATGAAGGGATAGAGATGCGGCATGGGACCGAGAATGAGATCGGGCCAGCACGATGCCGACAACGCAACGCTCTTGCCCGGCAGCCATTCGAGGTTGCCATGCTTGCCGACATGCACGAGCGCATCGGCCTGGAAACGCAAGCGCAACCAAAAATAAAACGCGAGATACGCATGCGGCGGCACGAGCTCGGCATCGTGATAGCTCGCATAATCGTTGCGCTCGCGCGAGCGCGAAGGCTGAATGCCGATGAACACTTCACCGCAACGCAAGCCTGCAATCATGAAGCGGCCGCGCCGTATCGTCGGATCGTCTTCAGGCGCGCCCCATATATTTTCCAGTGCTTGCCGTGCATCCAGCGGCAACGCGCGATAGGCATCGAGATAATCTTCGAGCGCAAGACTTTGCAGGGCCGGGCGAAGATCGCGCACGACAGGGTCGTTCGTCACGCCTCGCGTAAGCGCTTCGATGAGCGCATCGCCATGTTCGGGAATCTGGTCTAAGCGATAGCCTTCACGCTCGAGCAACTGCAAGATGTTGATGGCCGATGCCGGCGTGTCCAGTCCCACGCCGTTGCCAATGCGCCCTTCGCTCGCCGGATAATTCGCCAAGACGAGCGCGATGCGCTTGCGCTCGTTCGGCGTATGTCTGAGCTTGCACCAGCGCGCGCTGAGTTCGGCGACGAAGCGCAGGCGCTCGGTATCGGCTTTATAACGCACCACGTCGACCTGCGTATGCGGGCATCGATAAGCAAGCCCCTTGAAGCTCACCGCTCGCGTGATGATACGGCCATCCACCTCGGGGAGCGCCACGTGCATGGCGACATCGCGCGAATTCAGGCCTTGATTGTCCTTCTGCCAGTCATCGCGATTGCCCCCGCTCAAGATCACTTGCATCACGGGCGCATCGCCGGCCACTTCGAATGCTTCGCTTTCTCCGATCACGCCCGCAGCGAACGCCGTGGTATTGAGCACGAGCGATGCACCATGCTGCGCGCACAAACGCTCCACTACTTCGCGGCTCAGACTTTCCTTGAGCGATGCAATCGCAATGGGCAGCGGATTCATGCCCTCGCGTTCGAGCGCTTCGATGAATGCATCGAACACAGCGGTGTTGCCTGATTGAAGGTGCGCGCGATAGAAAAGAATGGCAACCACCGGCGCGCCTTCGGTCCAGCGTTCGCGCCAATCGTCGCTAGAAGCGCTTTCGCGCTCGGGGTGATAGATCGCGACCGCGGGCAACGCGCTCGGCGCGTGCGCTTCGCGTCCCCAACCGAACGCGCGATGCGCAATGGCGCGTAGAAACTCTTCGGCATTGCGCGCGCCGCCTTCACGTAAATAGCGCGACAGGTCGCGGCAGAACGCGGCATCGGCCGTACTCTTGCCGATGAGATTCGGGTCTTCCGCAAGATCGCCCGAAAACATGGCGAGCATTTGCTTTTCGCGCTTTGCCAAAGCGACGAGACGCTCGATACCGTAGGGCCAATACGATTCGCCGCCGAGATGATCGACGATGACGACCTTTGCATGACGCAGAATGTCGTCGACATAAAAGTCGACCGAAGCGTTCTGGCGCAGGAACGATTGATTTGCGAGCCGCACTTCCGGAAAGCCGGGGCCGAGACGCGGAAAGACGCTTGCGAGCAGCGCGAGCGTGGTATCGGCCGAACTGAGCACGACAATGGGCGCGCGCGTCTGCTCGATCCGCATCACGCCTGCTGCGTCGTCGACGAAGCCTCCCGGAGTCGTGCGCAGCAGATGCATCGCTCAGGCCTGCACGGGTAAGGTCTGCAACGCGGAAACGAAAGCACGTTGCAGCGTTTCGCGGTCGAGGTCCTCGCCGATAAGCACGAAGCGACTCGATGCCTCGCCCTCGTTCCAGCGCCTGTCGAAGTAACTGTCGAAGCGTCGCCCCACGCCTTGCACGACGAGCCGCATGGCGGCACCCGGCAACGCCGCGAAGCCCTTCACACGGTAAATCGTGTGCCTTTCCACCAGCACGTGCAGTGCCGCAAGCAGCTGTTCGCGCGACTCGACATCCGCTGCGACCACCACGGAATCGAACTCGTCGTGATGATGATCCGCATGACCGTCTTCGTCGGGCGAGCCATGATGGTCGTGCCGCAGATGAATGGTCTCTTCCGATGCGGATTGCAAGCCGAGCAGCGCATGCATGTCGAGTTTGCCCATCTGCGCGGGAACGATCTTCACTTCGGGCGGAATCTCGGGACGCACGAGCGCATCGACCTTGCTCAACGCGGCGGCATCCATGAGATCGGTCTTGTTGACGATGACGAGATCCGCCGACGACAGTTGGTCTTCAAACAATTCATGCAACGGCGATTCGTGATCGAGATTCGGATCGGCCTTGCGCTGCGCATCGACGGCGCTGGGATTTGCCGCGAACTGACCGCTTGCCGCAGCCGGACCGTCGACCACGGTAACGACCGCGTCCACGGTGAAGGCGTTCTTGATGGACGGCCAGTTGAAGGCCTGCACGAGCGGCTTGGGCAAGGCAAGCCCGGACGTTTCGATCAACACGTGATCGATACTGTCGCGCCGTTCAAGCAGTTGCTCCATCACCGGATAAAACTCTTCCTGCACGGTGCAACACAAGCAACCGTTCGCGAGTTCATAGAGATTGCGTTCGGCGGAGCCTGCTTCGTCGTCGCAACCGATACCGCAGCCCTTGAGAATTTCCCCATCGATACCGAGCTCGCCGAACTCGTTGACGATGACCGCGATGCGCTTGCCCTGCGCGTTTGAAAGAATGTGCCGCATCAGCGTGGTTTTGCCGCTGCCGAGGAAGCCGGTCACGACCGTGACGGGGATCTTGCGCGTTTGCATCGTTGCTCCGTGCTTGATTGATGCGTGCGCCCTATGCGTGATGGTGTGCGCGATGCGGTCTATTCGACCTTTGCAGCGGCATGGACATGGAAAAGCGCACGACTCGGTGGATCTGGGAATACGCCGCAACCCCGCGGCTAAGGAAATCCCTTCGGTAATTCTGGCCGGTATCCGGGCTGACGAAAATAGCCGCTTCGCCTTCCCGCGCCGGACGCTTTGAACGCCTAGCACAGTGGCTTTGAAACCGGCTTGCCGCGCATGTCATGCGTGGCTTTCGCTTACCGTTGCGGGGGCAGCACAGGTTGGCTTGCGTTCGCCTGAACGCGCGCTTCCTGTTTCCCGTTCAACTGCGCGCTAAAGACTTGGCGCGCGAGCACCTGAACTATTGAAAGTCTAGGGCTAGCGGGGTTAGGCGTCAAGAAAGCATGGTGCCTGCCTAAGCGTCCGGTATGGTATCTTTCCTCCGCCTTAAGGCTTTTCAAGTCGACCTCCATGAATTGGCTTCGTTTAGCATGAGCGCCGCGCTCGTCATCGGCATCGGCTGCCGCCGCGGCGTAAGCGCCGAAGCAATAGAACGCGCTGTGCGTGGTGCGCTTGGCACGCTCGCATTTGCCGATATCGCCAGCGTGGCAAGCATCGACGCTAAGAAAGACGAAACAGGATTGCTTGCATTTTGCGAGCGTCATCAATTGCGCGTGGATTTCTTTAGCGCCGATCAAATCGAGCGCGCGCCTGGGAAATTCTTATCGCAGGCCAGGCGGCATTTGAATGTCGACGGCGTATGCGAGCCTTGCGCGCTCATTGCCAGCGGCGGCCGGCTCGTCGTGCATAAGACTATCGCGGGCGGCGTGACGGTCGCTATTGCAGAGACACCATCGAAGAAACAAGCATGAAAACCGATACCGAATCGCATTTGCGCATGACCCAGCGGCGCAAGGAAGGCCATGAGAAAAAGCAGGCCGCCGCCGACCATGAAAAGGGCCTGTTGATCGTCAATACCGGCAACGGCAAAGGCAAGACCACCGCTGCATTCGGCATGGCCATGCGCGTGCTCGGGCACGGCATGAAACTCGGCGTGGTGCAATTTATCAAAGGCGCGCTGCATACGTCGGAACGCGATTTCCTTGGCGCAATCGCGCATTGCGATTTCGTGACGATGGGCGATGGCTATACGTGGAACACGCAAAATCGCGAGGCGGACATCGCCACGGCGCGCAAGGGATGGGACGAAGCACGACGCATGATCCAAAGCGGCGAGTATCAGATGGTCGTACTCGACGAGCTCAATGCCGTGCTCAAGTACGAATATTTGCCGCTTGAGGAAGTACTCGGCGTGCTAAAGGCACGGCCGGCCATGCTGCATGTCGTCGTGACAGGACGACACGCGGCCGATGAGCTCATTGAAATAGCCGATCTCGTCACCGAAATGCGCCTCGTAAAGCACCCTTATCGCGAGCAGGGCGTCAAGGCGCAACGCGGCGTCGAGTTCTGACGCAATGGCAAACTGTCCCGCACTCTTCATCGGCGCGAGCGCGTCGCATCAAGGCAAGACCACGGTGACGGCCGCGCTTGCGCGTCATCACACGCGGCAAGGCAGGCGCGTGCGCATCTTCAAGACCGGGCCGGATTTTCTCGATCCGATGATTCTCGAGCGGGCATGCGGGTCGCCCGTTTATTCGCTGCATCTTTGGATGGTCGGACTGGAAGCGTGCCGCGCGATGCTTTCCGCGGCCGCCAAGGAAGCCGACCTTATTTTGATCGAAGGCGTAATGGGCCTCTTCGATGGCACGCCGAGCAGCGCCGATCTCGCCGCTGCGTTCAATGTGCCCGTGCTCGCGGTAATCGGCGCGCATGGCATGGCGCAAACCTTCGGCGCGCTTGCGTTCGGACTTGCGCGTTATCGGCCCGATGTGCCGTTTCATGGCGTGCTTGCAAATCGCGTGGCGTCTGCGCGCCATGCACAGATGCTGGCCGAAGCCATCCCCGAAGGGCTGCGCTATTGCGGTCATTTTTCGAACGCGGACGATATCGCGCTACCCGAACGTCACCTTGGCCTCACTCAAGCGCGGGAAGTGGCGGACCTGGATGCGCGTCTCGACCGCGCCGCCGATGCCATTGCCGCGACCACGCTTGCCGATTTGCCGCCGCTCGTTCGCTTCGACGACGACATCACGCTAAGTGAACCGCCGCGTCTTCTCGACGGATTGCACATTGCGATCGCGCGGGACGCCGCGTTTTCATTTATTTATCCCGCGAATGTCGATTTGCTAAAGGCATCGGGCGCAAGCGTCAGCTATTTTTCCCCGCTAGCGGATGAGCCCGTACCCGCTCATGTCGATGCGCTCTACTTGCCCGGCGGCTATCCCGAGCTTCATGCCGCGACGCTTGCTTCCAATGCGTGCACGCGCGCTTCGATAGAAGAACATATCGCGCGCAATCGCGCGGTAGTCGCGGAATGCGGCGGTATGCTCTACCTGCTCGACGCACTGACGGATGTCGAAGGCAATCGTCATTCAATGCTAAGCGCCCTTCCCGGCGACGCCACCATGCAACGCCGTCTTTCGCGGCTGGCGATGCAACGAGTCGACACCGCCCACGGTCCGCTCACCGGCCACACCTTTCACTATTCGACGCTCAAGACATCGATGCAGCCTTTCACGACAGCCACGCACGCAACGACCGGTGCGCAGGGCGAAGCGCTTTATCGTCATGGCGCGATAACGGCCACTTACATGCACGCTTACTGGCCCTCGAATCCTGCGGCAATGGCTGCGCTCTTTCGCGGCGAAGCACTATGACGACATCGACCGAAATCGGGCCACGCGATCTCGCCGAGATGATCGAACGCGCCAGCGCGCAGGAGCCAATCGGCTCGCCGTGCACCGGCGTTTGCAAGCTCGACGCATCGAGCGGCCTGTGCGCGGGATGCTTTAGAAGCCGCGAGGAAATTAAATTCTTTAGAACGATGGACGATCACGCGAAGCTCGCGTTGTTCGACCAGTTGCTTGAGCGGCGCGCGGCCTCGCAATGAACGAAGGCTCGCGCTCGTGCTCAAGCGACGCGGGCCTTTTGACATCCATCGAGCATTCGATTCAGGCAGCGGCCATGCGACGCGCTGCCGGACGCTCGAGTTCACGTGACGCAAGCGCGCCGAAGAGCAGTCCAAGCGTTGCCCAGATCAATGCCTGGATACCGACGGCAGTCAGCCTGAAATTCCACAACAACGACGCGGAAAAGTCGGCGGGTACTTCGTCGACAGAAGGCAGCGCCACTTGCGCGATAACCATCAGGACGACGTAACCAGCCGCCGCAATAAGCGCCGCGTTCCAGTTGCCGCGACGCGCCTGCAAGCGTCGCTGCGCATAGACCGCGAACACCGCGCCGACGATTGATATCGCCACCATGCCGAAGAAAAGCGCCGTACGCGGACCGATGGTTTCGGCATTGCCCACGGCGGGCGGGTTTGGGGGATATTTGATGAACGGCACGAGCGCAACGCTAACGAAACCAATGAGCGCAAGCAAAACCGACGTTCCGCGCGCATGCAACGAGCCGAGCCGCCCATAAGCCAAGGCAAAGATCAGCGAGAAAATACCGCCTAAAGCCGTGCCGAACACCACCACGCCCGTTAGTAAGCCCAAACCCGCTTGCGTGTCCCGGCTAACGAGTTCTTCATCATCACCATGACTATGCGATTGCGCTGCCGCCGCTTCATCGTGATGATCGTGTGCGGGCGCTTGTGCATGCTCGTGCTGTTCTTCGAACGCGATAGCCCGAGCAACTGAAGGTTCGCCGAAGCCGCGCGCAAAGCCAAAGCCGATCAGGCCCGCGACGAGTCCCGCGACCATGCCGCGTATAAGCAAGTTGCGAATCATGCTCCGTCCTCAGTGGCACGGAAAGCCGAGCAAGTGCCGGCCATCGTGAACGAATTCGTGGACGTACATGCCCGAGATAATGGACGTTGCACCTTGCTCGGCGCCGACGAAATAAATCGCGATCAGCAGAACGAGGCCGATAAAAACGGCCCAAGGAAGGACCTCACGCACCGGAATGGGGACCGGTGCATCGTTAGCGGGCGTTGCAATACCAGCGGAAAAAGCCGGCGCGTTGGACATATTCATTGAAATTTCTCCAGGGAAAAGCGCGTCCCGATAGACGAAGAGCATGCAGCGGGGTCTGACTCGCGGCATCGCGCTCTTAGCGCGAACCGCATACAGTGGCGCGACCGTGCCGGGCTTCCACCGGCTTCCTCGCACTGCAAGCTTGCCATTCTATGATGATTGCCGGCAAAGTAAAACGACCATGAGCTAAAGCCTATGCAATCGACATTGATTTTGCTGTGCCACGCCGCCACGCATGCCATGAAAAGCGGGCGTTTTCCGCAAGGCGACGAGCCTGTCGAACAGGCTAAATGCACGCTCGATGTCCCGGGCGACCCAAGCCGCGTCACATCCAGCCCGGCCCGCGTTGCTTGCGAAACAGCGGCTTGGATCACGACAGATTTTTCGATCGATGTCGCATTCGACGATATCGACTATGGAGAATGGCGCGGTCGTTCCATTCGCGAGATTAGTGAGCGCGAGCCTCAAGACGTTGCGGCGTGGCTTTCCGATCCCCATGCAAGGCCGCATGGCGGCGAGAGCGTGGCAATGCTGTCAAAGCGCGTTGAGAAAGCGCTTGAGGGGCTTGCTTCGAATACGGAGCACGAATGCTGCATAGTCGTAACGCACGCCATCGTCATGAAGGCGGCGCTCTGTATCGTGCGCGACGAACCGTTGTCGTCGATACTCAAGATGGATCTCGCGCCGCTATCGTCCGTCTTGCTCAAGTTCGCGGAAGGCAAATGGACGTACGTGCCCTCCTGAACTTAGATGGCCGCTCGGTGCTCAAAGCAAGCAGCGACTGGTTCGCTCAAAGGAGACAGCAATGGCGCACTATGTGGATGGTTTCGTCGTACCAGTGCCGATCGACAAGGTCGACGCGTATCGCAGCATGGCCGATGCAGCGGGAAAAATATGGCTGGAATATGGCGCGCTGCAGTTTGTCGAATGTATTGCCGACGATGTTAAGCCAGGCGAGCTCACCTCGTTCCCTCGAAGCGTACAGCTCAAGGAAGGCGAAACGGTGGTCTTCTCGTGGATCGTCTATGAATCGCGCGAACAGCGTGACGCCGTCAACGCCAAAGTAATGGAAGACTCGCGTCTTAAGAGCATGATGGAAAACGGCGAACCGCCGTTCGATCCCAAACGCATGTTCTTCGGCGGCTTCAGGACGCTGGTCGAACTGTCAAAGGCCTGATTATTTTTCGAATGCCTAAAACCAAGGAGCCATATCGACATGTACATTGCCATGAACCGCTTCAAGATCGTTCCAGGCGCGGAAGCCGATTTCGAACATCTCTGGACAAGCCGCGACACGCACCTCAAGGAAGTGCCGGGCTTCGTGGAGTTCCATCTGCTAAAGGGACCGACGCGGGATGACCATGTTCTCTATTCGAGTCACACGATCTGGACAAACCATGCTGCGTTCGAACAGTGGACTCAGTCGGATGCATTTCGCGCCGCGCATCGCAATGCGGGCGGAGAAACCAGGCAGCTTTACTTAGGCCACCCGGAATTCGAAGGCTTCGAAGTGATTCAGACGGTTAAATAAGAGCCGCCTGTCTTACAAGACCGTGAACGAATTGCGTCGCTCGCTAAGGCCTTCCTAAGCCTTAGCGCCACGCGCCATTCGCTGCAATGTCGATGAATCGATGGCTCCGGCACAAATGCGCACGGCCTCCTTAAGCGTACGTGGACGTCCCTCGCCAAACTGCGATTCAAGCATGGCGACGGCGCGTAAGCGTTCGTCATTGCCCAGCTTCTCGCCAGTCGCAAGCTCCAGCACGGAGATAAAGTAAGCAGCCGGCGGCGCCGCGTTAGGCTGTGCGGACGCACCGCCTGATCCATCATTCCCGTCGTCGCGCGCGGGAAAACCGGGCGTCCATCTGGTGTCGTATCGGCTATTCATGGGTCTGTTCACTTGGGTGCAAAGGCGCTTGCGCCAGCTTTCGATTGAACAGACATTCAGCAAGGAACGTTCCAAGCCAGCTAGCGCCTTAAATAGCGCGGTTATTTTTGTCTAACAATAAAGCTCTAGCAACTCGACATGCAGCGAGATCCCATGCCGCGCATCCGACGGATTTAAATACGACCGGGCGTTCGTTTTTCACCCTTGCCGTGATTGCTTGTGCAAGTGAATTGACATTCTCCCATTTCACACCGGCAAGGATGAAATCCCCCGCTTCATGGCGCGCGCCTGCCGGGTCATCGACATACAAAGCGCTTGAATCGATAGTGCCCGACGCTATTTCTGCCGCATCAGGCGTAAAGGCGCCAACACCGATGACCAACCGATCTGCTCGCGCCGGCAGCGTATAGACAGGCTGCTTGCTGGTAGTCGCGGTGATGACGACATCGACAGCTTCGGGAATGTTTGAGCTTTCAAGCGCCGCGAGCTTTGGCAAAGCCGCTGCGTAGGCATTGCAAAAGGCATTCGCACGCTCGGCTCGCGACCCCTGGACGATGATCGATGCATCGGGATAAACGCTTGCGATCGCTTCCACATGGTAGGCCGCCTGCTTGCCCGTACCGATCACCAGCACTTGTTTCGGCGGCTGCGCGCTTAGAGCGCGGATAGCGAGCATCGATACCGCCGCCGTTCTGCGCCCCGTTACAGTTGGGCCGTCGAGCATGAATTGCGGCACGCCGGTGACGGCATCGAATGCGGTGACCTGTCCGTGAATCGTGGGCAAACCAAGCGCACCGTTACCCGCGCACACGTTGACGAGCTTGTGCATGGCCAAGTCCGCCGCGCTTGCAGGCATCGACAACATGATCCCACCTTGTGCAAGCGGCACCACCATGCGCTCCGGACTCACGATACGGCCCGCCGCGTAATCGAGCATGGTGGCGGCAAGCGTGTCGACCAGGCGGTCATAAGGAACGAGCTGCGCGGTGCGTTCGGCGTCGAAAATTGGAATCGCGCTTGAGGTTTGATTCATCGTGTCTTTGGCCTCGGAAGGGAAAGTTGCCATCGCAATGCCACTGAAATATCGCAACATTCTAACGGCGCAAGCGACCTCGACCATTTGCCGTCGGTGCACTAAAACGCGCAAAGCGTTGCGTACGCCGTCATATGATTGCCTTCGAATACAGTCATAATCAAGCAATCTGCGCCGCAAAAATTGCAGCGGCAAGCCGCCCACGGAGCCCACAATGAACGAGATGGACAAGCAGCGCCGCTTCCATGCCGACCTGATCGACAGCTACGACGAAGAGTTCGAAATGGAGATCGACGACCGCTTCCTGGATGGCGAGGCAGCGTTCTCCGACGAGGAACGGCAGCTTCGTAAGACCTATTTCCGCGAGCTATTTCGCTTGCAGGGCGAACTGGTGAAGTTGCAGGATTGGGTTGTGCATACGGGCCATAGACTCGTGGTGATTTTTGAAGGCCGCGATGCGGCCGGTAAAGGTGGTGCGATCAAGCGCATCACGCAGCGGCTGAACCCGCGCGTGTGCCGCGTCGCTGCTCTGCCTGCGCCGAATAATCGTGAACGCACGCAATGGTATTTCCAGCGCTACGTATCGCATCTTCCGGCAGGCGGTGAAATCGTTCTGTTCGATCGAAGCTGGTATAACCGCGCGGGAGTAGAACGCGTGATGAACTTCTGTACTGACGCCGAATACGAAGAGTTCTTCCGTTCCGTGCCCGAGTTCGAAAAGATGCTCGTGCGTAGCGGCGTTCAGATCATCAAGTACTGGTTTTCTATTACCGATGACGAACAGGAAGTGCGCTTCGAGGCGCGTATTGAAGATCCGCTAAAGCAGTGGAAGCTGAGTCCGATGGACCTCGAAAGCCGACGCCGCTGGGAAGCCTATACAGCCGCTAAGGAAGTCATGCTGCAGCGTTCACACATTCCCGAAGCGCCGTGGTGGGTGGTTCAGGCCGTCGACAAGAAGCGTGCGCGGCTGAACTGCATGCATCATCTGTTGAGTCAGGTGCCGTATCACGAGATCGAGCACTCTGCGATTACGCTGCCCGAGCGCGTATTCAATCCGGATTATTTGCGGCAGCCCGTGCCGGAGACCATGTACGTTCCGGAGATTTACTAAAGCGCTTTAGCAGCAGTGACTGCACCCGATGTGTTCCTGACGGTGCAGCGTGCGGCGAATGGCAAACTGATACGCTTGCTGCGAACCCTTGAACACCATCACGAACATGACTTGCGCGAGGTTGAAGTCAAGGGTGACCATCAGGCGCATGAGTAGCAGCAGTGGCAGCACCACGGCTGGTTGATACAGTTGTCGGGCAATTAATGCTTTCATCTTTAGCTCCCATTTCCATATAAGAATTTTAGGGATTTGCAGGCCCGGGATAAATGGCCCGCGGATGAAGACATATGTTCCCCGATACGAACAATAAGGCCCTGCATGCTGCAGGGCCTTGAAGACGCATTACTTCTGCGCGAGACTCGGCTCAGGCACCGGCGCGGGCATCGCATCGCCCCAGCCGCCGCCTAATGCACGTATCAAGTTGACTGTGGATACCGCCTGCGTTCCCGCAAGCTGCACCGAAGTACGCTGCGATTGCAGCACAGTGCGCTCCGCATCGATCACATCGAGATAATTGACCGCACCTTCCGTGTACTGCGTTCGCGAGAGTTGTGCCGCGCGCACCGAAGCCTTGACCGCATCCGATTGCGTAGCCGTCTGATCTTCGAGAATGCGCAAGTCGGACAAATTGTCTTCTACCTCACGAAATGCAACGAGCACTTGTTGCCGATAATTCGCGGCGTCCTCTTCATAGATTGCACGTGCATTCGCGAGATTGCCCTTGCGACGGCCGCCATCGAAGATTGGAATATTCAGCGCCGTTCCCGCGAAAGGACCCAGCAGGAATGTTCTGCTCGACCATTTGAAGAGATCGCCAAGCGTTGCCGACTCGAAGCCGCCTGCGCCCGTCAACGTGAGCGAAGGGAAGAACGCAGCCTTCGCTACGCCTATGCGAGCATTTGCTGCGGCCATCGAACGTTCAGCAGCAGCAATGTCAGGACGACGTTCGAGTAAGGTTGAAGGCAAGCCTGGTGGCACGCGAACCGTCACTGGCTTGAGCGGATTCGCCGCCACGCTGAATTCAGCCGGCGTCTTGCCGAGCAGCACCGCAAGACTATGCTCGGACGATGCGCGCAGACGTTGCACGGTCATCGCATCCGAGCGCGCGGTCGCGAGCTCGGACTTGGCGCGCGCAACATCGAGCTCACTGATGTCGCCTTCATCGAAACGGCGCTGCACGAGTTTCAACGCTTGCTCACGCAACGTCACCGTGCGCGTGAAGACATCGTTCTCCGCATCGAGCTCGCGCAAATTGAAGTAGTTCTGCGCGACGTCCGCTTGCAAGGCCAACTGCACCGAGCGGAAAAGCGCTTCGCCTTGTTGCGTGTCGGCGTTGGCGGCTTTGACGGAATCCGAAACGCGGCCGAACAGATCGACTTCATACGATGCGCTCGCCTGGGCACGCCACAACGTTTGTGCAGGCACGTTGGCATCGGCCGGCAGGAACTGCGATGCCGGCGAGAACTTCTCACGCGTCGGACCGAAGCCTGCATCGAGCGTCGGGAACAGACCCGCACGGGCAGTCTGGTTGATTGCGCGCGCTTCCTTCACGCGTGCCGCTGCTGCCTTGAGGTTCTGGTTCGCTTCCTGCGCCTGACGTTCGAGGTCGTTGAGCGCGGGATCATCGAACAAGGTCCACCACTCGCCGCGCATCATTTCTTCGGAGGGTTGAGCCGTTTTCCAGGTGCCCGTTTCCGAAGGAGCAAGCGCGCTCGTATCGCTGGTTCGTTGCGGCGTTTCCTTGTAAGCGGAAGGCGCATGCACATCCGGCTTTTCGTAAGTGGGCGCGAGCGAGCAGCCCGCGACCACCAGCAGCGCCGCCATCAAACCCGGAAGGCCCAGCCATCGTTTCATATGCAACTTGTTCATGTTTGACCTCATTGCGCCTCGTAAGAGCCGCCGATACCCCGCATCTGCGGATGCGAGCCGTGCTTGTCCGTCACATGCTCCGTGCGCGAGAGCTTGCGCAGGATCACGTAGAAGACCGGCGTCAGCATCAGACCGAAGAGCGTGACACCCAGCATGCCGAAGAACACCGCAACGCCCATTGCATGACGCATCTCCGAACCCGCACCCGAAGACAGTACGAGCGGCACCACGCCCATGATGAAGGCGATAGATGTCATGAGAATCGGGCGCAAGCGCAAGCGGCTTGCTTCGATCGCGGCCTGCACGATCGAGCGTCCCTGCATCTCCAGTTCGCGGGCGAACTCCACGATGAGAATCGCGTTCTTCGCCGACAAGCCCACCAGCACCATCAAACCAATCTGCGTGAAGATGTTGTTGTCGCCATCCGTAAGCCAAACACCGAGCAGCGCCGACAGAATGCTCATCGGTACGATCAGGATCACCGCGAGCGGCAGGGTCAGGCTTTCATACAACGCTGCAAGCACGAGGAACACGAGCAGCACGCTGATCGGGAACACCCACAAAGCCGCATTGCCCGCGAGAATCTGCTGATACGTGAGATCGGTCCATTCGAACTTGATCCCGCGCGGCAACACTTCCGCGGCGATTCGCTCCGCCGCTGCCTGCGCCTGACCCGATGAATAGCCAGGAGCCGGACCGCCGTTGATGTCAGCTGCCGTGTAGCCGTTGTAGCGCACCACCATTTCCGGACCATAAGTCGGCGTCACCCTGACGAGCGACGAGAGCGGCACCATGTCGCCATTCGCGTTGCGGGTCTTCAGCAAGCCGATATCTTCAGGATTCGCGCGGAACGGGGCATCGGCCTGCACGCGCACTTGATACACGCGTCCGAAGCGGTTGAAGTCGTTCACGTAGAGCGAGCCGAGATACACCTGCATCGTGTCGAAAACATCTGTCACGGATACGCCAAGCTGCTTGGCCTTGACGCGATCCAGATCGACGTTCAGCTGCGGCACGTTGATCTGATAGCTCGAGAACGTCGGTCCGAGTTCAGGCGTCTGCGAGGCACGCTTGATGAACGCCTGCGTCGCATCCGCGAGCGCTGCATAACCGAGCGCACCACGGTCCTCCAGTTGCATCTTGAAACCACCGAGCGTACCCAGCCCGAGAACCGGCGGAGGCGGGAACACGGCGATGAACGACCCCTTGATACCCGCATACTTCTGATTCAGCGCACCCGCGATCGCATTGGCGGAAAGTGCCTTGTCATGCACGCGGTTCTTGAAGGGCTTCAACGTCACGAACACGATCCCCGCGCTCGATGAGTTCGTAAAGCCGTTCACCGACAAGCCCGGAAACTCCACTGCGCTTTCCACGCCCGGTTGCTTGAGCGCGATGTCGCTCATCTGCCGGATCACGCCTTCGGTACGGTCGAGCGATGCGCCATTGGGCAATTGCGCGAAGCTGATCAGATACTCCTTGTCCTGCGCGGGCACGAAACCGCCCGGCACAATCTTGCCCATCAGAACCGCACCTGCAAGAAGCACGGCATACAGCACCATCATTACGGCCTTGCGGTTGATGACGCTCTTCACGCCCTTGCCGTAGGCATCCGAACCGCGATGAAAGACCTTGTTGAACTGACGGAAGAAACCGCCGAACACACGGTCCATGCCACGCGTGAGCCAGTCCTTCGGTTCATCGTGACCCTTGAGCAACATCGCAGCCAGCGCAGGCGACAAGGTCAGCGAGTTGAATGCGGAGATCACCGTTGAGATAGCGATGGTCACCGCGAACTGCTTGTAGAACTGACCCGTGAGGCCCGACATGAACGCGAGCGGCACGAACACGGCCACGAGCGTCAAGGCAATTGCGATGATCGGCCCGCTCACTTCGCGCATGGCCTGATACGTCGCCTCTCGGGCAGATAACCCCGCTTCGATATTACGTTCGACGTTCTCCACGACGACGATTGCATCGTCCACCACGATGCCAATCGCGAGGACCATCCCGAACAATGACAACGCGTTGATCGAGAAGCCGAACGCAAGCAACAGCGAGAACGTGCCGACAATCGACACCGGCACCGCCAGCAACGGAATGATCGAAGCACGCCAGGTTTGCAGGAACACGATCACCACGAGCACGACCAAGGCGATGGCTTCAGCCAGCGTATGAATTACCGCTTCGATACTGGAGCGCACGAACTGCGTCGGGTCATAGACGATCTGATACTCCAGACCCGCAGGCATGTCCGCCTGCAGTTCCTTCATCGTCTTGCGCACTTCATCGGAGATTTGCAGCGAATTTGCACCCGGCTGCTGATTGATTGCGATTGCAACCGCCGACTTGTTGTCGAGCAAGGAACGCAAGCCATATTCCGATGCCGCGAGTTCGACGCGCGCCACATCGCTCAGATGCGTGACTGCACCATCGGGCGACGTCTTCAGCACGATGTCGCGGAACTCGGACTCGTTCTGCAAGCGGCCGCGTGCATTCACGTTCAGTTGCAAGGGCGTATTTGGCAGCGTGGGCGAACCACCGATCACGCCTGCCGCCACCTGCACGTTCTGTTCACGAATGGCGTTGACCACGTCGGTCGCCGTCATGCCGCGTTGCGCGACCTTTTGCGGATCGAGCCATACGCGCATCGAATAATCGCCCGAACCCCACAGTTGCACTTCACCCACACCCGAGATGCGTTCGAGCCGATCCTTCACGTTGATCAGCGCATAGTTGCGCAGATACGTCATGTCGTAACGGTTGTTCGGCGAGTTCAGGTGAACCACCATCGTCAGCGTCGGCGAGGATTTGATGGTGGTCACGCCAAGCCGCTGCACGTCTTGCGGCAAGCGCGGCAAAGCCTGATTCACGCGGTTCTGAACGAGCTGCGTGTTCTTGTCCGGATCGGTGCCGAGCTTGAACGTGACCGTGGTCGTGAGGTTGCCGTCGCTATTCGCCTGCGACTGCATGTAGAGCATGTCCTCGACGCCGTTGATCTGCTCTTCGATCGGCGAGGCCACGGTCTCCGCGATCACCTTCGGATTCGCGCCCGGATACTGCGCGTGCACCACGACCGAAGGCGGTACGACTTCCGGGTACTCGGAGATCGGCAGCTTGAACATGGCGATGACGCCAGCCAGCAAAACGATCACCGACAGCACGCCCGCAAAGATCGGACGGTCGATGAAAAATTTGGATATGTTCATGACGAGTTCTGTCTGTTCGAGATGCTTACGAAGCCGATGCCGTTTTCACGGGCGTCGCATTGGCGTTGCTGTCCATTGCGACGTTATTGGCCTTGATCACATCGTTGGGACGCACGCGCTGCAAGCCATTGACGACGATGCGTTCGCCCGGCTGCAATCCCTTCGTAATCACGCGCAGGCCTTCATGCGTGGCGCCTAACGTGACTTCGCGGTACTGCACGCGGTTGTCCTTGTCCACCACCATGACGTACTTCTTGTCCTGATCGGTGCCGACAGCCGCGTCATCCACGAGCACGGCCGGATGCGGCGTGCCACCGCCGACCTTGATGCGTGCATAAAGTCCCGGCAAGAGCGAGCCATCCGGATTGTTGAAGCGCGCACGCACGCGGATCGTGCCCGAGGTCGTATCGAGGCGGTTATCGACGGAATCGACCACGCCTTCGCGCGAGTAACCGTCTTCGTTTGCAAGACCCAGCGAAACAGGCACGCTGCTGCCCGTATCGCGGCCGAGATAGCGCAAGTACGTCTGTTCGTCGACATCGAACGAGGCATAGATCGGCGAGACCGAGACAAGCGTGGTCAGAAGCGGCGCATTCGCACCCGTCGAGACGATGTTGCCCACCGTGAGCTCTGCACGCGATACGCGCCCCGATACGGGCGCCACGATATGCGTGTAGGCGAGGTTGATCTTCGCCGTTTCGAGCGCAGCCTGCGCGGCCTTCAGGTTGGCGACGGCCTCGCGTGCGGCGTTCTGTTTCTCGTCGTAATCGCGCTTGGCGATGGCGTTATCGGTAAGCAAGCGCTCTGCACGCGCAGCGTCGGTGGACGTATAGCCGTTACGCGCTTGCGCCGATGCAACTTGCGCCGCGGCGCGTGCGACTTCCGCTTCATACGGACGCGGGTCGATGGTAAAGAGCGCGTCACCCTTCTTCACGAGCGCGCCGTCCTTGAAGTGCACCGCGACGATCGTGCCGGGCACGAGCGGGCGAATGTCGACATGGTCCACCGCTTCGAGACGGCCCGAATAGCTCTGCCAGTCCGTGATGGTCTTCGAGACCACCGCGGCCACGTCCACTTCGGTGGCGGTCGGGCTATGCGCGGCGGCTTGCGCCTGGTTGATGGCGTCGCCGTGACCGCGCCAGGCGGTATAGCCGCCCGCGCCAGCAATGACGATCACCGCGCCTAGCGCCGCGTAAATACGTTTGCGAGTGAAGAACATGGTGAAGCTCCGGTTGCGTTGAGATTGTTTTTTTATGGTGCGTGGCGCGCTTATTTGGGGCGCGCGAGGCGTTTCTTGAAGAACGCGACGACATCGGCAAGCGCGTCGGGATGCGCGGCCAGCGCTTGATGCGAGGCCTTGCAATGACGCGTCATTTCGGTCGGCACGCCTGCGTTGATCAATTCCGCCGCGTATTTTTCCGCCTCGATATGCAGGAGGTCATGCTCCGCGCTCGCGATCAGCGCCGGCGGCAACCCATTGAGTCGCCGCGATTCGAGCGGCGCCGCATAGGGATGCAAACGTTGCGAAGGCACGGGCAGATACGCGCGATAGCAACGCGCGCAATCGCTCATTTCCAGATCGGGGCACAGCACTTTGCGTTCATCGGCGAGGCGCGTCATGCTCGGATCGAGCAATGGCGCAAGCAGCACTTGAGCGGACAGGCGCAAATCGCCGCGATCGCGCGCTATGGCTGCAACGCACGTCGCGAGGTTGCCGCCTGCGTCATGCCCCGCCACGCCGATGCGCAAAGGGTCTGCGCGTTGCGCACGAGCATGCGCAACCGCCCACTGTGCCGCGCGATATCCGTCTTCAGGCGCGGCGGGAAATGGAAATTCAGGCGCAAGCGAATAGCCGACCGAGATGACCCAAGCGGGCGTATCTCGCGCAATGACGCTTGCAGCCACATCGGCTTCGTCCAGACTTCCACGCACGAAACCGCCGCCGTGGAAATAAAGAACGATAGGCAACACGTTGCCATCCGACGCGGGGCGGTAACTGCGCAGCGTGATCGGCTGTACGTGTCCGGCGATACGCACATCTTCGATGCACAATCTCGGACGCGCCTCCAGATCCAACAATGTTGCCATGGTTATTTTTCGTGCGCGGCCTGAGAAATAAGGCCGTCACGCATAAGTTGCGATGCTGCGAATTCTGGATGCCACGCCTTTTTTAATAAATGCCTATAATCCGGCAACACAATTCGGACGCACCGAACAATCATCGTTAATACGCACATGACTGTTCTTAGCCAGGCGCTTAATTCCGTGCGCCGCTATGCTGGTGCCCTAAGCATCGAAGGTGAGGAAACATGGATCGGCTACAAGCAATGCAGGTCTTCACACGGGTTGTCGACACCAACAGTTTTTCGCGCGCAGCGGATACGCTCAATTTGCCGCGCGCGTCGGTCACGACGATCATTCAAAACCTGGAAGCGTTTCTCAACGTGCGACTGCTTCAGCGCACGACACGCAGGCTCAATCTGACGCCTGATGGCGCGGCCTACTACGAGCGCTGCGTGCGCATCCTTGCCGACATCGAGGAAGCCGAGGGCACATTCTCGAACAACGGCAAGGGTCCGCACGGCAAATTGCGGGTAGACATGCCGGGGGCCATCGGCAGGCTCATCGTGATGCCGCAGCTTTGCGACTTTCACACACGCTATCCGGAAATCGAACTCATGCTCGGCTTCGGCGACAAGCCAGTCGACCTCATCCAGGAAGGCGTCGACTGCGTGATTCGCGTCGGAACGCTGCAGGATTCGAGTCTGGTCGCGCGACGCATTGGCGTGTTTCAGGGCGTGACGGTCGCAAGTCCCCAATATCTCGAACGTCATGGCAAGCCGCAAACGCTTGAAGACCTTCAGGACCATGTGGCCGTGAATTATTTTTCGAGCCGCACGGGGCGTGTGATGGATATGGACTTCGTCGTCAACGACGAATCCATCGAAGTGAAGATGCGCGGCATGATCGCGGTGAACGACGCCGAGGCCTATCTCAGTTGCGGTCTCAAGGGCGTGGGTCTGATTCAAGCGCCGCGCTTCATGGCGTTGCCGTACTTGCGTTCAGGCGAGCTCGTCGAAGTGCTGCCGCAATGGAGCCCTTTGCCGATGCCTATTTCCGCCGTCTATCCGCACAATCGCCATCTTTCGCCAAAGGTGCGCGTGTTCGTGGACTGGGTCGCGGAGCTGTTCGAGCGTTGCCCGTTGCTGCAAGGTCAGAAGGACGCGGAGGAGCGTTGCCTGCCCACCAGCACTGCCGCGCCCACGGTCGTGCGTCACGGTACGCCGGAAGTTTCGGGTACTGAGGATGTCGTTGTATAGCTAACTATTGGCTAGCTATTTCGCTGGCAAAGCAAAGGCGTGTCTCAGGCGACACGCCTTTTTTTCGTGCCTATCGATGCGATAGGGAAAAATGCCGGCACATGCAAGCGTCGCCAAATGTCCGGTGGCTAAGGCTCTTAGCGATTATTCGCCGAAATCGACAAATCTATTCGCGCATCCGGCATTTATCTGCCCCTAGCGTGGCGACTACATTTCGACCTGTCGCGAAGCGCATGCAATCCTCTTCTTAGCCGATTGCATCCGCGTCGCATCCGAAGCACAGGAAACGGATCGAAAGGAGTTGCACGCATGAAAAGCTATCTCATCACGGGTTTCTCACTCGCGGCTATCTCAGCCGTGGTTTCGAGCACGGCATTTGCCGACGGCGGTGAAGGCATTGGTCGCGCGGGAACGTATCAGACGCAAACGACTACGAGTGAAACGCCCAAGACGCGTGCGCAAGTGCGGGCTGAACTTGCCGCTGCCTATTCGAACGGTTCGTTGCCCGCGTTGAATCGCAATACGTATCCTGATCGCAGCATGTGGGGCGATGCGGTCGCTGCTCAAAGCGAAGCGCATGCTCGCGATGCCGCTCAAGCGGAAGCGCGCAATCGCCATATCGTGGAATATGCGAACGGTTCGGTCACGCGCTAAAGAATTGCAGAGGTCATCATGTTCGAAAATACTTCGCTTGAACAATATTCGGTTCTTGAAGAGCTAGCCTCTGTGACGCCGGTGTGGCGCCCGTTTGTCGAATCTCGCTCGCAAGAGACCGAGCAGGACACGAGCGAGCACGGCGAGTAGCAAATCAATCAAACGCGTGTGCCTGCCGGGCACACGCGTTTGAGCTTCAGCCGCAAGCGCCTATTTCACCGCAAGCAGTGCAGAAGTCGCAACCGTCTTTCCGGATCACCGCATTCGCGCCACATGTCGGGCATTTGCGCCCATGCATCTGCGTGAGTGTATGCGGGTCGTTCGACAAGGCATCGTCGGACGAAAATTCCGTCACGTCCGCGTGTGCCACGGTCTCGTCTTCAGTCACTAGAGCGCGTGTATGGGTCACGTCGATATGCTTGCGGGCAAGTACGCGTGACGGCACCTGACTGCCTTCGGCATCGAGAAAACCGCGTCGATGAAGAATTTGCTGAATCGCAAAGGCAAGCGCGGCGACTTCCGAGTCATGCCAGCGTGGACTGCGGTGTCCATCTAAACGCTCGACATCGCCGAGACGCACCTGACCGCGATCCCACGATACCTTGCGCATGTCCTGCAGCGTACGCGCGGCAAAGCCTCCACGCGCCGCAAGCGACAATGAACGCATGGTCGCCGTGATCCATTGCTGCGATTCGTCGCTCTGCCCCGTCGGGATAAAGAATTCGATGGGCCGCTCGATGGTCACGTCATCGCCTGCAATACGCCCTGTCACTTCGATGAACGACACCGCAAGATAGAGCGACTTCTTTCCAGCCTGCGTCAGATACTCGACCTTCTCGATAATCGCGGGCAGCTCTCCACGCGGACGATGATCGATCGCAATACGCAAAGGATCGAGATCCAGTTCGGGATCGGGCGAGTCGCTCGGTGTCTTCTCTTCCTGTGGCGTGACTGACAACACCGCGCCCAAGGTGTCGTTAGGCCGATAGGTCGCGAGTCCCTTCAAGCCACGTCGCCATGCCTCGAAGTAAAGGTCCTGAAACGCGTCGAACGGATAATCCGCAGGTACGTTGACGGTCTTCGATATCGATGTATCGACGAAAGGCTGCACGGCCGTCATCATTTCCAGATGATCTTGCGCGGACATATCGAGCGCACTCACGAAGTAATCGGGTAGCGCCTTGACGTCTCCGCCCATCTCGCGATAAAGCCTGTACGCGTGGTCTTCGACAGCGAAGGTCTGGCTGGAGCCATCGGCCATGCGCTTGGTGCGCTGATAGGTCCACGAGAACGCGGGCTCGATACCATTCGATGCATTGTCCGCAAACGCGAGACTCACGGTGCCCGTGGGCGCGATGGAAAGCAGATGGCTATTGCGGATGCCATGCGCGCGAATCTCGCTCTTGAGATCATCAGGCAAACGCGATGCGAAAGTGCCCTCTTCCAGATAGCGTGCTGCATCGAAGAGCGGAAATGCGCCGCGTTCGCGTGCAAGCTCGACCGACGCGCGATACGCTTCATCGCGCATGGTGCGTGCAACGCGCATGGCAAATTCGCGTCCTTCGTTCGAGTTATAGCGAAGACCAAGCATTACTAGCGTGTCGCCTAGCCCCGTGAAGCCGACGCCGATACGTCGCTTGGCAGCCGCTTCACGTGCTTGTTCTTCGAGCGGCCATAACGTGACGTCGAGAACGTCATCGAGAAAGCGCACTTGCGTGCGCGTGGTACGCATGAGACCGTCCCAATCGAAACCAGGAACGCCGCCGCGCGCTTGCGCAAAAGGGTCGCGCACGAAGCGAGTCAGATTGAGCGGGCCCAGGTTGCAGCAACCGTATGCGGGCAAGGGTTGTTCACCGCAAGGGTTCGTCGCGCGAATCGTTTCGACGGCGCGCAGATTGTTGTCGTCATTCATGCGCGACATGAAAACGACGCCTGGCTCGGCGACATTGTAGGTCGATCGCATGATCGTGTTCCATACGTCACGCGCACGCACTTCCCGATACACCCACAAGCCGTCGTCACGCTTCCGGATGTCCGCCGATGCCCGCTGCGCAGGCGAAGGCTCGGCCTTATGCACGAGTTGCCAGACAGCGTCGTCGGCAACGGCCTGCATGAATTCGTCCGTTACCGCGACGGACACGTTGAAGTTGTTCCAGCGTCCCTTCGTGTGTTTAGCCGCGATGAATTCGAGCAAATCGGGGTGCGTGCAGTCGAGTATGCCCATCTGTGCGCCACGGCGTGATCCTGCGCTCTCCACCGTGCGGCACGATGCATCGAACACATCCATATAACTGCATGGTCCGGATGCAGCTGAACCCGTGGAATGCACGCGCGCACCGCGAGGACGAATGGCGGAAAAGTTATAGCCCACGCCTCCGCCGCGCCGCATCGTCTCGGCCGCTTGCAGCAGCGCAACGTAAATGCCGGGCAAACCGTTATCGTCGACGCCTTGAATGGCATCGCCCACGGGCTGAACGAAGCAGTTGATGAGCGTGGCATCGATACCCGCGCCCGCCGCGCTCATGATGCGCCCGGCGCCCAATGCGCCGCGCCGGAAGTTATCGACGAACTCCGCTTCGATCTTCGCGCGTAACGCTTTGGGCTCGGCCATTGCGACACCACGCGCCACGCGCAGATAAATATCTTCGACGCGCGTCTCGTCGCCCTTGGCATATTTTTCAAGCATTACGTCGATGGAAAATTGCTGCGGAGCGACGCCTGTGCTGGGATTGTCTTCTGCCATGTTTGATCCTGTTGAATGCTTTGTCCGCTAATGCTTGACGGGGCGATGACGCGAACCGTGGGGCGCCGCCAAACGCAATGCACGACGATAGCGCGAATTCTCCCTGGCTGCTAATGAACCGTTAAACTCCTTCGATCGATCCAGCACTTTTCCTTGAGACGATCTATCGCATGAATGCGCCGCTCTTCGGTATCTCGGGCCGCTCGGGTCAGGGCAAGACCACGCTGATCGAGGCGTTGTTGCCCTGGTTTCGGGAACGCGGTCTTGTAGTCAACGTCATCAAGCACAGTCATCATTCAATCGAACTCGAACCGCCGGGCAAAGACAGCGCGCGCTTCAGGCGTGCAGGCGCGGGCGAAGTGGTGATTGCATCGCCTTACCGCTATGCAATCGTGCGCGAGTTGCGCGAGGGGAACGAGCCTTCGCTTACGGAACTCGCTGCGCGGCTGACACATGCGGACCTCACGATTGTCGAAGGATTTGCACGCGAAGCCATTCCGCGACTGGAGGTGGTTCGGCCATCGGTTGGCCGGGAGCCGCTTTATAAGACCGACGTCGCAATTCTTGCCATTGCAACCGACGATGCCTCGGCAGTCGACAGCGCGCTGCCTCTGCTGCCGCTAGACGATCTAGACCGCATTGGCGCCTTTATCTGCGAGACACTGCGCATTGCCGTTTAATCTGCTTTGACGCCGTTGCGCGCGATGTCCAATGCTTCTCCGATTACATCGTCATCGCCAATATGATTCGCGAGAAGCAGCACGAGCTTGGCGTTGAGCATGTGGCTTTCTTCGTCGCTTAGTCCATCGTGTGTGCCGATGAGCCGTTCATAGAACGCATCCGGATCGGCAAGATTGGCTTCGAGCTTGAGCTTCATGCTGGCTTATCCATTGCAAGTAGCGCGTTGTACGGCGTTAAATATCGCATCGGCGTTGAACGCACGCCAGCGCGCGCATACGTGCTGGTCGGGGCGCAACAAGTAGAACGTGCCGGGGCGAGCATCGAATCGATGCGCCACGATGCCATCGACGTCTTCGATATCTTCGGACGACGCGGCCATGCCCTTCGGCGCAACCAGCAATAGACGAAACGACGTTAGCCTCTGTAAAAGAGCCCTGCGCACTTCCTCCCCGTCATCGCTGCCGCAGAAGTAGATTCCTATGAAGCCTTTGCCATGCGTTTGTTGCAAGAGCCATGCAGCGCGGCCATTTACGCGTATGGGCGCATCCACGCATGCCGTCCCTGGCGTCATCGAACATGCGAAGCTGTCATCGCGCTGATCGGGCGTATTGAGCGGCGAGTCTTGCAGCACGGTCGGCACCGAGAGTCGCCCGCTATTGACGAGGCGTCGCGCAAAAGCACAGTCCTTCGATAGCTTCAACACCGCGTCCCGAAAGAGACGCGAGGCCGTACTCTTCGGCGTGATGAAATCGGTCGATCGCGTGGAATGACGAATGTTTTCATCCGCGGCGTATTCCCGTTCGGATGCATACGTGTCGAGTAAAGCAGGCGGAGCGTCGCCATGAACGACGAGACTGAGCTTCCATGCGAGATTGTCTGCATCTTGCACACCGCTATTCGCGCCGCGCGCGCCGAAAGGTGAGACGCCGTGCGCCGCATCGCCTGCGAACAGAATTCGACCGTGCCTGAAATGCTCCATGCGCTGACATGCAAACGTATAGATGCTCACCCATTCGAGTTCGAATTCCGCGTCTTCGCCAAGCAATGCCTTGACGCGCGGAATGACACGTTCGGGTGCTTTTTCCGTGACAGGGTCAGCTTCCCAGCCGAGCTGAAAGTCGATGCGCCATACGTTGTCCGGCTGGCGATGCAGCAGCACAGACTGGTTGCGATGAAACGGTGGATCGAACCAGAACCAGCGTTCCGCCGGAAACGGCGCTTTCATCTTGACGTCCGCAATGAGAAAGCGGTCCTTGAATACCCGGCCGTGACTATCGAGATCGAGAGCCTGACGAATGAAGCTGCGTGAGCCGTCGGCCGCTACGACATAGCGTGTACGTAAGGCGTATCGTCCATCGGGCGTATCCACTTGCAGTTCGACATGATCCCGATGCTGCGTTACACCGACTACACGGCTCTTCCAGCGCATATGCAAGTTATCGAGTTGTGCCGCGCGTTCGACGAGATAGCGCTCGACGTAATATTGCTGGAGATTGATGAACGCGGGATGCGCATGGCCTGCTTCGGGCAGCAAGTCGAATGCATAAATCAGATCGTCATGCAGGAACACCTTCCCGACATTCCAGCGCACACCTTTTTCGATCATCTCGTCGACGCAGCCGAGACGTTCGAAGATTTCAAGCGTGCGCTTCGCAAAACAGATGGCGCGCGAACCGGCCGATACGGTGTCGTCCCTATCGACGAGCACGGTACAAACGCCGTGTTGCGCAAGATCGATTGCAGTCGCAAGACCGACCGGTCCCGCGCCGGTCACGACCACCGGATAGACCGGGGACTCGGCGGTGTCGTGTTCCGGTGCTCGCTTGCAAGCAAAGCGGACCATGTCGTTTTTGGGTTGTCTCCTGCTACCGCCTCTTTGGGCAGGCCTTGAATCGCCGTTAAGGGCATTGTACAAACGGACTTTTCTGTGTGGCTACGTTTTTTCCTGCATTTCCCTTAAGCACAAAAAAGAACGTCCGTTCTAATGAACGGACGTTTTTATTGCGTCTTTAATTGCTTTCTTTAGCAAGCCGCTAAGACCGCCATAAAGCCTTCTTCAGTGAAGGGCTTGAGGTAGTAGCCGTCGAATTGTTCCTGTTCGCTGTCACGGTGCCGGTCGTCACCCGTTACCGCGACGACGCAAGCAAGCTGGCTCGGCCCGGCAGCGCGCAACCGTCTGCAAAGATCGCGACCATCGAAATCCGGCAGGCCTATGTCGATAAATATCGTGTCGTAGCGATTTTCCGACGCGAGTTCAAGCGCCCGGTGTCCATCGTATGCGACATCGGCGATATGCCCCGAGGCGCGGGCAAGCGCGCTGAAAGCGTCGCAAAGACCAACGTCATCTTCAACGAAAAGCACGCGCATGATGGATTTTTCCCGAAGCGTAAATAGCACAAGCGTCGAAGATCGAGCGCAATAACAAATAGCGCAATAAGCGGGCCTGAGGTTCGAGGTTGATGCTTTTAATCGAGCGGGTTGTCGCTCCAGGCGCTGCGTTCTTGCCAGGTATCGATATCCGCGTTAAGCGCTGCAAGCTTGGCCCGCACGGCTTGGAGCCCAATATTGCCAAGCACGAGATGCGCGGGCGGATTTTTAGCTTCCACGGCTTCGATGATGATCTGCACCGCGCGCACCGGATCACCCGCTTGTCTGCCGCTAAGCTCGGCAATCCCCGCGCGACGGCGACCGGCAACGGAATCGTAATCGTCGATCGAACGCTGGGTCTGCTTAAGCGAGCGGCCCGCCCAATCCGTGCGGAAAGGTCCAGGTTCGACGGCCGTGACCTTGATGCCAAGGCCCTCGGTCTCGCGCGCGAGCGCTTCGCCGAGGCCTTCGAGCGCAAACTTCGTCGCAGCGTAATACCCGCTGCCTGGATTACCAACCAGGCCGCCCACGGATGTGATGTTGACCACGTGCCCCGCGCGACGCTCGCGCATGCCTGGCAGTACCGCGCGAATCATTGCAGCCGCGCCGAAGAAATTGGTTTCGAACATCGCGCGCACCTCGTCGTCCTCGCCTTCCTCGACTGCGGCCAAATAGCCGAAGCCGGCATTATTGACCAATACGTCGATCTGACCGAACGCATCGTGCGCCGCTTTTACCGAAGCGGTGATGTCGTTCGGGCGCGTGACGTCGAGCCGAACCGCAATGGCTCTATCGCCTGCAGGCTCGACGATGTCGGCGACGCGGGCGGGATCGCGAGCGGCGACGACAGCACGCCAGCCGCGCGCAAGCACAGCGGATGCGAGTTCACGGCCAAAGCCGGTGGAACAGCCGGTGATGAACCAGACAGGCGTGTCTTGCTTCGATGCTGACATTGCGGGTCTCCGTGGTTAGCGTTGCGCTAATCATTTTGACCGCAAAGGCCGACGCTTGCTTAACGCAGACGCGGCATGCGTAACGCGCGATGTTCGCGCGGCTCGAACAAAACAGTCGTCTCCAATTTTGCGGCCATGCGCTTCCAGCCGCAAAGGTCTTGCTCCAATGCCGCGAGGGTAACGGGGCAGTAAGTTCGTTCGGGGGTGGCATTGCCGCCAAGAACTGCGTAGTCGCGCATCGGTTGTAGGGTTGCTTCTCGCTCGGCGATTTGCCTTGCAATCTTCGCCCGCAGGCGGATAAGGGAATCGTCCATGGCGCTTTCGGTTTGCTCGTTTGCTAAGTTGCTTTTCATTTCTTAGCCGTTTCACAGCAAACCGCGCGCCTGACTTTCATTTGGCTCACAGACGCTTAGGCTCCAGCCGCTCGATCAACTGGCGATGCCGTGGATAACGCGCCCCGAGCGCGCCGGGCGCGGCCAATTCGAACTCGCTGAACTCGAACCCTGGCGCCACCGTGCAGCCGACGAGCGCGGCACCGCCTGGTTCATGGCATTCGGCGGCAAACCAGTCACCCGCGTTGACGACCGCCTGAAACGCCGCCTGCGGATCTTCAAGCGCATTGCCGAGTCGATGCGTCGTCAGTTTTCCGTTCGAATGGAGCACATGGACATCGATCGAGTCACCCGCATAGAAATGCCAGACTTCATCCGACCGAATACGGTGCCAGGCGGAGTAAGCGCCATCGCAAAGGAGGAAATAGATGGCTGTCGATGCCGAACGGAAATCGTCCTCGCCCTTGCGCGTGACTCCTGAATTCGCGCGATAGGTCTCACGAAAGTAGCCGCCCTCGGGATGCGGTTCGAGCTCGAGGCGATCGATCAACTCGCGACTGTCTATGCGGGGTATCTGCATGCGTTCTCCTTTGCCAGATGGTTGGCGCATCGCGTATTCTGCATCGGATCGGTTTGCATGCAGAACGCAAGATGCCAACGTCTCTCATCGAAGGAAAACCATGACGCTAACCGCGACCACGAAAAACGCTCTTGCTCCAACCGGCACGCTTCGCGCGGCGCTCAACCTTGGAAACCCCGTGCTCGTGCATCGCGATTCGGCGAGCAGCGAACCCAGCGGCGTCTCCGTGGATATTGCCCGCGAACTGGCCGCGCGGCTCGGCGTCGAGATTGCATTCAATTCCTTTCCCAACGCCGCGCAATCGGTGGAGACGGTGACGGCGGAACAGGCCGATGTCGGCTTCTTCGCGATCGATCCGCTGCGTGGCGCGGGCATTGCGTTCACTGCACCGTATGTGCTGATCGAAGGGTGCTATCTGGTGCGCAACGACTCGCCGCTTTCTCGCATCGAGGATGTGGATCGCGAGGGCAATCGCATCATGGTGGGCAAAGGGAGCGCATACGACCTCTTCCTGACGCGCGAATTGCAGCATGCTCAACTCGTGCGCACTGGACTGTCGGAGGCGGTGGTCGACACTTTTCTGCGCGACGGGATCGAGGTCGCCGCGGGCGTGAAGCAGCAACTCGAGGCCGACGCCGCTCGCACGCCCGGGGTACGGCTGATCGACGGGCGCTTCATGGTGATCAGGCAGGCAATGGGCTTGCCGAAGACTCGCGGCGATGCGGCCACGCAGTATCTTCGCGACTTCATCGAGGACATCAAACGGTCGGGCTTTATTCGGGATGCGTTCGCGCGACACGGCATTACCGGCGTCTCGCTTGCGCCGCCGGAGCAGCTTTGATGCAGGGCGAGCGTATCCAAGTGACGGTATCCGTGACCGACTGGATCGACGCATCGTTCGAGGCCGATGTGGCAGGCGGTCTCGCCGCGTTCAATGCCGGTCAACTCGGACCAAGCGATCATCGCGACTTGGCCGTTTCGCTTTATCAAGGCGACGACTTTGTAGGCGGCCTCGCGGGCTTCACCGCGTGGGAATGGCTTTTCGTCAAATGGCTCTGGGTTCGCGAAGATGCGCGCGGTCGCGGACTTGGCGCTCACGCGCTCGACGCCGCCGAAGTCGAGGCACGCAAGCGCGGCTGCCGCGCCGCGTGGCTCGATACGCTCAATCCCGCAGCCCGCGATCTTTATGTTCGCCACGGTTTCGAAGTCTTCGGCGAACTCGCTGATTTCCATTCAGGACGTGCGCGGTACTTCATGCAAAAGCGGTTCTGAATACAGGCATTTGGCATTCAAAATGCGGCATGCCGGCATTTTGCATCAAGCATTCAATCCGAGCCGATGCACCGCGCGCTTCGTGATTTCCCTGCGCTTTGCGAGCGAAGCCGCCGAGCGCTCCCGCACGTCCGCCACTACAGCGGCAGGCGCGTGATTCGGATCCCCGGCATCGAACGGCGGCGCGGGCGCGTACTCCATTTGCAGTTGAATGGCCTGCGCCTCGTGCTCGCCGACGAGTTCAGCCGCGAGCGTCAGCGCGAAGTCGATGCCCGCCGTGATTCCACCGCCCGTGAACAAGGCGCCGTCGCGCACCACGCGGGCGTGCACGGGCGTCGCATCGAATTCGCCCAGCAGCTCGTGAAAAGCCCAATGCGTCGTCGCACGCTTGCCGCGCAGCAAACCGGCCGCGCCGAGAACGAGTGAACCGGTGCATACCGAAGTGATGAAGCGAGCGCCCTTGGCCTGCTGGCGGATGAACGCAAGCGTTTCCTTGTCTTCCATCAGAGCGCCGACGCCTTCGCCTCCGGGAACACAGAGCACGTCGAGTGTGGGGCATTCCGCGAACGATGTGTCGGGTGTGAGTTGCATCCCTGTACTGGAAGGAACAGGCGCAAGCGTTTTGCATACAAGATGCACTTTAGCGTCCGGCAGATGCGCAAAGACTTCGTACGGACCGGTGAGGTCGAGTTGTTGAACGCGCGGGAAAAGCAGCAGGCCGATTTGAAGGGTCATCGCTTTCTCTCTGGTGGCAGGTTGAAGAATGAAGGTGGACGAATGCATCCTACGCCGCTACGCTATGGCGAGATGGTCGATCGCCCCACCTTTTACGCCAAGCGCCCTAGCTATCATGTCATCGCCGAAGCCACGCATCATCGACATACTCGCCTTTCCCGACGTTCAGTTGCTCGATGTCGCCGGTCCCTTGCAGGTGTTCGCGTCCGCGAACGAACTGGCGCGCGAGGCCGGCATGCCACGCCCTTATCGCGCGAGAGTCGTCGCGCCGGGCGGCACGGTGACAGCATCGGCGGGACTTGGGCTGATCGGCGAAGCGCTGCCCGATGCGCGCGAGCCGTGCGACACGCTCGTCATCGCGGGCGGCTGGGGCGTGCATGAAGCGCTGCGCGACCGCACGCTGGTCAACTGGGTGCGCGCGCGGTCCGCTCATGCGCGCCGCACGGCATCGGTGTGTACCGGCGCCTTTCTGCTTGCGGCGACCGGCCTGCTGGACGAACGCCGCGCCGTCACGCACTGGACGCGCTGCGCCGAGCTCGCGAGCCGCTTTCCGGCGGTGCGGGTCGAGTCCGATCCCATCTTCATCCGCGACGGCGATCTCTGGACCTCCGCGGGCGTGACAGCGGGAATCGACCTGGCGCTTGCGCTCGTCGAAGATGATCTCGGACGCGCGCTCGCGCTCGATGTCGCGCGTCATCTCGTCGTGTTTCTGAAGCGCCCCGGCGGGCAGGCGCAGTTCAGCGCCGCGCTTTCGCTGCAGAAGGACTCGGGCGAACGCTTCGGCGAATTGCATGCATGGATCGCGGAGAATCTTGCATGCAATCTATCCATCGGAACGCTGGCGGCGCGCGTCGGCATGAGCGAGCGCAGCTTCGTGCGTCATTACCGGGCGCAGACCGGCGCAACGCCTGCTCGCGCCATCGAACAAATGCGGCTGGAAGCCGCGCGCCGTATGCTGGGCGACACGGACCTGCCGGTCAAGCGCATTGCGGCACGCTGCGGCTTCGGTTCGGAAGAAACCATGCGACGCGGCTTCGTGCGCGCACTCGGGGTTGCGCCTCAGACTTACCGCGAACGCTTCGCCCGCGCGGCGGTATCGGCATAAAGTGCATGCAAAAGCCAATCCTGCCGCTTTTTTTGTCATCCATGCTCAAGGCTGTATGCTCGCTGCCGATACCAGAGTAAGAGCGATTGCATGAGGCGCTTCGGGCAACCGTGCGCGAGCCGCTTTGCTTAACCAACCGTCCGACGAGGCGGCCTGAGGGCCTGGAGCGCCGATGAGTGTGTTTTCCGCGTATAACGCGCCACTGCAGGCGGCTCAGGCCGCACAGGAAGACGTGACTGCCGCTGCCGATGCCGCGCTGGCGAACATCGCACCGTCCATCGACGCCTTGCTGCGGGACACTGCCGCGTCCGCTTGCCCCAACACATGGGCTTGGTATCGCGCGGGGGAGCAATTGCATCTTGAACGCCAGGGCAATGAATTTTGCATACCAGCGTGGCCAAGCGACATCGCTGAGGACCGCCTCGCGAAAGCCTGCGCCGCGCACGGCTGGCATGCATGGCCGACCGGCCGCGGCGAAAGCGTGCTCGGCTGGCTGCTCGCGCCGGTGGCATACAGCGACAATGCACATCTCGCTGAACTCGCGCGCGCACTTGGTGAACGCGTGCAGGCCGATGTCCTCGCGCGCGCGCAACTCACGCAACGCGTGTTGTATGAGATCGCGTATCTCGCCAGTTCGGTGCCCGAGCGCGCGGATTTTCTGCGTTGCGTGCACGAGCGTCTCGGCACGCTCATCGACGCCGAGAACTTCTACCTCGCGCTCTACGACCGCAAGACCGGCAAGATCACCTATCCGTATTACGTCGATGTGATCGACACGGACGTGGTCGCCGCCGAGAACTACGACATTCTCGATCCCAAGCGTCTTTCGATGACAGGGCAAGTGCTCACGAGCGAGCAGCCGCTCTTTGTGACCGCAGCCGACATCTGCGCGGCCGAACGCGCGGAGCGTTTCTATTGCATCGGCGATCGCCCCGAGTTCTGGATGGGCGCGCCGCTCAAGAATGCGTCCGACGAAGTCTTCGGCATGCTGGCCATGCAGGTCTATGACGTCTCGCGCATGTACACCGCCGAGGACCGCGCGCTGTTTTTAGTCGTGGCGCGTCACGTCGCAATGGCGCTCGACCGTATCCTGCATCGCGCGGATCTGGAAGAACAGGTCGCCCGCCGCACCTCCGAATTGTCGAAGCTCAACGCTGCTTTGCGACATGGCATTGCCGAGCGCGAGCGTTCCGAGCATCTGCAAGCAGCGCTCTATCAGATCGCGGAATTGTCGAGCCGGCCCGGCGACATGATGGAGTTCTTTCGCAGTTTGCATGGCATCGTCGGCGAGCTGCTCTATGCGCGCAATTTTTATGTGGCGCTCTTCGAAACCGAAACATGCGAAGTCTCGTTTCCCTATTACGTCGATGAGATCGTGCAGGAGCGGCCCGCGCCGCGTCGCGGCCAGCGTGGGCTCACCGAGTATGTGATTCGCGAACGCCGCGCGCGTCTCATCGATCATCAGGAAGCGCTGCGTCTCATCGCGGAAGGGGCGTTCGAAACCGATCACGACGACGTGCGCCTGCGCTCGTGGCTCGGCATTCCGCTGTTCGATGGCGATGTCGTGCGCGGCGTGCTCGCGGTGCAAAGTTACTCGCCGCTCGTGCGCTATTCGCAGCGCGATCAGGAGTTGCTGACCTTCGTATCGCGCCATATCGATACCGCCCTCTCGCGCCGCCGCGATGCCGAAGCATTGCATGCAGCCAACCTCGAGCTCGAAGCCCGTGTGCAGGCCCGTACGCGTGAACTCGACGATGTCAACGCGCGTCTGCTGTACGAGAATTCGCACGATGCATTGACCGGCCTGCCCAACCGCAGTCATCTGATGCATCGGCTGCGTGGTGCATGGCACGACTACCAGACACGCGGCGATGAGCTCTCGGTGATGTTCATCGACCTCGATCGCTTCAAGGTGGTGAACGACAGCCTGGGTCATCATTTCGGCGACATGCTGCTGGTGCAGGCCGCCGCGCGTCTGCGCGATTGTCTGCGCTCCACCGATCTGCTCGCGCGCTTGGGCGGCGACGAATTCGCAGTGCTGTCGCCCAAGGCGCCGGTACGCGACGCGGTGGCGATTGCCAAGCGCATCCTCGCGGCTTTCGATCTGCCGTTTCATATCGAAGAACATGTGGTGTTTTCTTCGTGCAGCATTGGCATCGTGAGCGCGGACACGCAGTTTCATACCGAGCCCGCCGATCTTTTGCGCGATGCCGATACCGCGATGTATCGCGTCAAGAACGCGGGCCGCGACAGCTTCGTCGTGTTCAATCAGGAGCTGCGCCGACAGGTCTCCGATCAGGTCGAACGCGAGGGCGCATTGCGTAACGCGATCAAGCGCGACGACGAGTTGCTGCCGTATTTTCAGCCTATCGTCGATGTAGGGAGTGGCCAAGTGGTCGCGCTCGAAGCGTTGATTCGCTGGCGCCAACCCGATGGACGTATCGTGGCACCCGGCGAATTTCTGCCTGCCGTGGAAGGGCTGCGCCTCATCGGTCGGCTCGACTTATACATGCTGGAACGCGTCGCCGCGATACTTTCCAATGCCAGCTTTGCGCACTGGCCGCCCGTGCATGTCAATTGTTCGAGCTATAGCATGACGCGCCCCGAGTTCGCCGACGATGTCCTTGCGCTGCTCAGGCGTTATCGCGTGTCGCCATCGCGTGTATGTCTCGAACTCACGGAAGGCGCGCTCGTAGCCGAGCCGGATCTTGCGCGCCGCACCATGCAAAGACTCGCGGATAACGGCATGTCCGTCGTACTGGATGACTTCGGCGCGGGCTTTTCGTCCCTGAGCTATGTGCATCAGTATCAGTTCAGCGGCCTCAAGATCGACAAGTCGTTTATTCTCGAACTGACCGAAAGCCCTCGCAGTCGCGCGATCGTGCGAGCTATCGTGCGAATGGCCGAGTCGCTCGATCTCACGCTTGTCGCCGAAGGCGTCGAGGACGCGGCCACGCTTGCAGTACTACGCGACATGGGTGCAGCGCAGGCGCAAGGCTACTTCTTCGACAAGCCTTTGCCACTAGAGTCGCTGACGCGCAGCGCGCTTGCGCCACGCACTACTTCAAGCGCCATTCTCTGATTCTTGAGCATTGGATCAGGGCATGCCGCCAAGCGAGGGCGAGATGATGCTGCCCGGTTCACCTTCCGGCACGCCTGTGTCGGTCGTCATAGCGCGCATCGATACAGGCGCGTGATTAATGGTGCACGTCTGCAACGAGTCGTTGCCAAGGCACTGCATGAACGCGTCAGCGCGATCCTTTGTATCGAACATGTACAACGTGTCTTCGACTTTCACTTCGAGATCGGAAATACGGTCCGCTTCGATTGACATGCTTCGCTCCTTGGAGTGGATAGACATATCAATCGGCTAGCATCAAGTGCGCCTGGCGCACGCTGACCTTAGGTACAACGGTTGCTGCTCTATCAACTTGGTTCACGTAACGACAAGGCGACTAAAGGAAACCGTAATGACATCCGCGCAAACAAATAACGACTTGCATGAAGAGCCGCGTACACCCGGCGGCAATCGTCTGAACGAAATCGAGCCGTCCGAGGCAGACAGGGTAATCCCTCGTCCCGGAGAAGCGCTGGAACAGAATCCCGTCACGGACCCTGACAAAGTAGGTACATCCCCTGACGATTCGGGAAACCGGCCAAGACCGCTATAAATAAATTAAATGATCTCGCGGGCAATTTTCAATGATGCAGACGCCTAAGACGCGTTAGGATTAAAGCGCGTCGAATTTTGGGCGCGGATTCGGCCGGCGCTAAACCAAGCTTAGAACCGCGCATCGGTCTTGCAACCGCTTGGCCGCTCTTGCAAAAGGAGGCTTTATGAAATGGGAAACCCCTAGCTTTACCGATATGCGCTTTGGCTTTGAAATCACGATGTACATCGCCACGCGTTAATCGCCAAGCAGAAAACGGCCGCACAAAGCGGCCGCTTTCTTTTCAAGGCTTGAGCGACTCGTGCGACGTTGCACCGTCACCTTCGCTTTTTTGTGGGCCAAGTCCACCCTTTCCTGCCGGTTCAGGTCGGCTGCCTGAACCCAAAGGCACTTCCGCCGTTTGATGCGGATCTTCGTCAAGCCGCCTATTTTCAGGCTCTATCTCTCCCGCATTAGGGTGACGCACTCCTTGCTTTGGATCGCCTCCTGTCGCTGAACCGGGACCCGGCAGATTGCCGATAGAACCGCCACCGCTTGCTCCGCTGCCAGCATCGCCAAGCGGCTTATCCGTGCTCTTCTGTTCGCTGTCGTTAATCGTCATTGCTTGCTCCCGTTAAAGGCTGTCGGTGCCAACAACATGAGCAACGCGCATTCCACTCCGACCTTCAGCTCGCGACAGTCGATCCGATCACGTCATTAGCCACCGCGTCGACCGCCTGCTTGACGATGCCGACTATCTCATCCACTTCGGCACGCGTCGTTACGAGCGGTGGCGCAAAGCCGAGAATATCGCCGTGCGGCATGGCTCGCGCAATCACACCGCGCTCCAGAGCCGCTGCCGATACCTTCGGCCCGACCTTGAGCGCCGCATCGAAAGGTTTGCGCGCGTCTTTATCGGCCATGAATTCGAGCGCGGCAAGCATACCCGCGCCACGCACTTCGCCCACTAACGGATGCGAATCGAATGCCGCGTGAAGCTGCGCATGCAGATAAGCTCCCGTTTCCGCCGCATTCTGCGTGAGGTTTTCACGTTCGAGAATGTCGAGGTTGGCCAGTGCAGCAGCCGCGCAAATGGGATGACCCGAATAGGTCCAACCGTGTCCCATCGGACCATGCTCTCGTGAGCCCTTGTCGATCACATCCCATACACGTTCGCCCACGATCACGCCCGACAGCGGCGCATAAGCGCTCGTGAGGCCCTTAGCCACGGTGATGAGATCCGGCTTGATGCCGTAATGCTGCGCGCCCATCTTCGAGCCGAGACGTCCGAAGCCGCACACGACTTCATCGGAGATCAAGAGGATGTCGTGCTTGCTGAGCACTTGCTGGATAGCATCCCAGTAACCTTCCGGCGGCGCGATGATGCCGCCCGTGCCCATGACCGGTTCGGCGATGAACGCAGCGATGGTATCCGCGCCTTCCTTCGCGATCAGCTTCTCGAGTTCTTCCACGCAGTATGCGGTGAACTGCGCTTCACTCATACCAGCCGGTGCCTTTCGATACCAATGCGGACAAACCGTATGCTTCACACGATCGATCGGCAAGTCGAAGTGCTGATGAAAGCTCGGCAAGCCAGTGAGGCTGCCCGTGACGATGCCCGAGCCATGATAGCCCCGTTCGCGCGAGATGATCTTCTTCTTGTTCGAGCGACCCAGTACGTTGTTGTAGTACCAGACGATCTTGACCTGCGTTTCGTTGGCATCGGACCCGGACATGCCGTAGTACACCTTCTTCATGCCTTCCGGTGACCACGCGATGATGCGCGACGACAACTCGATGATCGCATCGGTCGAGTGGCCGACATAAGTGTGATAGTAAGCGAGCTTCTTTGCCTGCTCATAAATGGCTTCGGCCACTTCGGTTCGACCGTAGCCGATGTTCACGCAATACAGTCCTGCGAATGCATCGATATAAGTCCGGCCCTGATGATCTTCGATACGAATGCCCTTGGCGCCCGTCACGATCTTGCCCGGCAACGCGCCGCTTGCATGATCGTGGGCGTGCGTGGACGGATGCATGAAATGCGCGCGATCTTCCGCGAACAAGTGTTCAAGCGATTGCTGTTGCTGGCTCATGTGCTTCTCCTTGGAGCGCTATGCGTGTTCTTAACGTGGGTTGAATCAGGCTGCGCTCGAAAGCGGCAGACCCAGATTCCCTAAGCAAAAATACTTCGTTTCGACGAACGGTTCGAAGCCCTCCGCGCCACCTTCGCGGCCGAGACCCGATGCCTTCATGCCGCCAAAGGGAATGGGCGCGCCCGTGAACTTGACGCCGTTCACCGAGACCATTGCGAAGTCGAGCCGTCGCACCAACTGGAAGATCGTGTCGATGCGCGTGGCGCAGATATAGGCGGCAAGGCCGTATTCCGTATCGTTGGCGCGTGTCACGGCTTCGTCGAGCGTATCGAACGGAGAGATCGCGGAGATGGGCGCGAAGTTCTCTTCATCGTAGATACGCATGCCAGCTCTAGCATCCGCGACAACGGTCGGCTCATAGAACCATCCACCGAGCTCATGCGCGTTGCCGCCGACAGTGATGCGCGCGCCTTGCGCCTTTGCGTCTTCGATACGCGCAACGGTCGCATCGAAAGCGGCCTGATGCATGAGCGGACCGACATCGACATTCGCTTCGAACGCGCTGCCTACCTTCAGTGCCTTGACCGCTTCGGTATAACGTTGCACGAACGCTTCGTACAAGGGTCGCGCCACGAAGATGCGATTCGCGGCGCAACAATCCTGACCCGATGTCTGAAACTTTGCCCCAATCGCAACGCGCACCGAATGTTCGAGATCTGCGTCCTCGGTCACGATGAACGGCGCATTGCCGCCAAGCTCGAGCGCAAGCTTCTTGATGCCTGCCTGCGCCACGGCCTTTGCCACCAGACCTCCAACTCGCGTCGAACCGGTGAAGCTCACCGCACGCACGCGAGTGTCGCTCACGAGCGCTTCCATGGTCATCTGCGGCTCGCCGATCACGACGTTGAACACGCCTGCGGGAAAGCCAGCCTCTTCCGCGAGTTGTGCAAGCGCCATCGCTGAAAAAGGCGTTTCGTGCGCAGGCTTGATGACAACCGTGCAGCCCGACGCGATAGCGGCTGCGGCTTTGCGCGTGATCATCGCCACGGGGAAATTCCATGGCGTGATGAGCGCCGCAACGCCGACTGGCTCCATGACCGTGCCGAGATGCGCGCCATCGATATGCGTTGGAATGGTGCGTCCTGCAAGGCGTTTTGCTTCGTCGGCAAACCATTCGATAAAGCTCGCGGCATATGCGATCTCGCCCTTCGCTTCGGCGAGCGGCTTGCCTTGCTCCAGCGACAAAATGCCGGCGAGGTCAGACTGATGACGCAAGATCAGTTCATGCCAGCGCATGAGAAACGCGCTGCGCTTTTGCTGGGGTGTCCAGCGCCAAGCTTGAAACGCGCGGTCGGCGGCTCCGACGGCGCTGACGACCTGTTCGCGTTCGAGCATCGGCACATGCCCGATGACGCGCTGATCGGCGGGATTGACCACCGGGATCGACGCGGCATTGTTGCTATGTACCCAACGGCCGTCCACATAGCACAGCGACTTGAAGAGAACCGGATGTCCTAACAGCATGACGTTCGCTCCTATCGGTTGATTCGCTCTTGAGTCTAATTCGATGGAGTCACTTTAAGCTCATGCAGTCGCGGAATTTTTCGTTATCGATTGCCACGCCTGGTGTTTTTTCTGTTTCGATGTTCGCGACTCAAACTTGCGCCCACTCGGGCGGACCACCGCAATCGTCCTTGATGACCTTGGTCACGATATACGTGAAGTACTTTTCGATGCTGAGTTCCTCGACCAGCAACGAGTCGATGAAGCGCTGGTAGTGGTCTATGTCCCGCGCGACTACATGCAGCACGTAATCGACACCACCACCTGTCGCCACACACTGCACGATCTCGGACGCTTGTTGCACGCGGTCTTCGAAGCGTCTCATGTCTGACGCGGTATGCCGCGAGAGCGTAACTTCCACGACGATACGGCTTCCCTTGAACGCCGACGTCCAGTCGATATTCGCCCGATATCCCTTGACTATCCCGCTTTCTTCGAGCCGCTTCACACGCTCCCATGCAGGTGAGATCGACAGGTTCACCTTCTCCGCCAGACGCGACTTCGTAATGCGTCCGTCGCCCGCGAGAATGCGCAAGATAGCCAGATCGTATCGGTCGAGTTTGGTCAAGTCAGATCGTCACCGGTATGTTGCGTTCGATGATGTCGGCCACGACAGCCACCGTGTCACCTGTCTGTACGAGGCCAGGAAAGTGCCTTGCCGCAAGCAGTCCCGCACGCTGTGCGCGATATTCGACCGGCGTCGCGCCAGAGCGCGTGATGTCATGAACACGCGCAAGCACATCGCCCTCGGCCACCATGTCGCCAAGATCGCGGCACATCTCCAGCAAGCCCGCGTGTTCGCTCGTCGTATAGCACGCGCCATCGGGCATATCGAGCAGCGTGGTCGTGCGCGCTTCGCCAATCACGCTTTCTTTGTCGATGATGCCCGCATGGGCGAGGAAGCCATACACGCCGCGTTCCGCGATGGCGACGCTAGCAGCAGTGGATGAACCGCCGCCACCGAGTTCGGTGGAGACGAACACCTTGCCCGCCTCTTCGGCTGCGCTGTCGTATAAACCGACGCTGTCGAGTTCGAGCATGCGCATTAAATAAGGTGCGCCGAACGCGCGCATGGCGGCTTCGCAGCGAGCCTGTTGCCGTGCATCCGCCAACACGTGAGTCGCCGCGAACGGAAGAAAATCGAGCGTACGCCCGCCTGCATGAATGTCGAGAACGTAGTCCGCCAAGGGCAGCAAATGACGCTGAAAGTAATCGGCTATCTTCTGCGTCACCGTGCCATCGGGATGGCCCGGAAAGCTGCGATTGAGATTACCCGCGTCGATGGGCGACGTGCGCGTACCCGCGCGAAACGCCGGGTAATTCATGAACGGCACCACGATCAAGCGGCCATTGATATCGCCGGCCTTCAACGTCGATGCGAGCTTCGACAACGCGATCGGCCCTTCATACTCGTCACCGTGATTGCCGCCCGTGAGCAACACGGTCGGTCCGTCGCCGCGCTTGATGACCGTGACCGGAATCATTACCGCACCCCACGCCGAATCGTTGCGCGAATACGGCAGCTTCAGGAAGCCGTGTTGTTCGCCGTCGGCTTCGAAGTCGACGGTCGGACTGATCGGTGACGCGCGCATCGTACTACTCCTTCACGAACAATTTGCGAGGCGTATTGCAGAAAGTCTCGACGCCGGTATTGGTAATCAGGATGCTTTCCGTGATCTCGAGACCCCAGTCATCGAGCCATAGTCCCGGCATGAAATGAAACGTCATGCCGGGTTCGAGGACCGTCTTGTCCCCCGGCCGCAAGCTCATGGTGCGCTCGCCCCAGTCGGGCGGATAACTCGCACCGATGGGATAACCGCAGCGGCTATCCTTCTCGATACCCGACTTGCGCAGCACCGCGAAGAACGCATCGGCGATGTCCTCGGTCTTGTTGCCCGGCTTCGCAGCGGCGAGTCCTGCTTCAATGCCTTCGACTACCGCCTTCTCGGCATCGATGAAATGCTGCGGCGGTTTGCCGAGATAAACCGTGCGCGATTGCGGACAGTGATAGCGCTTGAAACATCCGGCGATTTCGAAAAACGTCCCGGCATTCGCAGTGAACGCGGAGTCGTCCCATGTGAGATGTGGCGCCGCTGCATCCGAGCCAGTAGGCAAGAGCGGCACGATAGCCGGATAGTCGCCGCCATAGCCTTCGACGCCCGTGATGCCGGCGTCATAGATTTGCGCGACGAGGTCGCACTTCCTCATGCCAGGCTCGACCTTGTCGAGAATGCGCGCGTGCATCTTCTCGACGATGTGCGCCGCCACACGCATATATTCGATCTCGCGCGGCGATTTCACCGCACGCTGCCAGTTGACGAGCGCGGTCGCGTCCTTGAACTTCGCGTTGGGCAAGTGCTGAACGAGCGACGCATACGCCTTCGCACTGAAGTAGTAATTGTCCATCTCCACACCGATATGCTTCTTGTCCCATCCGCGCGCGACGATGACTTCAATCGAGAGAAAGTCCATCGGATGACGAACCTGAGACTGCACGTAGTGATCCGGATATCCGACGATATTCTCGTGCGCCATGAACACCGTGCGCTTCGCGCCGTTCGCATCTTGCCCGCGACCGAACCATACCGGCTCGCCATCCATGGCAAGCAGCACGCATTGATGCACATAGAATGACCAGCCGTCGTAACCGGTGAGCCATGCCATGTTGGTCGGGTCCGTCACGATCATCAGGTCGATACCTGCTTTCTCCATTGCGCGTCGCGTCTTCGCCATGCGCGCGTCGTACTCGCCGCGATCGAACGGCAAGCGCACGACCGGCGCTTCGCCTCGCTTCTCTTGCTTGATTTCGGACATCGTCCCCTCTGTCAAAGCGTCACGTCGTTGTGAAAGATGCTTCCTGCACGCGTCGCGCGTGCTCTTGCAAGCGCAAGTGCTGCAATGGCCGTGTCCTGCGCGCCGGTGCCGGTGAGATCGCATACGGTGATGTCGTCATCGCTCATGCGGCCTTGCACTTGCTGCGCGATGATCTGTCCCAATTCGGCGAACGATGCATCGGCGGCGATAACCCCTGCGCTTATCGCGTGATGTAGTTCGCCAAGCACGCGCGTTTGCTGCAAGCGGTCGCACACGTAGCGCGCCGCCTTGAACACGTCTGGCGCAATCTCGTTCTTGTGCTCGGCATCCGAACCCATCGCGGTGATATGCAAGCCCGCATGAAGATCGCGGGCGTGAATCAACGGCTCGCGGCTAGGTGTCGTGGTGATGGCGATATCCGCATGCCTGAGCGCGTGGCTCACGCTATCGGCGACAGCCCATTCAAGGCCCGCCGCTTCACAATCGCGTGCGTAGTGCAACGCGCGCTCGCCTTCGCGGGCCCACACGGTCACGTGATCGATGTCGCGTACCAGTCGCAACGCTTTGAGTTGAAGGCGCGCCTGTTCGCCCGCACCGATGATCGCCACGCGTTTGGCGTCATGTCTTGCGAGCCAGCGTGCGGCGACAGCACCCGCTGCCGCCGTGCGTACCGCCGTGAGATAGCCGTTGTCGAGCAGCACGGCTTGCGTCAGTCCCGTGCGCGCCGAAAGCACGAGCATGAGACCGTTCAAGCTCGGCAAACCCAGAGAGGGATTGTTGAAGAAGCCAGGACTGACTTTGATCGCAAAACTCAGAAGACCCGGCAAATAAGCGGTTTTTACGTCGACTTCGCCAGCGTGTTCGGGAATGTCGAGGCGAAGAATCGGCGGCATCGCCACCGCTTCTGTCGCAAGCGAACGGAAGGCAGCTTCGATCTGTGCGATCGCATCGAGGTCGAGCGGCACGAGTTCGCGCAGCTCCGCTTCGCCTAGCAAGATGGTGGAACGATCGATTGAAGACGTCATCAAAGCGCTCCAATCAGGCGGCGGTGCGTATCGATATCGATGTTGCAACCGCTCACGACGATAACCACTGGCCCACCTTCACGCGGCCTGATGGCACCATCCAGCACAGCCGCGATGCCGACGGCCGCTGCGCCCTCCACCACGAGCCGCTCTTCGTTATATGCATGTGCAATGCCGCGAGCAATCGAACGCTCATCGAGGAGCACCATGCGATCGATCAATTCACGTGTCATCGCGAACGTATGCTGGTTGTCGAGACCAATGCCGCCGCCGAGCGAATCCGCCAGCGTCTCGAGTTCATCGACGAGAACGGGTTTGCCCGCCTCGAGGCTCGCATGCATGGCGGCGCCGCGTTGCATGGATACGCCGATCATTTCGATGCCTGGCCTCATGCCTTTTGCCGCGAATGCCACGCCGCTGAAAAGACCGCCGCCCGACAGGGGCACGACGATAGCGGATGCGTCGGGAAGCGCTTCGATAATCTCCAGACCAATGGTGCTCTGCCCCGCAATGACGCGCGCATCGTCGAAAGGCGGTACGAACGCATAGCCTTCTTCGCGCACCAGGCGCTGCGCTTCGACTTGTGCATCGTCCTGGCTCTTGCCTGCAATCACGACGCGCGCGCCGAGCGCCGCGACCGCATCCACCTTGTTCGCTGGCACAAGCGATGACATGCACACTGCGGCCTCGATTCCCAGCGCGCGCGCCGCATGCGCGATCGCACGGCCATGATTACCCGTCGATGCCGTCACGACACGCTTGCACCCTGCTTCCGCGAGTTGCGCCAATGCGTTGGTCGCGCCGCGCAACTTGAAGCTGCCGGTAGGCTGAAGCGTTTCGAGTTTGAGGTAGACAGGTGCGTCTACAACGCGCGAGAGTGTCGCCGACTGCACGAGCGGCGTGACGAGCACACGCCCTTCGATGCGTTGGCGTGCGCGATAAACATCGTCGAGCGTGAGTGCGGACATGGCGCGATTGCATTGAGCAAGTGTCGATGCAACCGAGTCTAATGTCCTAAAAAATCGTTTTGAATTGTCCTAGTTCATTTCCGCGCATGCGAGATTAGTTGAAGTCGTGCACGTGCGGAAATTGCTCGAAGACTTCGCGAATGGTCTCTATGGCCGTGCGAAAGCTCGCCTCGCCCACTTCGGCGCCCACGCACAGACGCACCGCATTGGGCCGCTCAGCGCCGCGCACGAGAAACGGATCGGGCGATGTCACCGCGATATTGCGGTTGCGCAGTTCGCGCGTAATACGTTCCGCTTCCCATTCATCCGGCACGCGCAGCCACGCAGAGAGCGCGTTCGGATGGCTGCCGAGCACATATTCTCCCAGCACTTCACGCACGACACTCTGACGCATCGAAAGCCGCTCGCGTTGTATCTGCACGAGACGTTGCGCCGTGCCGTCCATGATCCAGCGCGCGGTGACTTCGGCTATCGGCGAGGTCGCCATCCAGCTCGATACGCGCAACACGCTTTCCGCGCGCAAGGCAAGACGCCGTGGCACGGTCATGAAGCCCGTGCGCAAGCCGCTTAACACTGACTTCGTCATGCTCGTGCAATAGAACGCCAGTTCGGGGATCAGGCTTGCTATCGGCGTCTGCGCCTTGGCGGGCAACGCGCCGTAGACATCGTCTTCGATGACATACACGCCGTATCGCTCTGCAATGCGCGCAATCGCGCGCCGGCGCGAGTCGGTCAAGATGGCGACCGTGGGATTATTGAGCGTCGGTGTGCAGACCAGTGCGCTTACGCGCTCGCTGTCGCACATTTCCTCGAAATGTTCGGGACGTATGCCATGTTCGTCGATTTCCAGTCCCTTGAGCGTGAAGCCGAGCACGTTCGCGGAGCCTATGACGCCGTGATCGGTCAGGCTCTCGCAGAGCACGGTATCGCCCGGTCCGACAATGGAAGCAAGCGCCAGAAAGATGCCGTGCGCAGCACCATTCGTGACTAGGAGCGTCTCAGCGGTCGCAGGCATGTTGAGCGATTCGAGCCAAGCAACACCCGCTTGCCGATGATGCTCGAAACCCGCAATCGGACGAAACGCGCGTATCCAGGGCTGATCCTCGATGGTTGCAAGCGTCGCGCAGACCTTGCGCCACATTGCATCGTGTTCGGGCGTATGGACGATACGCGCAATCGAAAAGTCGACCACGGAGCGCTCGGCCGTATCGAGCATGTAGTTGGACATGGTTTCCGTGACGCGCGCCGCGACGAAGCTGCCGCGCCCGACTTCGCAGCGAATCAGCCCCTGGCGCTCGAGTTCTTTATAGGCATTGGTGACCGTCTGCACGCTGATTTCCAGATCCGCCGCGACCTCGCGTTGCGGCGGCAAGCGTGCGCCTGAAGCCAGTGTGCCGTTCTCGATATCCAGCGCCATCGCCTTGACGAGCCGCTTGTATTTCGACTGTACGCCTTGCACGGTGCGTACGGCCTCGCGCCATCGCTGATTCAATTTCCACTCCTCGTGCGCTTGACTCATGCGCAATAGTGGCGCAAAAGCTCCTTGAAAAATAATTGTCCTAGAGCAATCGGAACAAATATATGGCTTTGTATTCTGCATCGGTGGCTGCGCGGTAAAGCCTGTGAAGACCGCTTCCTATAAGGGTTTTCTCCATGACCGATCTAGCCGCAGCCTTCAAGGAACGCGCGCAATCGACCATACGAACGCTACCAACGCTATAAACGGAAAACGCTATGAAGACCAAACGACTGTCTGGAATGCTGGTGGCCGCATGCGTCGCCGCGGCGAGCTTGAGTGCCTTCAGCGCGGGCGCTGCCGCGGAAACCACCTTGCAACGAATTCAACGCACCGGCGAGGTGCGCATCGGCTATGCGAACGAAACGCCCTTCGCCTATACGACGGCCGACGGCACCGTGACGGGCGAATCGCCGGAAATCGCCAAGAAAGTATTCGCCAAACTGGGCGTCAAGAAAGTCGATGCGGTGCTGACAGAATGGGGCGCGCTCATTCCGGGCCTCAAGGCAGGCCGTTTCGATGTGATTGCAGCGGGCATGTACATTACGCCCGAGCGCTGCAAGCAGGTTGCTTTCGCCGATCCGCAATATCAAATTCCCGACACGTTGCTGACGCTCAAGGGCAACCCCAAAAACCTTCACAGTTACGCCGATGTCGCCAAGCAAGGCGACACGAAACTCGCAGTAATGGCCGGCACGGCGGAACTCGGTTATGCACGCGAGGCGGGCATCAAGGACGACCAGATTCTTCAGGTGCCCGATACCACCGCGCAATTGCAGGCCGTGCGCGCACGCCGCGCCGATGCAGCCGTTGGCACCTCGCTCACCATGAAGGGGCTTGCGACGAAGGGCGGCCCGCTAGTCGAAGCAACGAGCCAGTTCAACGACGACCCGAAGCATACGGGCTATGGCGCACTCGCCTTTCGCCCCGAAGACACCGATCTGCGCGATGCGGTCAACAAGGAACTCCATGCCTGGCTCGGCACGGACGATCATCTGAAAACGGTGGGACCGTTCGGCTTCGACAAGACGAATCTGACCACGAAGAAAGCGCCTGAACTTTGCGGCGGTTGAGCAGAGATACATTCGGTACAGGCGCGCGTCGCGTCGTTCATTTAGCGAGGAACCGTCATGAGTGACCTCAATGAGCTACTGCCGCTGATGTGGAAAGGCACGCTCGTCACGATCCAGATCGCCGTGCTCAGCATCATGCTTGCGATCGTCATGGCGGGCATCGCAACGACGCTGCGCGAAGCGCCTTATCGTACCCTGCGCTGGCTTGGCAATGTCTATGTCGAAGTCTTTCGCGGCACGTCCTTGCTGGTGCAATTGTTCTGGCTGTTCTTCGTGCTGCCCTTGCCGCCCTTCAATATTCAGTTGACGCCCTTTACCGTGGCCATCGTTGGTTTGGGTTTGCATTACGGCGCTTATGGCTCCGAGATTTTGCGCGGCGCATTGCACTCGGTGGCAGGCGGACAATACGAAGCAGCACTGGCACTCAACATGCCGGCATGGGTCAGGCTACGCCGCGTCGTGTTGCCTCAAGCCATGATCATTGCACTGCCGCCCGCCACGAACCTCATGATCGAATTACTCAAAGGGACTTCGCTCGTGTCGCTGATCACGCTTTCGGACCTGACGTTCCGCGCGCGACAACTCGATGAAGCGACCTTCAAGACAGCGGAAATCTTCGGGCTGACGCTGCTGATCTACTTCGTACTGGCGCAGATCATCGTCACGGTAATGCGTCACTTCGAGCGCCGCGTAAGCAGTCACGTCGCCGTTCGTCGCGTCGCGCCGAGGGCCGCATCATGACGACATTCGGTCAACTCTTCGATGTGACATACGCGCTGCATATCCTGCCGGAACTGCTGCACGCCGCGATATACACCATCGGCATCACGCTAGTGGGGTTTGCCATCGCGCTGGTGCTGGGCCTCGTGCTCGCAATACTGCGACGCAGCGAGATCGTTTTCGTCTCGAAGGCGACGGCTTTCTTCATCGAGTTTATTCGCAGCACGCCGCTTTTGATTCAGGTGTATGTGCTCTTCTACGTTGCGCCGCTTTATGGACTCACCATGTCGGCGTTGATGGCGGGCACCATCGGCATTGCCGTGCACTATGCGTGTTACGTGTCGGAGGTTTATCGCGCAGGACTCAACGGCGTCGCGCGTGGACAATGGGAAGCGGCCTGTGCGCTGTCGTTGTCGCCCTGGCGCACGTATGGCGGCGTGATTCTGCCACAGGCCATTCGTCCCGTGATTCCCGCGCTCGGCAATTACCTCGTCGCCATGTTCAAGGACACGCCCGTGTTGTCAGCCATTACCGTGGTCGAATTGATGCAGCAGGCGAAGAACATCGGCTCGGAAACCTTCCGCTATCTCGAACCGATCACCATGACGGGCGTCTTCTTTCTGATCATCAGCGTGACTTTCGCTTCGGGCGTGCGCCACCTCGAACGGCGGGTCAGGTTGCCATGATTTCGCGCGGAGACACGATGGCTAACCCGGCGGATGGCGCACAGTAATGGAAATCAAGGAGCAACCGATGAAACGAGACCTCGACCCGTCGTTAGGCGAAGCCGCCGACGCGCAAGCCAATACGCCGATGGTGCGCTTTCGCAACGTGACGAAGCGATACGGCGCGCTTACCGTACTCGATGGACTCGATCTGGATATCGCGCGTAACGAGAAGGTCGCGATCATCGGGCCGAGCGGCTCGGGGAAATCCACGCTGCTGCGCGTGTTGATGACGCTCGATCCCTTGACCGACGGCGTAATCGAAGTCGATGGCGAGTCTCTCACGCATGAGATGCGCGGCGGCAAGCTCGTACCCGCGTCGCAACGACATGTGCGGCAAGTGCGCAGCAAGATCGGCATGGTGTTTCAGAGCTTCAACCTGTTCCCGCACATGACCGCGCTCACGAACGTCATTGAAGCGCCTACGAGCGTGCTAGGTCTTTCGAAGAAGGAAGCAATCGAACGTGGACGCGAGTTGCTATCCATGGTCGGTTTGTCGGAAAAATGCGGTCACTATCCATCGCAATTGTCGGGTGGACAGCAGCAGCGCGTAGCCATCGCGCGGGCGCTTGCCATGCGCCCTAAAATCATGCTCTTCGACGAAGTGACCTCCGCGCTCGATCCCGAACTCTGCGGTGAGGTCCTCAATGTCATTCGGCGCTTAGGCTCCGAACATAACCTCACCATGTTGATGGTCACGCATCAAATGGGCTTTGCAAAAGACTTCGCGGATCGCGTCTGCCTCTTCTCAGAAGGAAAGATCATCGAGCAGGCCGCGCCGCAACAGTTCTTCACCGCGCCGCAACATGAACGCACCAAGCAGTTTTTGCGCGCGGTCACTGAGGCGCTCTAATCCAAGCATTCAGTTGGCAAGCGGTCCGGGAATTGCTTCCTGCTCCGGGATAGACACCGGAGAGTGCAATGTCCCCTTCCCAACATAAGGTCGCTCGCGTGGACGACTTGCCCACCGGGCACGGCACGCGTGTGTGCATCAAGCACGATGCGAGCGAAACACCGATTCTTCTCGTGCGCGACGGTCAGGCCGTGCACGCCTTTTCACCCGACTGTCCGCATGCAGGCGCGCCGCTCGAAGAAGGCGCGATCTGCAACGGCCGCATCGTTTGCCCGTGGCACAAGGGCACGTTTGAAGTCAGTGATGGCAGTCTCGTCGAGCCGCCGGCGCTCAAAGGTCTGACGCGTTATCCAGTCACCGTTTCGAATGGCGATGTATTTGTCTCGCTTGATGCCGAAGCGCCGAGGATGCAAGACGAGCATGGCGCGGATAAAACCATGCTCATCGTCGGCGCGGGCGCCGCAGGCGCCGCGGCATGCGCGGCGCTGCGCGAAGCCGGCTTCAGCGGGCGTATCGTGCTCGCTGGCGACGATGCACGCGAGCCTTACGATCGCACTTCGCTAAGCAAGTTCGTGCTGTCCGGCGACATGCCGCCCGACGATGTTCCGCCCCTTCTTGACGACGATTTCTTCGACGCTCATAAGATCGAACGCGAATTGACACGCGCCGTGCGACTCGACGCGAGCAACAAGCAAGCCGAATTCGCCAGCGGTCGGACAGTCGATTACGACGCCGCGCTCGTTTGCACGGGCGGCACGCCCAAGCCGCTCAAGGCGCCGGGCTCGAATCTGAAGCATATCCATCTGCTGCGCAATCGCGAACATGCAAAAGAGATTCTTGCATCGCTCGATGCAGTGCAATCACCTGTGCGCGTCGTGATCGTCGGGGCGAGTTTCATCGGTCTGGAAGTGGCTTCGTGTCTTCGTAAGCGCAAAATTGAAGTCACTGTCGTCGCGCCCGGCAAGGTGCCATTCGCGAAGCAGTTCGGTACGCGCATCGGCGAGATGTTCAAGCGCATGCATGAACAAAACGGCGTGACGTTCCATATGGATACGCATGTCAGCGCGTTCGAAGGCGACGACGCCGTGCGCGAAGTGCTGCTCGAATCCGGCGAACGGCTACAGGCCAATGTCGTGATTGCGGGAACGGGCGTGACGCCGGCTACGGACTTCATCACTGGCGTCACGATGGGCGACGACGAAGGCATGGAAGTCGATGCGTCGATGCTTGCCGCGCCGAGTCTCTACGCAGCGGGCGACATCGCGCGCTTTCCGTTGCCGCGTGCCGGTGCAATGGGTCGCATCGAACATTGGCGCGTCGCCCAGCAACATGCGCGCGTGGCGGCGTACAACATGGCGGGCATCGCACGCGATTACATCGGCGTGCCTTTTTTCTGGACCTTTCATTACGACAAGAACTTCGAGTATCTCGGCCACGTCAGAGAACCCGAGCACGTCGAAATAGATGGCGATCTCGATCAGCAGCAGTTCATCGCTTACCTGCTGAAAGACGGCGAGGTTCGCGCGGTGGTCGGATGCGGGCATGAAGCCGCCATAGGCCGGCTTGCCGAAGCCATGCGCGAGCCGATCACGCTCGAAGCCGCACGGCGCGTTGCGAGTAGCTAAACGGTCGATGGCGCGCCGCCCCATTGCTCGACACAACGCAGAAATTATTTGGCTTAAGAGGAATAGGCTATGGCAACTCGAAAGACCAAGACGAGGACGAGCAAGGCGAAGCCTCGCGGCAAGTCGAACAGCACGCGTCAGCGACACGGCCTCGCTACCACCGGTAAAAAGTCGACAGCGAAACCCTCGCCCAAACGCTGGTCGCATCATGTGATGGAGACCAGCGACGCAATGGATATCGAGGGAAGTATCTTCAAGACCGGTAACGCGGACGAGATCGCGGATTCGTTGAAGCGCTCGTCGACCAGAAGCAAGCGTCGCAAGGGCTCGCCGTTTCAATCGGCCATGGCGATGCTGAATTTTTATATCAACCGCGCCGGGCGCAATTTGCCAAAGTCACGCCGCAGCACGCTGGAGCGCGCCAAGAAGCGGTTGCGCGAAGCATTCGGACGCAAGCCTTGAAACACGGGCTCGCGCAATGCGAGCCACTGCAACACGATCGATCAAGGCTGACGTTGTCCGCCGTTATATCAACGGCTAGTGCTGCGTATTCGTCTGAGCATCGGGGCGCACCTGAGCGGGAGACCGTCCTATCGAGGGAACGACTCTTGCTCGCTCGTGGATTACCTACCGCAGAAGACAGGAGACACCATGATTGAAGACCCACCGCTCAGCCCCGGCGACGAAGCCGAACCCGGCGCGCCCGGAACCGGCGAAGACCTGTGTCCGGCCTGCAACGGCTCGGGCAAGCTCGACGGCGAGAAGTGCGAAACATGCGGCGGCACGGGCAAGGTGACGCAAGGTATTGGCGGCGGCTGAGACGACTCTCAGCGTTGCAGTCCCTGCCAATCTCCTGGAGACCAGCTTGAACCTGCACCCTCTCACGCGTACCGCTGCGCTGGTCGTGGCGCTTGCGGCCACGAATACTGTTGCAATGGCCGACGACTACGCGCCTGGCTTCGGCCCGGACCCGTCCCTGCCCGCGCCGCATAAGTCGATGTTGCCAACCGTGAACATCGCGCCTGCCAAGCCCTGGCAGCAAGGACAAATGCCCATTGCGGCCGCAGGGTTCAACGTTACGCCTTATGCAACCGGTCTAGATCATCCGCGCTGGCTCGCCACGCTTCCCAACGGCGATGTGCTCGTCGCGGAAAGCAATGCGCCCGCGCAGCACGATACAAACGCGGGCATCAAAGGCCTCGTGATGAAGAAGGTGATGAAGCGCGCGGGCGCGGCGGTGCCGAGTCCTGATCGCATCGTCCTCTTGCGTGACTCGGACGGGGACGGCATAGCGGAAACGCGCACGGTGTTCATCGACAAGCTGCATTCTCCGTTCGGCATGGTGCTAGTCGGTGACGATCTCTACGTCGCCGACACGGACGCTGTCATGCGCTACAAGTACGAAACGGGCGCCACGCAGATCACGACAGCGGGAGAGAAGTTCATCGACTTGCCTGCTGGCCCGATTAATCATCACTGGACCAAGAACATCATCGCGAGTCAGGACGGCAAGCGGCTTTACGTGACGGTCGGCTCGAACAGCAACGCCGCGGAAAACGGTATCGATGCCGAAAGCGGCCGCGCGGCGATCATGGAAGTCGATGTCGAATCGAAGCAGACACGCCTCTTCGCCACGGGCTTGCGCAACCCGAACGGCATGTCGTGGCAACCGCAAAGCGGCGCGCTATGGACCGTGGTCAACGAGCGCGACGAACTCGGCGACGACCTCGTGCCCGACTATATGACCTCGGTCAAAGACGGCGCCTTCTACGGCTGGCCGTACAGCTATTACGGCCAGCATGTGGATGACCGCGTGAAGCCGCAGCGCGACGAGCTCGTGCTATCGGCCATCCCGCCGGACTATGCACTCGGTGCGCATACGGCATCGCTCGGACTCACGTTTTACGATGCCAAAGCGTTCCCGCAGCATTACTGGAGCGGCGCGTTCATCGGTCAGCATGGCTCGTGGAATCGCAAGCCGAGGAGCGGCTATAAGGTCGTGTTCGTTCCGTTCGATGACGGCAAGCCATCCGGTCCGCCCGAAGACATACTGACAGGCTTTCTCTCCACCGATGGCCACGCGCTCGGCCGTCCCGTCGGCGTCGCGGTGGACCACAGCGGCGCGTTGCTCGTCGCGGATGATGTCGGCAATAGCGTATGGCGCGTTGCGCCGGCTGCGAAGTAAATGGCCGCGCGCAAGCCCAAGGCGAAGGCCGTCACATCGAGCTTGTTCGCGCTCGCCGAACGGCAGATCGTCGGCCTTTACGACGCCGGCGTGCTTTCGCCTGCCGTGTTGCATCACGTGATCGCGGCTTACGCGAACAGCGCGATCGACTGGAGCGAAGCCGCTTCCCTGCGTACCGTCGACGATCGCTCGGTGCACGAAGCCGTGGTGCTCACCATGATGCCGGGCCGCCCGCTGCGATCGGCGCAAAAAGACTTCATGTCGGTGGTGGAACATCTCGCGGCGGGCGCCGGCGCGAGCGCCAAGGCTGCGGCGTCATCCGACGAAGCGCCCGAAGACGACGAAGCGCTGCTCAATCAGCTTGGCGGCAAAAGCAAAAGCAAAAGCTCGAGCGGGACGGCATCGCGTTCATCGAAGGCAAGCGATGAACCAAGCCAACGCAAGTCCGCCGGCTTCAATCCGCTCGTCGGCGCGCGCGGGTTCTCCACTCACGACAAGGGCTAAGACGCCAGCCCGGCGTCTTCAGTGCGGCACGCCCGGTGCGACCACATCGACGAGATCGTCCATGTCGAAAGGTTTCGCGAGAATCGGCACATTGAGATGCCTCGCACGGTCCAGTTCGTCCGCATAGCCTGTCATGAGAATGAGCTTCTGCGCGGGCAGTCGCTGCGTGATCTGCTCGGCCAGATCGACGCCGTTCATGCGACCGGGCATCTGCACATCGGAGAGAATCAGGTCGAAGCTGTAGCCTTCGCCGAGCAGCGCAAAGGCGGCATCCGCGCTCTCTTCGTGATGAACGACACAGCCCAGCACTTCGAGCACGGCCATCACGCCGGCGGCGACATCGACGTTGTCTTCGACAACCAGCACGGTCAAGCCACGCAGCGGATGCTCTTCGTCGTTGAACGATGGCGCCGGGCGCGGCGCTTCGGCCTTCGGCACGGGCGCCACGCTCACAGGCGGATTGTGAACCGGAACGGGCACCGCCACCGATGCCGCTGCATGATGACGCGGCAAATAAAGCCGCACGGTCGTGCCCGAGCCCGGCACGCTCGTGATACGCGCGGTGCCCCCCGCCTGCTCGCAAGCCGCGAGCACCTGTGTCAAGCCGAGGCCCGTGCCCGCGCCGCGCTCTTTCGTCGTGAACAGCGGCTCGAAGGCGCGACGCAATACCTCTTCGTTCATTCCTTCGCCGTTATCGGTCACGGAAATGAGCACGTATTCGCCTTCGGGCAAGTCGCTTTCGCCGTTGCGCACGCGCGCGTTCTGGCAACGGATGACGAGACGCCCGCTATGCAACATGGCCTCGCTTGCATTGACGGCGATGTTGACCAGCGCCAGCTCCAGTTCGACCGGATCGGCCCTTACCCGCCACAAGTCCGGCGACAATTCCACCTTCACCGAAACGGACGGCGGCACCGCGCTCTTGACGAGATCGAGCGTGGTCTTGAGCCAGTTGGATGGATCGAGCAGCTCCTGCTTTTGCGGATGCTTACGCGCCACGCTCATCAGGCGGCGCGCAAGCGATTCCGCGCCCGCCGTCGCACGCTCCACCGCAATGACTTCGCTTTCCACGCCGTTGAAGTGCTTGCGCCGCGCGAGTTCCATGTTCGAGCCGACGACCATCAGCAAGTTATTAAAGTCGTGCGCGACGTTGGCGACGAGATTGCCAAGCGCGCCCATGCGCTGCAATTGCCTGCTCGACGCCTCTGTCGACAGCCGCGAAGCGACTTCCGACTGCCATTGCTCCCACGCCACCTGTTCGGCGTTCAGACGGCGAATGGAGAACGCAATCAAGAGCCACACGACGATGCAAGGCAGCGCCGCGATGGCGGCCACGAGCCCGAGGTGCTGACGCCAGCGCATTTGCAAGGCTGAAGCCGCGTAACCCGTCGCCACGTAGAGCGGAAAGTCGCCGACGCGCCGGTAGGCAATGAGCCGCTCGACGTTATCGACCGTCGAACTCATGCGCGCTTGTCCATAGACTTCGTTATTGCGAAAGGCGTTGGTGAAGGGCGTGTTGTTGGCAGGCTGCGCGTCGACGTCGCTCAAGGGATAACGCGCGAGAATGCCGCCATCGCGCCGGTACAAGCCGATGACGAGCGCGCTGTCGCTCGCGGCGAGTTCGCGATAGAAGTCGACGAAATAAGCGCGTTTCAGGGCGATCGACACGACGCCGAGAAAGCGTCCGTCGCGACTGATGCGGCCCATGGTCGTGGTGAAGACATCGGACTTCGCGACCTTGCCGCGCAGCGGCAGCGAGAAGTACGCGACGGGCGCGACTTCGCGGGCGGACAGAAAGTCGTCACGATCTGCAATCGATACGGTGGGCGCGGGATAGAAGCGGCTGCTGGCCAGCAGAACGCCATTCGCACCGAACACGGAGATGGCCGCCACTTGGGCGAGCGTCCCGCTCATGCTGTCGAGCGTGCGATGCAGCGCTTCCTGACGGCCCTGGATGTTGGCGTCGTCGCTGTCGCCCAGTAAGTCGACGATGCGCGTTTCCAGTTGCTGGTTGAGATCGACCACCTTAATGGCATGTTCGTTCGCAACGCGCGAGAGGCGCTCGGTAAGTTCTTCGGCGTCCGAAAAGCGGCGCTCGTGGTCGTAGTAGCCATAAATACTGAGGCAGACTAACGGAATGACGACCGAGCCGGCCAGCACGAGCATCAGCACCCGGCGCGTCAGGGCGAAGTTACGCGTGGGTAGCGGCAGATCGAATGTCGCGGTCTCTGTTGAGTTCAAGCGTTTCGCCCTGCGATGAAATCGACGGGTATATCGTAACCGGTGCGCGCCCGCCGTCCAAGCGAACGCGGTTCAGGCGTGGCAAAGCGCGCCCTTGCGCCAGTCGTCCTGAGGTGTTATTGGCAGTACGCGTTTGTGATGCGTCGCGCCGTGAAAGCGATAGATGGTCTTGTAGACTTCGTCGGATACGCGCTTGCCTTCGAGGAAGTCGTCGATGTCTTCGTAAGAGATGCCGTAGCTGTCTTCGTCGGGCTTTTGCGGCGTGAGCGTTTCGAGATCGGCGGTCGGCACCTTCATGGCGATTTCATCGCTTGCGCCAAGCGATCTGGCAAGCGCGCGCACGCGGCGTTTATCGAGGCCGTAAAGCGGCAGGACATCCGCGCCGCCATCGCCGTATTTGGTAAAGAAGCCCATCACGGACTCCGCCGCGTGATCCGTGCCGATCACCACGCCCACGCGCGCGCTCGCCACCGCGTATTGCGCGATCATCCGTTGGCGCGCCTTGATGTTGCCGAGCACGAAGTCCTCGTGCTTCTCGTCCATGTAGCGCGCGCCCGAGAGGTTGAGCGAAGCGAGCATGGCGTCGGCTGCGGGCTTTACGTTGACCACGAGCGTCTCGTCGGGCCGGATGAACGCAAGCGCGCGCTGCGCGTCGGCTTCGTCGCGCTGCTCACCGTAAGGAAGGCGCATGGCGATGAAATGCGCATTGGCGCCGCGCGCGCGCAAGCGTTCGACCGCGAGTTGCGCAAGACGCCCCGCCGTCGACGAATCCACGCCGCCGCTGATGCCGAGCACATAGGTCTTGAGCTTCTGCGCTTCCAGATAGTCGGCGAGAAACGCGATGCGGAATTCGGTTTCGGCGGCTTCATCGAACGACGGCGAAACCTTGAGTTCCTCGATGATCGATTGCTGTCGCGCGGCGTAATCGGAATCGTTGGTCATATTCGCGGCCCGGAAAGTTTGCTGTCCCGCTGTCCCTTTGGAACACGCGCTCATGCGCCCGGCTCCGCCTTGAGTTTTATCACATCGGCACGCGTTTGACGGGCTTACGCAAGCGCTTTTAACGACTATGCTTGAACGACAAGTAAGCAGCCCGCAGCACCATTGCCATGGATTCCGTCTTCAAAAGCCGTCGCGACGCAGGCCGTGTACTGGCCGCGTATCTTCGCGACTATGCCGACCGCGACGATGTCACCGTGCTCGCGCTGCCTCGCGGCGGCGTGCCGGTCGCCTTCGAAGTCGCGGATGCCTTGCGCGCCGCACTCGACGTGCTGGTCGTGCGCAAGCTCGGCGTGCCCGTGCAGCCCGAACTCGCAATGGGCGCCATCGCGTCCGGCAATGCCTTCTATCTCGACGAACGCATAGTCGCCGCCGCCGGCGTCACCGAAGACGCGCTCGACGGCGTGATCGCCTAGGAGCGCGCCGAACTCGAGCGGCGCGAGACGCTTTATCGCGGCGAACGGCCGCCGCTAGATATGAATGGACGCGTGGCGATCATCGTGGATGACGGCCTTGCCACCGGCGCGACCATGAAAGCGGCGGCGCTGTCGTTACGTCATGCGGGCGCCGCACGGCCCGCGCGCATCGTGGCGGCGTTGCCCGTCGCGCCACTGAGATCGGAAGCGCGTTTCGAGGAGGCCGTCGACGACTTCGTGTGTGTGCTGCGTCCGCCGCACTTTTTAGGCGTCGGCCAGTTCTACGCCGATTTCGATCAAACCAGCGACGACGAAGTGCGCGCCCTGCTCGCCGCCGCGCGCTCAACGTAACCAGGGCGCATCGCTCACTTCCGCACTGAGTTCGTACTTCGCACGCGCCCGTGCGAGCACGGAGCGGTCGACGGTTGCGTCATCGGCAAGCGCCTTGAGCGCCGCGACCACGATAGCCACGCGGTCCACTTCGAAGAACGCGCGCAACGCCTGGCGTGTATCGCTGCGGCCGAAGCCGTCCGTGCCGAGCGTCACGTAACGGCGCGGCACGTAAGCACGGATGAGTTCTGGCACGGCGCGCACGTAATCGGTGGCCGCGATCACGGGTCCATTAGATGCCGCGAGCGCGCGCGTGACGTAGGGCTCGAGCGCGTTGTCCTCGACATCGGAAAGGCGCGCGATGCGCTCGGCCGACGCGCCATCGCGGTGCAACTCGGTATAGCTCGTCACGCTCCACACGGCGGCTTCTATGTTCCAGTCGTCCTTGAGCATGGTGCGCGCGGCGATGGCTTCGTTGAGGATCGCGCCGGAGCCCAGCAACTGGACCTGCGCCGCGCTTTCTTTACCGCCGATGCAATACATGCCGCGCAGGATGCCGGCTCGCGTCGCGTCGTCGAGCGCGTCGTTGGGCGCGGACGGTTGCGCGTAGTTTTCGTTCGTCACGGTGACGTAGTAGAAGACGTCGTTTTGCCGGACCATCATTTCCTGCATGCCTTCATCGACGATCGCGGCGACTTCGTAGGCGAACGCGGGATCGTAGGCGCGGCAGTTCGGAATGGTCGATGCGCTGAGATGGCTCGTACCGTCCTGATGCTGCAAGCCTTCGCCGCCGAGCGTCGTGCGCCCCGCCGTCGCGCCGATGAGAAAGCCGCGCGAACGCTGATCCGCCGCGGCGAAGATGATGTCGCCAATGCGCTGAAAACCGAACATCGAGTAGTAGATGTAGAACGGCAGCATCGGCAGGTCGTGCACGCTGTAGGACGTCGCCGCCGCGATCCATGACGAGATCGCGCCCGCCTCCGAAATACCTTCCTCGAGAATCTGCCCGCGCGTGTCTTCGCGGTAATAAAGCATCGAGCCCATGTCTTCCGGCTCGTACAACTGCCCGAGCGGCGAATAGATGCCAACCTGCCTAAAAAGGTTCGCCATGCCGAACGTGCGCGCTTCGTCGGCGACCACCGGAACCACGCGCGGGCCGATCGCGGCGTCTTTCATGAGGCTTCCGAGCATGCGCACGAAGGCCATTGTCGTGGACATTTCCTTGCCCTTGGCATCGACCGCGAACTGCGCCCAGGTGTTCAACGCGGGCGGCGTGAGCGCCTGCGACGCGCGTGCGCGCCGGCGCGGCAAGTAACCGCCGAGCGCTTTACGGCGTTCGTGGAGATAGCGCATTTCCGGCGCATCGTCGGCGGGCTTGTAGAACTTGACGTGCTCGACGTCGGCATCGGACAAAGGCAGCCGAAAGCGGTCGCGAAACGCCTTCAACTCCTCGAGATCGAGCTTCTTCTGCTGATGCGTCGTCATGCGGCCCTGACCGACCGTTCCCATGCCAAAGCCCTTCATCGTCTTGGCGAGAATCACGGTCGGCTGACCTTTGTGCGCGAGCGCTTTGGTGTAGGCCGCGTGGAGTTTGCGGACATCGTGACCGCCGCGCCGCAAGCGGTCGATGTCCTCGTCCGACATATGCGCGACGAGTGACGCGAGTTCCGGGTTCTGCCCGAAGAAGCGTTCGCGGTTGTAACGGCCGTCGTTGGCGGAGAAAGTCTGGAACTGGCCGTCGACGGTATGGGCGAAGGCGCGCAGCAAGGCGCCGGTGCGGTCGCGTTCGAAGAGCGCGTCCCAGTCCGATCCCCACAGCACCTTGATGACGTTCCAGCCCGCGCCCGTGAATTGCGCTTCGAGTTCATCGACGATACGGCCATTACTGCGGACCGGTCCATCGAGCCGCTGCAGATTGCAATTGATGACGAAGACGAGGTTGTCGAGCTGCTCGCGCGCCGCGAGCGACAGCGCGCCGATCGACTCGGGCTCGTCCATTTCGCCATCGCCGAAAAAGCCCCAGACCTTGCGGCCTTCCGTTTGCAGCAGATTCCGGTTCTGCAGGTAGCGCATGAAACGCGCTTGGTAGATCGAGTTGATCGGACCGATGCCCATGGAGCCCGTGGGAAATTGCCAGAAGTCGGGCATCAGCCACGGATGCGGATACGAGCACAAGCCCGGCCCCGCGATCTCTTGCCGGTAATGGCGCAAATGGTCTTCGCTGAGAAAGCCTTCGAGATAGGCGCGCGCATAAACGCCCGGCGACGAATGCGGCTGAAAATAAACGAGATCGCCGCCGTTTTGCGTATCCGCCGCGCGGAAGAAATGATTGAAGCCGACTTCGAACAGATCCGCCGCCGACGCATAACTCGCGATATGCCCGCCAAGTTCGCCATAAGCGCGGTTGGCGCGAACCACCATGGCGAGCGCGTTCCAGCGCAGCACGGCGGCAAGGCGTTCCTCGACATCCAGGTTCCCGGGATACTGCGGCTGCTGCGCGAGCGCAATGGTATTGCGATACGGCGTGGCCCGCGCCCGCGCCGACTCCACGCCGACCGACCGCGCATGTTCGGCGAGCCGGTCGAAGAGATACTGCGCCCGCTCCTTTCCCACGTGCTTGACGACGGCATCGAGCGCGTCCAGCCATTCGGCGGTTTCGTCGGGGTCCGTGTCTTCACGGCCCTTCGCAAGAGAAAGAAGCTGGTTGGTTCCGCTCGATAAATCGGTCATGGCGCGACTCCGGGTCGTTGCGTGCGCAAAGAGAGGTTTTACACAGCATATCCAGTGCTTCGCAAAATGTGCGTCTCATTTGGCTGGCTTCGCGCTTTCCTGTAGTGTAGATATTCTTAAAAAATGCTCAATAACGGAATATTTCGACCATGAGTTCGCAGACACGGCAGCGGCTGGATCGTATCGATATCGGCATATTGAATCAGTTGCAGCAAAACGCGCGCATCACGAACGCGGAACTGGCGCGCGCGGTGAACCTTTCGGCCACGCCGTGCTTCAACCGCGTCCGCGCGCTGGAAAAAGCCGGGCTGTTTCGCCAGCACGTCACGTTGTTGAGCCCGGAAGCGCTCGGCCTCAGCATCAACGTGTTCATTCAGGTGAGTCTTGAAAAGCAGATAAAGGACGCGCTCGCGCGCTTCGAGCAAGCGATCAGCGAGCGGCCGGAGGTGATGGAGTGCTATCTGATGACGGGCGACGCCGACTATCTCTTGCGCGTCGTCTTGCCCGACGTGGCCGCGCTGGAACGCTTCATTCTCGAACGCCTGACGAAGATGCCGGGCGTGGCCAACATCCGTTCGAGCTTCGCGCTCAAGCAGGTGCGCTACAAGACGGCGTTGCCGCTGCCGGCATCGGGACTGACGCTGCCTCAATCCGGCGACGACGAAGCCGAATGGACATGAGCTAGCCGCTTAACTCCGTATGCAACGCCAGATACTCCTGCGCGAGCTTGTGACGCGGTTCGAGATAGATCATGGGTCGCGCGTGCTGGTGGCTCTCGCGAATCTTCACCGAGAGCGACAAGTGCGAATCCAGCACCGGCAAATTTTCGCCGCGCAATTCGTCCACGAGTTGTTGCGGCAGGCTGGCGCGCGGCTGAAACTGATTGATCACGATGCCTTCCACCATCAGTTCCGGATTGTGGTCGTGCTTGATCTCCTGCACGTTTTCGAGCACGGAATACAGCGCGCGGCGCGAGAAGTCGTCGCAATCGAAGGGAATGAGGCAGCGGTCCACGGCGATCAGCGCCGAGCGCGTGAAGAAGTTCAGCGCGGGTGGCGTGTCGATATAAACGGCGTCGTAGTTTTCGAGCCCTTTGAGCGCATCGCGCAACTTATAAATCTTGTAGCGCGACTCGAGCTTGCTCTGAAGCGCGTCCAGGTTCGGATGCGACGGCACGATGTCGAGATTTTCGAACGGCGTCGAGTGGACGAACGAGTCGAAGGTCGGCTCGCGAAAGCTGTAACTGAGCGCGGATTCGAAAAACGTCGCCAGATTCGGGCTGGCATCCTTGGCGTCGGCGCCAAGCAAGTATTGACTCGCGTTGCCTTGCGGATCGAGGTCGATCACGAGCGTGCGCAGACCGCGCGATGCGCTGATGGCTGCCAGATTGCAGACGATGGTGGACTTGCCTACGCCACCTTTCTGATTGAAGACGACACGGCGCAGCATCAGGGATTTTTCCTCGGGATTGTGAACGGTCGTTTGCTTTCGCCGGGCGGCGGAGTTTGCGGATGAAGCCTAGGCGTTGATCTTAGCGCATCGGGATTTTTGAACTCGCGCACGCGCCGCCCGAGACCGATTCGTCCTTTGCTGTAACGCGGCCTTCTCACGTCGCGCGCGATTTGCCTCTAACATGCTAGCGGACCGGGTGGCTTCGGCATACGCCTAGCTTCCCGCGCGAACGCTCCGTTGGCCGTCACAACAACTTTTGAGGAGACACGCATGACCACGATCAAGAATCTCACGGTACGAGACATTCGCTTTCCCACCTCGCGCTCGCTCGACGGCTCCGACGCGATGAACGCCGCGCCCGACTATTCGGCCGCCTATGTGATCCTCGAAACCGATACGCCGGACTTAGCCGGTCATGGCCTCACCTTCACCATCGGACGCGGCACGGAAATCGTCGTCGCGGCGGTGCATGCGCTGGCGCCGCTCGTCGTCGGCAAGCGGCTCGAAGACATCGCCGCGGACATGGGCGGCTTCTGGCGAACCTTCACGGGCGATAGCCAACTTCGCTGGATCGGTCCGGACAAGGGCGCTATTCATCTCGCGACCGCGGCGGTGGTCAATGCCGTCTGGGACTTGTGGGCCAAGTCGGAAAAGAAGCCGGTGTGGAAGCTGCTCGCGGACATGAGCCCGGAAGAACTCGTGCGATGCCTCGACTTCCGCTATGTCACCGACGCGATCACGCCTTCCGAAGCGCTCGCCTTGCTCAAGCGCAATCAAGAAACGCGAGGCCAACGCGAACAGGAAATGCTCGCGCAGGGATTTCCGGCGTACACCACGTCCGCAGGATGGCTCGGTTACGACGACGACAAGATTCGCCGTTTGGCACGCGAAGGCGTTGCCGAAGGTTGGACTCACTTCAAGCAGAAAGTGGGTGGCAGTATCGACGAAGACATTCGACGCGCGCGTATTCTCCGTGAGGAGATTGGTCCGCACCGCAAACTGATGATGGATGCCAATCAGGTCTGGGAAGTGGATGAAGCCATTGCGAACATGCGCCGGCTCGCGGAGTTCGACCCATGGTGGATCGAAGAACCGACCAGCCCCGACGACGTGCTCGGTCACGCCGCCATTCGTCGCCGTGTCGCGCCGATTGGCGTTGCAACCGGCGAACATTGTCAGAACCGCGTGATCTTCAAGCAGTTGTTGCAAGCGCAGGCTATCGACTTCTGCCAGATCGACAGTTGCCGGCTAGGCGGCCTGAACGAAGTGCTCGTGGTGCTGCTGATGGCCGCGAAGGCCGGGGTGCCGGTTTGTCCGCATGCAGGTGGTGTCGGCCTCTGCGAATACGTGCAGCATATTTCGATCTTCGATTACATCTGCGTGTCGGCTTCGCTTTCTAACCGGGTGCTCGAATATGTCGATCATTTGCATGAGCATTTTCTTGATCCTGTCGTAATCAAAAACGGCCGATATATGCCGCCTCAAAAGCCGGGGTACAGCATTGAAATGCACGCGGCTACGCTTGAACGATTTGAATTCGGCAAGGGTGAGGCGTGGCGCGAGTAGTATCGCGCAGGTGGTAACCGTGAAGTTGAATCATTACAGCAAGGGCGCGCTCACAGCGCAGCCCTTGCTGCGTCACAATCAGAAGCAGTAAGCGTGAACGCTTATGCCGTGATCGTGATGTTGACCGTCGAGGTCGAGCTGGACGACGTCGAACCCTTAGCGTCGCCGCCGGCGATGTTGGAGTACACGAGTGCTGCGCGATCGATCTTTTGCATGATAATTCCTTGATACAGGATGAATAAAACTGACTTACGAGATGATTGAAGCCGACTTGATCAATGTGCAGATTGTCCCGCTGTTGCTACAATTTGCGGCATTGGTCTCGCCAGACTCAGTACTTATTGGCCGGCGCTAATGTTGATAGTCACCGAGGTGCTCGACGACGAATCAGCCCCACCCTTGGCGGTACCGCCAGCGATGTTGGCCTGAACGAGCATGGCGCGATCGATCTTTTGCATTTTTATACCTCTTCAAAACACAAGATTTAAATTAATCACCCACTAGAAAATTACGGAGCACCAAAGTAATCCGATATCTTCTGAATAGATGAACCCCTACTTGCCCTCACATTCAACTTGAGTTGTGAAGTCAGTTCGAATGTCGGTGAACAAGGTAAGGAAATTTTATAGATTCAAACAGCAAAAATACACGCCGAATAATCCTAACAATTCGAGTTTTTTTATTTTAATTGCCTTCAAGAATGTTTAACTGCCTATTTGCATCAAGCGTTCCATTCAACTGCTAACAGGCAATTAGAAAATCATTGAAGCGAGTTCCAAGTGCCAATGAAAACTCTCTTTCCTTCGAACGCGCCTTCTTGGCAAACCGTCGTGGCGCGCACTACTCAAGCACTGTCATGCGGCGCGTTGCGTTCCTTCGATACCGTGCAGCACGTCATTGAAGACGGCGGCGTGCGCTTTCTCGTCCGGCAAGTCGCGAATCTCGCCCGGAAGGAAGAACAGTCGAAGCTCGCCGCCAAATCCATCGCCGATGCCGCGAGCCCGTGGCGCGATCCCTTTTCGCCGTGCGAGGAAGCGCTCTTCGTCGGCGATATAGGCGAGCGGCACTTTCTCTTGCTCAATAAATTCAACGTGCTCGCGCATCATCTGCTCGTCGTGACGAGCGCGTTCGAACCTCAGGAAGCGCTGCTTTGCGCCGACGACTTCGCCGCGCTCTGTGCATGCCTTGCGCAGTTCGATGGCCTGGGTTTCTACAACGGCGGCTCGGTCGCGGGATCGAGTCAGCCGCATAAGCATCTGCAGATGGTGCCGCTGCCGCTCGATGGTCACGCGTTGCCAATCGAAGCACTCATCGAAGCGGCGCGCGGCGAAGGCGTCTTTCGTGCGCCGGGTCTTGGTTTTATGCATGCCGCCGCGTGGCTCGACCTCGGTGTTCAAACCGGGCCGGCACGCATCCACGAAATCTATCTCGAACTACTCGATGCCATCGGCGTGAAAGCGCTCGATGTCGCTGGCAGCACGCATCAATCGGCGCCTTACAACCTGCTCGTCACGCGGCGCTGGATGCTCGTCGTGCCGCGCGATGTGTCGCACGTCGAAGGCGTCGCGGTGAACGCGCTCGGCTTCGCGGGCTCGCTATTCGTGCGCGACGACGCACAGCGCCTGATCGTCGAATCGCTCGGCCCGATGGCCTTGCTTGCACGAGCCACGCGCGCGCCCTGAGCAACGCCATCTTGAAAAGCGCGGGCTTGCCCCGCATGTCCGCTTCCAGACGTTCATCTGGAGTCCAGCAATGGGAAGCCGACCTCAATTCATCGACGATCTTGCGCGCGGTGCGCAGGACGCCACACCTTCGCCGAACGCCCTGACGCTCGACGATACCGCTCTGCTCGATGCCTATTCGCGCACCGTGATCGGCGCGCTCGAACGCGTGCAGCAGGCGGTGGTTTTTATCTTGGTCGAGCGCGATATCGACCATAACGGCGCGCGGCGCGTGGCCGGCGGCACCGGTTCGGGCTTCATCTTCACGCCGGATGGCTATTTGCTGACCAATAGCCACGTCGTGCATGGCGCGACGCGGATCACCGTCACGCTCGCCGATGGCGGCCGCTTTCACGCCGATCTCGTCGGCGACGATCCGGGCAGCGATCTCGCGGTGCTGCGTATCGGTTCCCCGGAGCCGCTGCCGCATGTCGAACTCGGCGATTCGGGCAGCCTGCGCGTCGGGCAGATCGCCATCGCGGTCGGCAATCCGCTTGGGCTTGCGCAGACCGTCACCACGGGCGTGATATCCGCGCTCGGGCGTTCGTTGCGCTCCACTTCAGGCCGCATGATCTACGACGTCATTCAGACGGACGCGGCGCTCAATCCCGGCAATTCGGGCGGACCACTCATCAATTCGGCGGGACAGGTGATCGGCGTCAACACGGCGATCATTTCCGGCGCGCAGGCCATTTCCTTTGCCACCGCAATCGATACGGCCAAGTGGGCGATCATGCAGATTTTCGCGCATGGCCGCGTGCGGCGCGCTTATATCGGCGTGGCGGGGACGACGACGCCCATCTCGCGGCGCGTGCAACGCTTCTTCGCGCTGACGGTGACGAGCGGCGTGCATGTGATGGAGATCGTCAAGGGCAGCCCGGCTGCGCTCGGCGGTTTGCAGGTGGGCGACCGGATCGTCGCGGTGGACGATGTCGGCGTCGATAGCGTCGATGGACTTCAGCGCACGCTCGATGCTTCGCGTATCGACAAAGCGGTCAAGGTATCGGTACTGCGGAACACGCAGAAACTCGAACTCGATGTGACGCCCGTCGAGCAACACGGCTAAACGAATCCGCGGGCGGCGAACCGGCGCCGCTCGCGATGTTGCAGCTTACGGCAAGGCAAGTCTCTCTTCCCTTCAGCGCGCTTTCTCTGTGCGCAAACCCACCCAGCGTAACTGCTCGGGCCCACCGTTTGCGCTAGACACAACGACCATCGATGATTATGTGCGCCAACAGGCGGTGGTCCAGGCGGCGCTGCGGCTAAATACGTGCAGCGACCAAAGAGCAGGCGCACCCACGGTTAAACCGTCGGACGACCTGCCCCTGTCGGGGGAAGGTCCAGGTTCAAGAAACCAGGAAAGAGGATTGCCATGACCACGAACAATAAGACGTATTGCGCGCCGCGCCGCCAGGCATTTCGATGCACCGGCCAGCAACTCGATGCCATCGTGCGCTTTGCCGAAGAACGCAAGCTCGACAACCTGCCGTTGCAGTTCGTCGTCGCCGAATATTCGCGCTGTCTCGCGAAAGCCGCCTAAGGCGCGCCTTACTCGCCGTTGGTTATCACGCGTTCCTTCAGCACCCAGATGGCGGTCGGCACCGCATAATAGGCGCTCACATTGCCGGTGACGAGCTTGCCGGTTAGACGGATGCGTGCATTCTCAGTCGGTATGGCGTCGATGACCTGCACCGTCGATACATTCGACTGTTGTGGCGCGGCTTGTCCCGAAGCCTGGCTCAGCACGCATATGGGGCGCGCGAGCGTAAGCACCCATGCTGGCTTGGCGTCGGCTTCGGCTTGTCGTGGCGCCTGGCGTGCGGCCGTGCCTTCGAGCGTCACGACGTCGCCATCGCTATAACAAGACGCCGCGCAAACCGGACCAGCAGCAATCGCGCACAGCAGAAGCATGCATACGCGGGCATTCGCCATCATCAAACCTCGTCAAGGGCGCGTCGCGTGACGCATGAGTACCGCTCTCCAAGCCCACACACTTTATGCGATGACGCTTAGGGTCGCAACCCGGACGGTCCCGAGTATGACCGCCCGTGAGGCTTTCGATTTGTCATGCGGGAACGCCCATTGCTGCCTTCATATGAAGAATAAGTCTCGTGCATGCCGCCAAATCGAATTCGAATCAAACGCGGCATTGCGTGTCCAACAATCGGTTGCTTGAGGCTTGCTCAACCGCATGCCTATGGAGGAAGCGACGATGAATCAAGTCATAGTTGGTGTGTTCGCTTGTTATCGTGATGGGCACGAAGCACTGCGCGCCTTGCAACTTGCAGGACTGAGCCGCGACGATACGCACTTATATCGTTCAGGCCACGACGACGTCGAAATCGGTGCCTTCCCGCTTCCTGCCCACAGTGAAGACGACGCGGAATACGTCGCGCACGGTGAACATCAGGGTGTAGTCGGCGCGCACAACCGCTTCGTGCCGAACGAGCCTGCGGCGAGAAAGATCGATGATGTGCCGCAATTGCCGGAAATGCGCGAGCGCACGTTACTTGTGATCCGCATCTCGGATGACATCAAACCTGCTTCGGTCAGCGAAGTTCTGCACGAACATGGGGCCGTCGCGGTGAAAGACCCGGCGGGACATTGGCGTTTTTCGCCCTATCGAAACGCGGCGCGCGTCTGAATCAAATCAATGTATTCGCCGATGGAGTTTCGAGGAATCCGGCGCGACCGCATTGCGCTCTTTGTCTTCGGCTTCCTTGGCCTCTTTATTGGCTTCTTCCCGACCTTGAGCTTCGTGCGCGGCCGCCGCGCGTAACGCCCTGCAGTGCGCAGCATGCCTGAGCGTCGCCAGCAAGCGCACCATTTGCCTTGGTCCGGTTCTCATGCCCACCTCCCAGAGAGTTGAGAATCTACTTTAACTCTAGGCGGTAAATGCTCGCGTGCAAAGGTGCGAATTGAAATTAAGACGGGTTCGGGTTGGCAACTTCAAACGGCTCGGGCTTTCAGGCGCGCCGGACTCTCGGAGGCCCGGTCGCCGTTGCAAGCTCCTCCAACTTGCACGTTCACGTCAGAACGCATTTGCCGCCATCACCGTGCGCGGCAAGCAATGCGCTTCGATTGATGCATACCCCGCGTCCGCCTTGCCGCTCTTCGCAGGCAACGAATAATCGACGCTGCATTGTTCGCCCGCGTGATCGCCCCACTTCACTACGAGCGTGCCTTTCTCGTCAATACCGCGCGCGAAAATGCGGCTGTCCTGCGCGACGACGCCCGCCACGCGGCCTTCGCCATCCACGACTTCCGCGCCGAATGGCAACGCTTCGCCATTCAGACGCGGCGCGCGAATCAGCGCTGCGCGTCCCGTCGCCGTCTTGTATTTCAACATGACGATGGAACCGAGATGCGGCGCCGACTTCTCGGATGTCGATGCAAACTCGACATCGGTCGACGTGCCCTTCGGATCGATATCGACGCTGTTCATGTCGTACGGCGTGAGATACGGCACGACCGCGTAGCCATGCGAATCGACCTTCACGCCACTCGCGCTCGACACGCTCGCGCCTTCCGCGCCCTTTGCCTCGACGATTCCGAACGTGTCGCCGACCGTCTGCGAGAACGTCACGCCGCCGGGGTGCGCGACGATCGAACCGCTCACGCCCGCCGACACCTGCGAAGAATTGGCTCCCGCACTCGCCGATGCCGTGACCTGTCCATGCGCGCCGTGATACGCGCCGCTCGCGCCAGCGTTCATGTTCGCCGATGAACTCGCGCTCTGACCGCCTGAGCCGTAGACGTTGTATGAATACTGATTCTCGGCGCCCGCGTTGCCGCTCAGACTCGTCTGCACGCTAGCCGAGCCGTTGCTCGCGCTCAAATTCGTCGTCAGTTGTGGCGAGTGTTGCGAATGACCGAGCGGGATCGTCGTGCTGACCATGATCTGGTTCGAAGGCGTGCCGTCCGCGTCGGTCGAGCGGCCCGCCGTAATGCTGTAAGTGCCGTACTTGAAACTGTTCGAGTAACCCGCCTGATAGAACACGTCGCGCCCCGGCCGATTCCAGTAGCTTTGCGCCGATGTCGTCAGGAACACCGAACCGTGATCCTTCAACGGCTGATTGATGCTCACCTGCAGGCGGCCGCGGTTACGATCGGTGGGCGTGCCGCCGAACATGGCTTCGTCGCGAACGCGGGCGGCATCGCTCAGATTGAGATAGCCCGCGTCCGAGTAGCGATACGCGCCAAAGGTGAAGTTGGTGCCGGTCGGATCGATAAACTTGTTGTAGCCCACGTGCAGACTGCGCCCTTTCTGCATGGAAGCGCCCGGGACTTGCGTGCGCGCGGAGGTGATGTCGGTCGCGAAAGCGCCGAACTTCGTGTTGAGCGCGGCGCCGAAATTAGCCGCGACATAGCCTTCCGATGCAATCGCGCCGCCGTACAGCGTGACCTGATTGGTCAGCCCGCGTTGCAACGTGAATTGCGCAAAGCCCGGTTTCGTGTGCAACGACTCATCGCGCAACTGACCGGCCGTGACGGCGAAGCGCGTCGTGCCCGCGCGCAGCGACTGTGCCACCGATGCGTACGGCACTTCGAAATGTTTCGCGCGGCCATCGGCTTCGGTAACGGTGACGTCCAGATTGCCGCCGTAACCGGTGGCGTACAGATCGCGAATCTCGAACGGTCCCGGCGACACGCTCGTCTCATAGATCACCTGGCCGTTCTGACGCACCGTCACGCGCGCATTCGATTCCGCCGTGCCGCGCACCACAGGCGCATAGCCGCGCAGCGATTCAGGCAACATGCGGTCGTCGGTGGCAATCTGCGCGCCGCGAAACGCAATGCTGTCGAACACCTCGCCGGTGGTCTGCGCGTCGCCGAGCGTCGCTTGCGCCTTGAACTTCGGCACGTCGTGCTGGACATAGGTCGCGATGTCGTCGAACTGGGTCGCCTGGCCTGTGCCGGACGTGATCGACGATTGATGCCGAAAGTGCCATCCGCCGATGTTCACGCCCGCGTTGAGGCCGAGGTATTCCTGCGTAGCGTGCATACCGCCGCTGTCGCTGCGGTACGCATTGGCGTTGTAGCTGAGAAAGCCGGCGTTCACGCCGTTGTCCCACAACTCGGGCGACACATAGCCGCGAGCCGCGTTGCGCAGATACTTTTGCGGGATCGACAACGTCAGCGTCTGCTCGGCGAAGTCGAAGCTGACGGAGGCATCGGGTACGAGCGAGGTCAGTTCGACGCATGCATTCGCATCGGCCGATGCAGTGTCGGCGGCATGATCGGCTGCGAGCTTCGTGAAGTCCAGACCATAGACTTCGAGCATCTTGCGCGTGAGGCACGGCGTCGCGTTTTCTCCAACATGCGAGGCATTAAAGCGCACGTCCTCGCGCGCGACACGGTTGCCGTTGACCACGATGTCGACTGCATACGCGCCCGGCGATACCACGTTACCGCGCGAGAAACGCGCGACGTCGACGCCGCTTGTCGAATCCATTTGCAGGAAGGTCGTATCGAATTCGGCTGCCTTCTTCGGTTCGTTCGCGAGCGCGCTTACCGGATGCATCCAGGCAGCCATGCCAAAGGCGCATAACACGATCGCCGCAACCGGTCGCAGCACGAACGAAGATGCTGTAAAGCCGTTGGAAATCCGCTGCTGACATGATTGCGACGATTGCATGGAGATAGCCTGGTGCATGAGGCGCGAGACATTTGCCGATCCACCGATGCTACGAATTAACGAGATGAAAGTAGCTAGGACGAGTTCTATTTTTGAGACGCGAAACACCATGTAAACAAAAGAAAAGCGCGCATCGAACAAGATGCGCGCTGTTAATTTCGAGACGTTGCGATAGGTCGCTGGAGGTCTGCCCGAATGGGCTTCCGATCAAGGCGCGAGTTCGGCATCGCCTTCGATGGCGCCGCCGTAATCGCTGATGGCGATGTAATGGATCTTGCCGCCATGCACGTCGCTCATCTTCGGCACGGGGATGACTGCATCGCCACGCGGCGGAACCATGCCGCCGGTTTCATTCTTGAAGGTGCGTCCGTTCGACGTCACGCCGATCTCGCTGAACGAAACGTGATACGCGCTCGGATTCGTAATGGAGAGCGCGTCGCCACCGCCTTGCCGCGCGGGCACCACTTTCCACTTGAGCATGCGCGGTGAATCCTCGGGCTTGCCGGACAGCTTCGCCGGGCGCACGAACATCTTGATGCGCGTGCGATACGCCAGTTGCAGCGTGTTGACATCGGCTTTCACCTCCGCCTTGGGCGGCACGTCGAGCACGTTGAGCCAGAACACCGACTCGCGATCCTGCGGCAACGCTTCGCCGCCATACATGACGCGCAATGTCTGCGACTTGCCCGCATCCATCCGAAAGATGGGTGGCGTGATCACGAAGGGCGTCTTGCTGTCGGCGGGCTTGGTGTCGGCGTTGCCGCTATCCATCCAGACCTGCACGAGCGCCGGGTGCGAGCTGTCGTTGTTCAGCTTCACGGTGACTTCACGCTGATCCAGCGGATACACCACGCGCGTCGCGCCGATTGTCACACTGGCGTGCGCGGAGCCCGCGACCATCGCGGCAAGGAGACCTGCCATGGCGAGCGATCGTTTCATCGATTTCATTGCGGCCATCACTCGACGGTTGATGTCATTCACTGCAACCGGACGCTTGCCGAATCAAAACGTGGCGCGCGCCCGGACCCTGCATCGATGGCTTTACTGATACTGAATGGAGTACTGGACCATCGTGTTGACCGTGCCCGGCTGAGCCTGACCCGTCGCATAGTACTGCGCGAAGTAGTTGAGATTGCCCGCGCCGGCCGAGATCGATGCGCCGTTGACCGCGACATCGTTATTGGCGTTGGTGAGGATATTGATCGGCTGCATTTGCGAGTTCAAGAGACGCACTTGCACGTTGGTCGCCGGCTGCGTCAGCGCCTGATTGATCAGATTGCCGCTGCTTTGGTCAACGGTGGAACCGTTCTCGAAGTGCGCCACTGCCTTGGTGGCCGAGCCCGTGCAGCCGGTCAATTGCAACTGGATGTCGCCGAGCTTGGAAACGCCCGCCGTGGCGCCAGCCGACGCAAGTGCGCTTGCGGAAACGGTCGGCAACGTAGCCGTCACGTTTGCCGACGAACCGGCAGCCGTGCCATTGATCGAGCAGGTCGTATCCGACACCGCGCCGTTGATGGTGATCGTGCCGTCGGCGGCGTTGGCGTTCATCGACGCAAGGGCGACCATCATCGAGAAGAGTGCGGCGCTGAGGGAAATAGCTTTCTGCATGAAGAAACTCCGGGAAACGAATAATGAATGTCTGACGCTTGACGCGGCCATCGACAAGTTGCTGCTTGCGTCGTTCAAGGTGCGTGGCGTTGAGAGAATAATAAGCAGGCAGAGCTAGGATTGATCTAATCTAATTCTCAAAAACGCCATCCATTTTTTTCGGAGCTAACTCAATAAAGCTTCACCCTCAGAATAAGAGACGCGGCGACCGGACAATTCGAGATTGCCGAAATTCAGCGGTTCGCTTTCTTGAACTTTGCTGGATGGGTTTATAGACGGACCAGATTCGATTTCGAGACATATCGGCGAGACTTTTGAGAAACGATGGCGACGCGCACCGAGCGCCTTCGCGTCCCGAAAAAGTGCGCGCGTGCTTTGTTCGAACCGTCTAGTTCATTTGTCGACGCGCCGTGACCTGAGCACAACACGACGGAAAAGAAGATTACTGTCGGCTTGCCACGAGCGGTCGACGTCCGCAAAATGGAAGCAACGGCTTAAAACGCCGTCATCCATAAGAGACCGCTCGACGGAGCGCAGCCTTTTTCGAGGTGCGCCGCGATCAGGCGAACAACGGACACCCATGGCAACCATTGAGGGCAAAGCGCGTTTCCGGATTGATACCGATAACACGGTAGCCGGCATCGCGATCATGGTCTTGACGACCGCTACCTTCGCCGCGAGCGATTCCACCGTCAAGGTCATCGGCACGGCGGTTCCCATACTGGCGCTTCTTTGGGTGCGCTATCTATTCCAGATGATCGTGCTCGGCGTGTGGCAAGCGCGGCTCGGCACGCTCAAGCTCTTTCGCACCGACAGCCTGAAGCTGCAGATCGTTCGCGCTTTACTGCTGCTCACCAACTCGGCGTGTACTTTCGCTGGCTTGCGGCATCTGCCGCTTCCCGTGACGACATCCCTTGCGATGCTCGCGCCGCTCATCTCCACCCTGCTCGCCGCACTCGTGCTCAAGGACCATGTCCCGCGCAGCAAATGGGCGATGGTCGTGCTCGGGTTCATCGGCATGTTGCTGGTGGTGCGGCCGGGTGGCAGCCAATTCACGTGGACGGTTGTCTTTCCGATCGGTGCGGCCACGACGTTTGCGTGCTTTCAGGTGGTATCGAGCCATCTGTCGCGCGTCGATGACGCCGTCACCACCAACTTTCTGACGGCGCTCGTCGCAACCATCGTGCTGTGCACGTTGATGTGGATGGATCAGTCGCAAATGCTGCCGGAACTGGCGCTCGTGGAATGGAAAAGCTGGCTGCTCGTCGCGCTCATGGCAACGATGGCGACCATCGGCCAGCTTTTGATGTTGCAGGCGCTCAGGCGCGCGGCACTGTCGGTGCTGACGCCCTTCTCCTATTCCCAACTTGCTTTCGCGGCCTTTTTCAGCTGGGTGTTATTCGGTCAGGTGCCTGACCGATGGATGGCTATCGGCATGTGCGTGATCGCCGCAAGCGGTATTGGCACCGTGCTCATGCATGGGCGCAAACCGGCAGTGTCGCCGGATTCGACGCCCTAAACGCTTAGCCCGCGACTTGCGCTTGCTGTATTTGCTGCGCCTGGCCTGTGCAAAGCCAGTGCACGTCGATGTCCAGTTGCCTGGCAATACGGTTGAACGCATGCAGCGGCGGCACCGTGATGCCGCGCCGCCAGAAATGCACGTCGTGCTCGGTTACGTCGAGCCAGTCCGCGGCCTTGGCGGAACTGACGTTGGCTTTCTGCATCGCCCGATCGAGCCGCGCGGCAATGGCGCGGCGCAGAGCGTTATCTTCGTGACTACGTTCAAGGTGTCCGATGGTTTGGGAATGTCGCCCCATTTTCTATCCGTTCTCTCGATTTATAACTAATGCCGTTCAGCGCCGGCTCTTTAGCGCAAGTTCGCATGCTAAATAATCACGGTGACGCGACGGTGACAGGAAAAAGTCCTTTCGATGTTCACGCGCGGACGCCGTTTGTTGCAGTGCGAGATTTTTTCAAGATAGCCTGAGAGCGTCAAGTAGGGGAAACAACGTTATGCGCGGGTTGTTACTCGTGGTTTACCTTGAGCAGGCAAACGGGGGATATCTTAAGCACGCCCGTTCGTTCTTGTTTTCCCGCGATTAAATGGTCCGTTCGTATTATCCGCCTAGTTCAAGATCGGCGAGATAATCAGACGCGATTGAAACTTGACTTTCTTCGGATACGAATTCAAATCGCCATCGGTTAATAAAAAAAGTCAATTGACACGCCTCGCGCTATCCCTACAATAGAGCGTTCGCTGCACCGCACAAATCGATCGTCTTTCAAAACGCAATGTCCAATGGAGTCCAGCATGAGCAGTCTTGCGCCTGAAAACCTCATCGCGTCACAGAAAGCAGGATTCGACGCCAGCTTCGGTCTCGCTACACGAGCCGTGGAAGGTTTCGAGAAACTAATCGACCTGAACACGCGCACGTTCAAGACGGCGCTGGATGAACATCAGAACTTCGTTGCTCGTGTGTTTTCCGTACGCGATCCGAAAGAGTTCTTTGCTTTGCAAAGCCAGCAATCGCAGGCCAGCGCTCAACGCGTCACGGCTTACTGGCAGAGCTTCCACGAAATCGCGGCAGGCGTGCGCGGCGTTTATGTGGAAGCGGCGCAGGACCAGTTGGAGAAGTCGCAGCGCAACGCGCAGGCGCTTGTCAGCACGCTTGCGAGCAGCGCGCCAGCCGGCAGCGAAGCGGTGGTGAATGCGTTGAAGTCGGCTATCGACGCCGCAACCGCATCTGCAAATTCGGCTTACGAAGCGGCGAGAAAGTCCGCGCGTCAGGTGGTGGAAGCGGCAGAAACCGATGCGAGCGTGGCGACGCAGGGCGCAGTGCGGGTTGTATCGTCGAAGGGAACGAGCGTCAAAAAGGCTTGAGCGTTTTCAAGCAACGAGAAAGGGCGGACCACTCCGCCCTTTTTTCATTTATTTCCAGCCTTCCAGCCGCAATTCATGCGATCGGCCAATCCACACCGCGGAATCGCGATGATCGCGCAATTCGTCCTCGGTATTCGGATGCATGAAAACATCGAGCGCGCCGTGATTCAAAGTGAGCCATTCGAAAATCGGCACGAGATCTTCGCGACCAAAGCCGAGTTGAAACGACCACATCGGGTGCGGTCCAACCGGACGTTCATGAAAGCGTCCCAAGATAAGCTTTCCAGTTTCAAGTTCCGCCGCAAAGTGCGTCGAGATGACCTCCCGGATTGCCCAGGCCGCGTCGCGGCTCGCGGCATCGAAATAAATATGCGCGTGCCAGCCTTTGATTGCGGATGTGTTGATTGCATGCATTGTTTCGGTCGCGCGCGGCAATATTGAGATGTCGTTCATTCTAGCGAAACGCCAATCGCCACGACATTACATGCCTTAAAGGCATCAACGCATTTGTTGCGGCGAATGAGGGCAATGCTAGACTACTGTACATGCATACAGCCCCCGACTCGGCCGCCAATCTGGCGTGCGGCGATCCTGCTTACACCGTCGCTGTGCGCGCGCTTTGCGAATTCACGGCGAAACAGGGCGATCTCGATTTGCGCTTCACGCCAGCGCCAAGCGCGCAGGAAGGCATTGCCGGACATGTGACGGTCGCAAGCCGGCGGCCAGCTGGTTATCTCAAGGAAATCTCGCTCGCCGAAGACTTCGGTTCGTTGCGCGTGCGCGGCCGCGCGGATGGTTTCGATCCGGTGCGCAATCGGCTGGAAGAAGTCAAAACGTATCGCGGCAAGCTGGAATCGATGCCGCAGAATCATCGACATCTGCATTGGGCGCAGGCGCGCGTGTATGCGCATCTCATGTGCAAGAAGCTCGGTCTCGATGAGATCGAAGTCGCGCTCGTTTATTTCGATATCGTCGAACAGACTGAAAGCGTGCTCGTGGAGACGCAAACCGCGCTGGCGCTAAAGGCGCATTTCGAGGATCAATGCACGCGGTTCATCGCGTGGGCCGAACAGGAGATGCGGCACCGTGCGGCGCGCGATGCGGCGCTTACCGCGCTGGTGTTTCCGCACACGGAGTTTCGGCCTGGGCAGCGGGCCCTTGCCGAAGCGGTTTATCGCGCGGCCGCATCGAGCCGATGTTTGCTCGCGCAGGCGCCGACGGGTATCGGCAAGACGGTCGGCACGTTGTTTCCGCTGCTCAAGGCTTGGCCGAAGCAGCAGTTGGACAAGATCTACTTTCTCACGGCAAAAAGCGCGGGGCGGCAGCTTGCGCTCGATGCGCTCGGAACGATTGTCGGGGCGGCGGAAAAAACAGCGGCGCTAGCGGACGCGGCAACGGCAAAAGCCAAAGCAATCGCCGCGCCCTTTCCCTTACGCGTAATCGAACTCGTCGCCCGCGACAAAGCCTGCGAATATCCCGACCGCGCGTGTCACGGCGATTCGTGCCCGCTCGCGCGCGGCTTCTACGACCGCCTTCCCGCCGCGCGCGCCGATGCCCTCGCGCGTGCACACCTGGACCGCGCGTCGACAGCCGAAGTCGCGCGACACCACGAAGTCTGTCCGTACTATCTGAGCCAGGAGCTCTCGCGCTGGGCCGATGTCATCGTCGGTGACTACAACTATTACTTCGACACCAGCGCAATGCTTTTCGCCCTAGCTGAAACGAACCGCTGGCGCGTGTCGGTCCTCGTCGATGAAGCGCACAACCTGATCGATCGGGCGCGCGGCATGTATTCCGCATCGCTCGATCGCGCCTCGTTCGATGCAATGCGCCGCGCCGCGCCGCCGCTTCTGAAAAAAACGCTTGCGCGCGTCGCCCGAACCTTCAGCGATACGAGCCGCGAACAGGAAACCGCGGGCATCGACTACGCACCGCTCGCCGAACCGCCCGCCCAGTTGCTGACCGCGCTCGGCCAGGCGGTTTCGCTGATGACGGAAATGCTCGGCGAGCAAGCCGACCTCTTCTCGCCCGACACCATGCGCTTCTATTTCGATGCCGTGCACTTCACGCGCATCGCGGAGCGCTTCGGTTCGCATTCGATCTTCGATATCTCGCTTTCTGGCCACGCGTCGGCGAAGAAGCGCAATGTCGTGCTGTGCCTGCGCAACGTGATTCCCGCGCCGCATCTCGCCGGGCGTTTCGCGAGCGCCCACAGCGTCGCGTTGTTTTCCGCGACGCTCACGCCCACGCACTTCTACGCCGACACGCTTGGCTTGCCGGAAACGAGCGCGTTCATCGACGTGGAGTCGCCGTTCTCAGCGGATCAACTCGATGTACGCGCCATCGCCGATGTCTCGACGCGCTATCGCGACCGCCTGCAATCCGTTGCGCGCATCGCCGACATGATCGCGGCGCAGTACGGTCGCGCGGAAGGCAACTATCTGAGCTTCTTCAGCAGCTTCGAATATCTGGCGCAAGTCGCGACGGAATTCGCGGTACGTCATCCCGGAATTCCGAGTTGGCAGCAGTCACGCGCGATGAGCGAAGCCGCGCAGCACGACTTTCTCGCGCGCTTCGTTCCGGATGGACGCGGCGTCGGTTTCGCGGTGCTGGGCGGCGCATTTGGCGAGGCGATCGATCTGCCGGGCACGCGGCTCATTGGCGCCTTCGTCGCGACGCTCGGTCTGCCGCAACTCAATCCTGTCAATGAGCAAATGAAAGTGCGGATGCAGGACGCTTTCGGCGCCGGCTATGACTACGCTTATCTTTTTCCGGGCTTGCAGAAGGTCGTGCAGGCGGCCGGACGCGTAATTCGCGGGCCGCAAGACCGTGGCGTGCTCTACCTTATCGACGACCGCTTTGCGCGCTCGGAAGTTCGGCGTCTGTTGCCGGCGTGGTGGCGGGTCAATGTCATGCGCGAGCGGGACCTGCCGGCGCTTTTGTCGTCGGCTTGATGGGGCGTTAAGGCGGACGTTCATTCAAGTCGCTCCGCGTTCCGGTTTCGTTCGCGCAACACGCGAGCCGGCATGACGCGCTCCTATCCGCTTAAAGCCATGCCAACCTTATCTTTGCCTGATCCAAGCGCGGGCACCGGGTTTGCTCTAGACAACCTGCCCAGAGGCAACTAAAAGCGACCCGAAGGCACCCCCAAGGCGCAACAGACGCCCCAAAGGTTTCGCCCCGTCCCCACAGGAGAAACGATATGACCGCCGCGCAAGCACAGCATCCGCAAGACGCACTTGCCATTCTCGAAGCCGACCATCGCGCTGTCGAGCAGCTATTCGACGCATTCGAACGCGCCGAAAAAGACGATCTCGAACGCAAGACCACACTGGTTCAGCGCGCGTGCGAGTTGTTGTCGATCCATTCGATCGTCGAGGAAGAGTTGCTTTATCCCGCCGCCCGCACCGCACTCGGCACGGACGAGAAAATCGATGTTGACGAAGCCTACGTCGAACACTTTCTGGTCAAGACGCTGATCGAAAAGTTTTCGCAGATCAAGGCCGGCGATGAGGGTTTCGACGCGACGTTCAAGGTACTGTCGGAGAACGTCAAGCATCACGTGGAAGAAGAAGAAACCGAGCTGTTTCCGGAAATCCGCAAGACGAAGAGTGTCGATCTCATCGCGCTCGGCAAGAAGATCGAAGCGCGTAAGGAAGCCTTGCAGAACCGCATCACCGAAGTCGCGACCGCGCATTGAATTGCGCAGCAATTCCCGGAGTGCGTGAGCGCGGTTCAGGACGCACACTGTGCGGCAATCACGCCAATCCGGAGAACTGCAGATGAAGGTGCCTGACAGAGACATCAACGCGCGCGTCGATGCACTCGACTGGACGGATATCGAGCATCAACTCGATTCCCAAGGCTCGGCCATTGCGCCGGGCCTTTTTTCGCGTGAGGAGTGCGTGACGCTCGCCGCGCTGTACAACGACGACGCAATCTTTCGCAGCCGTATCGTGATGGAACGTTATTCGTTCGGGCGCGGCGAGTACAAATACTTCGCGTATCCGTTGCCCGAGACGCTGCAAACGGTGCGCAGCACGGTGTATTCGCATCTCGCGCCCATTGCGAATAAATGGCACGAGGTAATGGGGATTGAAATGCGCTTTCCACCGGTCCATGGAGAGTTCATCGAGCGTTGTCATCACGCCGGACAGACGCGGCCGACGCCGCTTCTCCTGCGCTACGTTCCCGGCGACTACAACTGTCTGCATCAGGATCTGTACGGCGAACACGTTTTTCCGATCCAGATGGCAGTTCTGCTTTCTGCGCCCGAACAAGACTTCACCGGCGGCGAATTCGTGATGACGGAACAGCGTCCGCGCATGCAATCGCGCGCCGAAGTCGTACCGCTCGCGCAAGGCGACGCGGCGTTCTTCGCTGTACACCAGCGGCCGGTGCAGGGATCGCGCGGGCCGTATCGCGTGAACATGCGGCATGGCGTGAGCCGCCTACGCTCCGGGCGGCGCCACATGCTAGGCGTGATCTTCCACGACGCAAGCTAGATCGCGGAAGACGCGCTTATTCGTTCTCGTCGAAGTAATGTCCGAAGCGCGCCTGCTTCGTCTTGATGTAGCGTTCGTTTTCTTCGCGCATGGGGATGGCGAGCGCGACGCGTTCCTTCACGGGGATGTCGTGCCTGAGCAGCGTGTCGAACTTCGACGGATTGTTGCTCATCAGGCGCACCGATTTGACGTCCATCGAGCGCAGGATGGCGGCGGCGGAATCGTACTCGCGGGCGTCGTCGGGCAAGCCGAGATGCAGGTTGGCATCGACCGTGTCGAGACCCTGCTCCTGCAACGCGTAAGCGCGAATCTTGTTGGCGAGCCCGATGCCGCGTCCCTCGTGTCCGCGCAAGTACAGCAGAATTCCGCGATTCTCGGCGGCGATATAGCGCAGCGCGAGATCGAGCTGCTCGCCGCAATCGCACCGGTACGAGCCGAAGACGTCGCCCGTCACGCATTCGGAATGCAGACGCGTGAGCACGGATTCGCCGTTGCTCACGTCGCCCATGACGAAAGCGATGTGCTCGACATCCGTTTCCTTCACGCGATACACATACGACGCGAACGTGCCGTAGCGTGTCGGAATGGTGGCCGTGGCCGCCAGTTCGACGTCGTCGCATTCGGGGCATTCGCCAAAGCCGGGGCGAGGTTTCAACTGGTCAAACGCGGGAGATGCGGTTTTCATAGGGCAATCTGCAAGTCTTGATGCGGGCGTTCGCGCTGTCGGAGTCGAGCGCGGGAGCCCGGCACGTCATGTTAAAGCGCATCGTGAAAGTTTGCAGATTGTCGCATGGCGCGCGTATTCGGCCGTTAGCGCGGATTGTCGAAGTCTCCCGGGCTTTCATCGGTCGCGCGCCACTCGGGTTTGCGCAGCGGGCTGGCCTCGTGCAGCGCGTGGCGAACGCCCGCCGCGTCGAGGTCCGCCGTGTAGACGGGCGTGGCGGGTTGCTGACGCCAGGAATCGTCGATTTCGCCGGCATCGACGGGATCGAAGCCAATTTCATCGACCAGTTGCATGACGACTTTCTTTGCCTTGTGGTCGTCGCCCGCCACGGGCAGCGCAATGCGACCCGCTGTTCCCGCCGGCTTGCCGTGGTTGCGCAGATGCGCCGCGTAGATATTGTTGAACGCCTTGATGACCGGCCGGCCGATCTTCTCTTCCACCCAGCGGCTTTCCGGCAGACCGTTTTCGATTCCGTCGATTCGACCGTCGCGCTGCCGCGGATAGTAGTTGCCGGTATCGATCACGATGAGACTCGCTGGCGCACCCGCGAACAAATCCTTCGGAAGAAGCGGCACCTTCGACTCTGGAATGGTCACGACGACGAGATCCGCGCCCTGCACGGCCTCGCGCGCCTCGACGGCTTGCGCGCCAGTCGCGCGTTCGACTTCGCCGAGCGTGTCCGGCCCGCGCGAATTGGCGATGCGCACCTCGTGGCCGCGTTCGCCGAAGCGCAACGCCAGAACTTGCCCGATATTTCCCGCCCCAATGATGCCGATTTTCATGGTGTCTCCTGGGTTCGTGATCGATCTTGGCGGCATCGCAAACCCCGCACCCGATGCGACGAATCGACGTGATAGTCCAGATCAATTACAATGATAAAATCAATCCACTTCCAAGGTTTGATAGTTTTAGTTCATACTTCGTTCACTTCTTCAACACACACTTAAAGGGAACCGATCAATGCCGATCATCAACACCCAAGTCAAGCCGTTCAAAGCAACCGCCTATCACAAGGGTGATTTCGTCACCGTTACCGAAGAAAGCCTGAAGGGCAAGTGGTCCGTGTTCGTGTTCTACCCGGCCGACTTCACCTTCGTGTGCCCGACGGAACTCGGCGATCTGGCTGACCGCTACGAAGAATTCAAGAAGCTGGGCGTTGAAATCTACAGCGTTTCGACCGACACGCACTTCACGCACAAGGCATGGCACGACACGTCGGACACGATCCAAAAGATCAAGTATCCGATGATCGCCGATCCGACGCTCGCCATCTCGCGCAACTTCGACGTGCTGATCGAAGAAGAAGGCCTGGCGCTGCGTGGCACGTTCGTGGTCAACCCGGAAGGCGAGATCAAGCTGTGCGAAGTGCACGACAACGGCATCGGCCGTGACGCCGGCGAACTGCTGCGCAAGGTGCAAGCCGCGCAATACGTCGCATCGCATCCGGGCGAAGTTTGCCCCGCCAAGTGGACGCCGGGCGCTGAAACGCTGAGCCCGTCGCTCGACCTCATCGGCAAGATCTGAGTCTCGGGTTCTCCAGAGACTGACGAGGCGCGCGGCAGGCCCGCTGCGCGCCTTGCACCCCCAGTTTGTACCCACGCATTCCGTTTCGGCGCCGCTTTATGGCGGCGCTTGGACGGAGTGCGTCCAAAGATTCCAAAAACTCTCGTCAGGGAACGACACACGCCATGCTGGACGCCAATCTCAAGACTCAGTTGAAAGCCTATCTGGAAAAAGTCACGCGGCCCATCGAGCTCGTCGCCTTTCTCGACGACAGCGACAAATCGCGTGAGCTGAAAGGCCTGCTCGACGAAATCGCTACGCTGTCCCCGCGGATCAGCGTCGTCGAGAAAGAGGACGTTGCGGCACGCCGTCCGTCGTTCACCATCGGCGAGCCGGGCAAGGCGGCGGGCATTCACTTCGCCGGCATCCCGATGGGTCACGAATTCACGTCGCTCGTGCTGGCGCTGCTGCAAACCGGCGGCCATCCGATCAAACTCGACGACGAAACCATCGAGCAGATTCGCGCGCTCGACGGCGATTACCGGTTCGAAACGTATTTCTCGCTGTCGTGCCAGAACTGCCCGGAAGTCGTGCAGGCGCTGAACGTGATGGCGATCATCAATCCGCGTATCAAGCACGTGGCGATCGACGGCGCGCTGTTCCAGAAGGAAGTCGAAGACCGGCAGATCATGGCCGTGCCGACGATGTTCCTGAACGGCGACAGCTTCGGCCAGGGCCGCAGCAGCGTGAAGGAAATTCTCGCCAAGCTGGATACGGGCTCAGCCGCGCGTGCCGCGAAGCAACTGGAAACGAAGCCGGTATTCGACGTGCTGATCGTCGGCGGCGGTCCTGCAGGCGCGGCAGCGGCGATCTACGCGGCGCGCAAGGGCATTGCGACCGGCGTGGTCGCCGAGCGCTTCGGCGGCCAGGTGCTGGACACGATGGCTATCGAAAACTTCATCTCCGTGCAGGAAACGGAAGGACCGAAGTTCGCGACGGCGCTCGAACAGCACGTCAAGAGCTACGAAGTCGACGTGATGGACGTGCAGCGCGCCGACAAGCTGATCCCGGGCCGCATCAACGAAGTGCATCTGGCAAGCGGCGCGGTCCTGAAGGCAAAGACCATCATTCTGGCGACGGGCGCGCGCTGGCGCGAAATCAACGTGCCGGGCGAGCGTGAATATCGCGGACGCGGCGTGGCCTACTGCCCGCACTGCGACGGCCCGCTCTTCAAGGGCAAGCGCGTGGCGGTCATCGGCGGCGGCAATTCCGGCGTCGAAGCGGCCATCGACCTCGCGGGTGTCGTTGCGGCGGTGACGCTGATCGAATTCGGCAACGAGTTGCGCGCCGATGCCGTGTTGCAAAAGAAGCTGCGCAGCCTGTCGAACGTGACCATCGTCACGAGCGCGCAGACCACGGAAATCACCGGCGACGGCAAGAAGGTCGACGGCCTGAACTACACGGACCGGGCGACGGGCGTCTCGCACCGCGTGGAACTCGAAGGCGTGTTCGTGCAGATCGGTCTCGTGCCGAACACCGAATGGCTGAAGGGCACGATCGAGCTGTCGAAGCATGGCGAGATCATCGTCGATGCGAAGGGCGCGACGTCGATCCCCGGCGTATTCGCTGCCGGCGACGTGACGACGGTGCCGTTCAAGCAGATCGTGATCGCGGTCGGCGAAGGTGCGAAGGCATCGCTTGGCGCGTTCGATCATCTGATTCGCGCGTCGGTCGAGGAAGAAGAGACGGTGGCCGCGTAAAGCTTGCCTTGCGGCGAAGGGGAAAGGCGAACGAGCGCTGCTCGTTCGCCTTTTTTTGTATTGCGCTTGCGGTGGAATTGGCGCTTGAAGCGCGCGTCAATTCGGCTCGCTTTTCCAGCGCGCTGCCGAAATAGACGGCTGTGGCAATGAGTGGGCGAAGTTGGCGATGACGCTGATGAGCAAAACCCGCTCACGCCGAAAACACCGCCCCACCCTCAGCTTGCCGACTTCGCTTTCGGCTCGAGCACCAGCGGAAAGATCACTTCGAACACGCTTCCATGTCCTTTCACCGACTGGAAACGCAACTCGCCCTCGAGCGCACGCGACAGTTCCTTCACGATGGCAAGCCCAAGCCCCGTTCCGGGAATATCGTCCTCGGCCGCGCGCTCGAATTCCTCGAACACGCGCTCCTGATCCGCCGTACCGATGCCCGAACCTGTGTCCGTCACGCGCAAGCGCCAGCGGTCGTCCGCCACGGCGTCGATCGTCAACACGATTTCGCCCGCCGACGTGTATTTAATCGCGTTCGAGAGCAAGTTGATCGCGACCTGCTTCACCTTCAGCCGGTTCGATGTCACCGTGCCGAGCGTCGGTTCCAGATGCCCGACGAGCTTCAGGCCCTTTGCTTCGGTGCCGACGCGGTTCAACTGCATTAGTTCGTCGAAGAGACCGACGAGATCGAACGCTTCGACTGTCAACAGCGAATCGTCGCCGAGGACCTTCGAATATTCGACCATTTCATCGACTAGACTCGCCATGTCGGACACTTGCCGGTTGGCGAGCCCAAGCGCCGTCTCGCGTTTCGCGGGCGAGCGGCCAAGCAGTTGCAGCGCCGTCGAGAATACGTTGAGGAAATTGCGCAGATCGTGCGCGACGCGGCGCGTCACCTGCATGCGCGTTTCGTAAAGTTCGCTGATCAGCTTCTGACGCAGCGTGAGCTCGTAATTCGCGCGCTCCAGCATGCCGGTGTATTCGTCGATCTTGCGATCGCGCTCGCCCACCGCTTCACGAATCGAGGCCAGCGTGACGAAGCTCACCACTTCATCGGTCATGAGCCGCGCGTGTTCTTCGTCCGTGCGCGAGAGATCCGTGCGCGCGGCGGCGTAATCGCCAATCGCCTGAAGCAAAATCTGGCGGAACAGGTCGAGCTCGCGCACCAGTTCGTCGATGCGATACCCTTGCTGCCAACGCCATTGCCCGTGCTGCCGCGCGTTTTGTTCGATGACGCCTTCCTGATCGCGCAAATTACGCGATTCGAGCACGACGCAGATTTCCTCGAAGACTTCCGGCAAGTGGTCCGCCAGTTGCCGGTACGTGAGCTGATCCGAGTGTTCGACTTCCTGATCCCCGAACACGAGCTTCATCCATTTTTCAGTCAGCGCGGTCCGCTGCTCGCGCAACGAAGCCACGAGACCGTCCAAGCCGTTGGCTGCCGTTTCGGCCATCTGCGATTCCTCGATTGCAACGCCCAGTTGCCGCTCGTGCGGCGCGTGGTGCTCGTATGGAAGTGCTGGTAAGGAAGTGCTGGGGTGAAACCGCCGTGGAGCGCGAAGCTCGAAGGCCGCGATGCCACGCCAGTATAGGCCCAGCTTCAGGCAAAAAGTTCGAGTACCCGACTATCGTAAACGGGCAAAATTGCTAACGCATTCGCTAATTGACAAGGTGGACGGGCGCGACGCACGCCTCAATGCGGGCGACCTTTTTCACGCAGCATCTGCACGAACTGGCGCGCGGCCGGCGACAGCGCGCCTCCCTTTCTCGTCACGATGCCATACGTCTGCGACTTCGATTTCATGCGGATCGGCAAGATGCGCAACATGCCGTAGCGCTCGAAAAGTTTCGCGACGCTCGACGGCAATATCGCCACCATATCCGCGCTCTGCTGCAAAAGCGTGACCGTTACGAGCGGCGACGCGGTGGAGATGGGGTTCGCCGGCATCGGCAAGCCGGCAAGGTCGAGTTCGCGTTCGAGCAGCGCGCTCATCGGCAGATAACTCGGGTATGTCACCCAGCGATGACCCGCCAGTTCCGCGAGCCCGACTTCGCGTCCCGCCGCGCGCGGATGGTCCTGTCCCACGACAATGGCAAGCGGTTCGTCGGCGAGCGGCTGATAGTGGTACTTTGTCGGCTGGTCCGACACGCTTGCGCGGCCGATCACGAGATCGACATGGCCGTCGTCCAGCATGCCGAGCATGCGCGCGCTGGTGTCCTCGACAATTTCGATGGCAAGGTCCGGATGCTTCGCGTGCATCTCGCCGACGATCGGCGCGACCACGCCCGGCACCGCGCCCATGATCGTGCCGACCGTCAGCCGCCCGCCCGTGCCCGCGCGTATCTGCGCGACTTCCTGGCAGAGCGCGCTCAGATCGGCAGCCAACAGTCGCGCATAGCGCACCACGGCGCGGCCGAACGGGTTGGGAATCACCCCGCTCTTGGCGCGCTCGAACAAGGGCGCTTCCAGCATCGATTCGAGTTCGGCGAGCGCCTTGGAAGCGGCGGACTGAGTCATCGCCATGGCGCTCGATGCTTTATGCAACGATTTATGGTCGTCGAGCGCGATCAGCAACTGCAATTGCTTCATGCGCAGCCGCGACATCAAGACATCCAGGGTGTTTTTCATGCGACAAACGATGCGGAAGAAAAAGGCGGGGTGATTCCAGAAAGCGATCACTCGATGGAAAGGATTCACTATACAGCGGCGCCTCTCGCGCCGTATAGTCGGCGCAGCGCGACGCTCGCATCCGCCGCAGTCGCTACGACTCACTCAAGTCAAGGACGAGACACCATGCAACTTACAGGCAATCTGCTCATCGGCCAGCAATCCATTTTCGGCAGCAACGGCTCGATCAAGGCCGTCAACGCGTCCACGGGCGCGGCCATCGAACCGGCATTCGGAGGCGCCACGCTCGCCGATCTCGACCGCGCAGCCGCCCTCGCCTGGGCCGCGTTCGACGTATATCGCGAAACCGCGCCCGAAGCGCGCGCGAAATTCCTCGAAACCATCGCGCAAAATATCCTCGACATCGGCGACGATCTGGTCGAGCGCTGCATCATCGAAAGCGGATTGCCGCGCGGACGGATCGAGGGCGAACGCGGCCGCACGGTCGGTCAACTGCGTATGTTCGCGGAAGTGGTGCGTAACGGCGACTATCTCGGCGTGCGCATCGACCCGGCGCAACCCGAACGCAAGCCGCTGCCGCGCGTGGATCTGCGTCTGCGTCACATCGGCGTCGGCCCGGTCGCCGTGTTCGGCGCGAGCAACTTCCCGCTGGCGTTCTCGGTCGCGGGCGGCGATACAGCTTCCGCGCTCGCCGCCGGCTGCCCGGTGATCGTCAAGGCGCACTCGGCGCATCCAGGCACGGCGGAGCTCGTCGGCCGCGCGGTGCAAAAGGCCGTGAAGGACTGCGGCATGCCCGAAGGCACGTTCTCGCTGCTGTTCGACAGCGGTCGTGACATCGGCCAGGGCCTCGTCAAGGACAACCGCATCAAGGCAGCAGGCTTCACGGGCTCGCGCGGAGGCGGCACGGCGCTGATGAAGCTCGCCGCCGAGCGTAAGGAACCCATTCCCGTCTATGCGGAAATGAGCAGCATCAACCCGGTCGTGTTGTTCCCGGCCGCGCTCAAGAACCGTGGCGAAGCCATCGCGAAGGCATTCGTGCAATCGCTCGTGCTCGGCGCGGGCCAGTTCTGCACGAACCCCGGCCTGATCCTCGCCGTCGATAGTCCTGACCTGGACAAGTTCATCGCGGCGGCATCGGCGGCGCTGACGGAGACGGCTGCGCAGACCATGCTCACGCCGGGCATCCACAAGGCGTACGAAGGCGCGATCGACAAGGCTTCGAGCCAGGCGGACGTGAAGACGCTCGCGCGCGGCGTCGAAGCGAAGAGCGACAATCAAGGCCAGTCGGCGCTGTTCTCGACCACGGCTGCGAACTTCCTCAAGAACCACGCGCTGCAGGAAGAGATTTTCGGCGCGTCGTCGCTGGTGGTGCGCTGCCCGGATCAGAAGACGATGCTGGAACTGATCGAATCGCTCGAAGGCCAGTTGACGTCGGCGCTGCATATCGACGAAGCCGATTACGCCGAAGCGCGCGACTTCCTCCCGGCGCTCGAACGCCGCACGGGCCGCATTCTGGTGAACGGTTTTGGCACGGGCGTCGAAGTGGGCCACGCGATGGTTCACGGCGGCCCGTATCCGTCCACGGCGGATGGCCGTTCGACCTCGGTCGGCAGCCTCGCGATCAACCGCTTCCTGCGTCCGGTGAGCTATCAGGACCTGCCGGATGCGCTTCTGCCCGACGCGCTGAAGACCGAGAATCCGCTGGGTCTGAATCGCCGTATCGACGGCAAGTTGCAACTGGCTGAATAAGCCGGTCGCATAAGCTGCAAATCGAGGCCGCGGCGCTGAACTTCCGGGTTCGCGTCGCGGCCTTCCGCTTATCGCGAATTGCTTCGGATGGCTAAATTGTCCGCACTTTCGCTCACGCACGGCGCAAACGTTCGCGCCGGCGCGCGAGGCAGTTCGTATCCGCCATGCAACGTGCGAACGGGTTTCATTTCGCGCCCTAACCGCTTTTGCATCAGTGGGTTATCGCGCGGTCGTTCGCCCTTGTCGGTTATTGGCTAAGGATTGGCGTCACGAAACCGCCGCCGCGCGCCCAGAATGTCAAAAACATTGTGAGAGAGCGATGCGTGGCGCTTGGCCGCGAAGCCCTGAAACGGCGACGCGGGCGCACCAGTCCCGGCCGCGTTTTCGTATCGACACGAGGGCCAGCGCCATCAAAAGGCGCGGTTACGAGGCGCGCTGGGAGCACGGAGTTTCGCGTGCCGCCGGCGCGATGATGTAGTCGCTTAAATTCAGGCGGCCCGAGGTAGGTGCGAAACGCGATTGACGTCCGAACTCGCTTCAACGATATTCGGACTTTCGTTTTTCGGACGCACGCAGTCGATGTTCATTCGACATACATTCGCGCACGACAAACGATACGAAGGATTGTTGCCGCAGGACTTCGCGCGCGCGATTGCGGGCGGTCCGAAGCCAGTATAGGCACTCAAGCGGCCACGTTATCGCACATGTCCTTCGAGGGCTTAAAAGCATGACCACGCGTCTGACGTTTCCTGCATCCATGTCCTCCGTCGTCTGCCAGCGTTGCGGCAGCACGATGCGCAAAAACGCCGACAGTTGTCCAAACTGCGGCGCGGATCGTAACGCCGCGTCCGCTCAACCGCGCCAGGCCGCCGCACCGCAAGAACGGCCGCGCGTCAACATGTTCGAGCAGACGCTTTCCAAACCGCTTCCGTCGATGTCGAGCTCGGCAACGGCTTCCGCCGCCGCATCGGCTGGCGCCGGCGCCTCCGCTTCCGGCGCGCTGCCGGAGGAGCCCGCAACCGAACGCGGCTGGCCCGCGGGTTGGGACCCGAAACGCGCGAGCGAACGTATCGCGCAAAAGGCGGCGGAGCATCGGGCGAAGCGCCTGGAGGAATCCGCGCGCAGCGCTTATGCGAACACCGGCCGCGACCCCGACGCGCTGCCCGGCTCCGAGTCCTGGTCGAAGCGCAAGACGGTCATCGCGGGCGTTTGTTCGGTCGTGCTCGCGCTCGGCGCGGCCGCTTATCTGCAATACGGCGATTCGAACGATGACGACGCCTCGCCGTCCGCCGATCACAGTGTCTCCGGCGCGATCGATTCCAGATTCAGCTCGCTCGTGCCGGGTACCGCGCCGAACGTGAACCCCAATGTGGCGACAGGCGCGGGCAATGCCTCGGCCGATGCCCGCGCGTCCGTTTCCGGCGATACGCTGCGCAGCGTGCGCCTTGCGCTGGATCAGCACGACCTGACGCTGGCGCGCGCGCGCCTCAATACCGTTCCCGCGTCATTGCAGACGCGCCCCGACTACGATTCGATGAAAGACGAACTCGCGAAGCGCGAGTTGCAACGCGACGCCGCGCTGCAATTGGCGCGGGCCTGCGAGCGGACTTCGGCATGGTCGTGTGTGCAGCAGAACGCGGGCGAAGCGCTCGCTATCGATGGCGGCAACGGCGAGTCGCAAGCGATGCTAGAACGCGTCATCTCGCACGCGGGCTGGATGGTCGCGACGCCTGCGGGCGCGAAGAAGCCGCTGCCATCGGCGGTGACGGCTGCTGCCCCGGCGCCCGCCGCACCTGCCAGCGTGGTTGCCGCCAACGTCGGCAAGCCTGCGACCACTGCGAACGTGGAAGTTGCGACGCCGCCAGTCAAGACCGTGACCATCGCGCCGAAGACCGTGGTTGAGCGGCACGCCGCGCAGCGCGGAACGGCAGCGGCGGCACGGCGGGATGCCATCGACGAAGCGCGGGATGCATCGACTGATTCGCGCGCGGAGAAGATCGCGCGGGCTCAGGCGGCTACGAATGCCATTACCGCGGCGACGGTTGGGCCTGCTGCTACGGCTAATGTTGCCCCGGCCAATGCGCCTGCGACTTCGGCCGTTGAATTGCCTGCCGCGAAGATGTTCGCACCGTCCGCTGCGACGGCGACGGTGGCACCGGCGACTTCCGGCAATGCCTTGCCTGCCGCAAGGACAACGGCAGCGACGACAGCGCCTGCCGTGCCTTCTTCCACGACGCCCGCGCCTTCCGCTGTTGCAGGCACGGCCGCTCCTTCGGTTGCTGTGCTGACGCCCGCGCCCGTGACGACCACGGCGACGCGCACGGCGCCAGCCACCGCTGCGCCGCCTCCCGCGACGAGTCGCACCGCGCCCGCCGCCGTGGCAGCCAACACGCGGCCCGCGCCTCAAACCGGCGCGACGCGCAACACCGCGTCGACCGGCCTGTACGATGCCTCTTCCGCCAATCACGCCAACGCAAGCGATGAGATGTACGTCGCGCCGCAGAATCGCGGAGCGACCGCGACGGGCGGCGGCGCATCGAATAACGGCATGTACGATGCGACGTCCAATCGCGGCAGCACGTCCAACGGGATGTATGTCGCGCCGTCGGCGTCGGGTGCCGCACCGCATGCATCGACATCATCGACGGCGACTGGCGCGACGCCTGTCGCCGTGCGCAATACCACGCCGCAAGCTCAACTCGCCGCCGCGCCCGCGATCAGCCCGCCCGCAGCAAGCCCGCGCGCTGCCGCGTCGTTTGGCGCATCGAACGTATCGGCGCATATGGACGCGGACAAGACCGAAGAACTGGAACGCGCCATCAAGCAATACGGTTGGACGAGCGGCGGCGGGGCTTCGAAGTCGGCGCCGTAAAGATGGGGAGATAGAAACATGGAAGAGCGCATTGAATGAAGATTCGGCGCTCTGTGGGTGAAAGGCAACCACGCAAGCAAGGCGTCTTGCGAAATCGAAGCGGCTCCGAAGAGAGCGCTTCAGAAATAGGAAAGTCTCGGGTAACGACGCGAATCTGAAGAAGCCCGACTCGGGAAACGAAGCACCTTTGAAGGAGCGAGGTCTCGAATATCAAATCGCTTCTAAAGCGGCGATGTCTCGGGAGACGAGACTCGACGGAAGAGACGACGCACATCGGCGGGTGTGCGAGCAAGAAACAAGCATCCAAAGAACGAAGCAAATCAGGAAAAAAGCATTAACGGAGACAAAGCTTTTTTGGCACAGCAACGTGCCCGGAAAGAACCCGGCATCTCGCGAACGGAAAGAGTCGCCAGAACAAACTGCATCGGCTAAAACTAGCCCGCGCGCAGAAACGCATAACCGATTTCGCACGATGCGACGCTCTCGCATCGCGCGTGTTCCACAGCACCCGTCCAACTCAAGAATCGAGGGTCAATCATGTTCTCCACGAAAATCATGCGGAACGCCGCGCGAGGTGCGCTCGCCCTCCTTGCCGTAATCGGTCTCGCAAGCGTCACGGGGACGAGCTTCGCCGCCGACGCCGTGCCCTACAAAATCACTACCGGGCCGGATCGCGGCACGTATATCCAGATCGGTCAGGACCTGTCCAAGTACGTGGCCGACCCCGCCGGCATGGAACTGGAAGTGCTTTCTTCCAAAGGATCGGCGGAAAACGTGCAGCGCATGCGCTATGAACCCGGCGTGAAATTCGCACTCGTTCAGTCGGACGTGTATCAGGCTTACGTCGATATGGCCGCGTCCGGTAACGCCGATGCCGGCAATATCATCAAGCCGCTGCGCCTCATCATGCCGCTTTACGACGAAGAGATTTACTTCGTCGTGCGTTCGGATTCGCCGCTCAAGTACATCCAGGAAATCAAGGACAAGAACATTAGCGTCGGGCTGCTCGGAAGCGGCACGGCGCAGTCGTCGGCGACGCTGTATCGGCTGATGTTCGGCGAACCTATCGCCGATCAGAACGCGCAGCACTATAGCAACGAGGACGCGCTCGCGAAGCTGATCGTGCGCAAGATCGACGTCGCGGTGATCGTCGCGGGACAGCCTGCCAAGCTCTTTCAGGACATGAACCCGGAACTGCTGCAGCAGATCAAGCTGTTGCGTCTGGACCCGGCCGCGCCTGAAACCGCGCGCGCCAAACAAACGTATTTCCCGGCGACGATCCGCACATCGAGCTATCCGAACTGGATTCAGGAGGACACGCCAACGCTCACCGTCAAGGCGTTCCTCGTGACGTATGACTATGGTCTGCGCGGCACCGTCGGCGCGATGTCGAAATTCGCCGATTCGCTCTGCACGAACTTCGATACGCTGCAGGCGAGCGGGCATCCGAAGTGGAAACAGGTGCATCTCGAACTGCCGCCGCTGACGAAGGGCTGGAAATACTATCCGCCGGTTGAAAAGCATTTGCGGTCGTGCATCGCCAAGCGCGCGGCGCTCGCGCAGCAATCGCAAGGCGGCGCGCAGACCGTATCGGCGCGTTCGACGGATAGCGCCGCGCCAAAAATGAAGAAAGCAAGTTGCACCGCGCAGGAGAAGGTGTTGTTGCTGTGCGATCAATGACGTGAACGCACGCGCTGTTGTCTGCATGACGACAGCGCGTCGCGCGATACGCAAACAAGCGCCTACGCCCCCATCGCCGCCATAACCCCCGCCAGCCGCTTCAACCCACGCTCGATAGCCGGGACGCTCGTCCCGCCATATCCAAGCAACACGCCTTGCAAGAGCGGCTTGCCCGCATAAAACGGCGCGATGCCGTACAACCCCACTTGCGCCTCGCGCGCCGCCGCGACCACGCGCGCTTCCTGCCACGGCTCTAAAAGCCGCGCGACCAGATGGATGCCGGCCGTCGATGGCATCGGCTCGAACCAGTGCGCGAGAGCGCCCGTCAGATGCGCGATCAACGCGGCACGGCGTTGCGCATACGCCTTGTGCATGCGGCGCAAATGTTTCGCATATTCGCCATCCAGCATGAAGGCGCCGAGCGCTGTCTGCGTGAGCATGCAGCCGTGCAGATCGCAAACTTGCCGCGCGTTCCAGAGCGGCTCGGAAAGCGTCGCGGGCGGCACCACGTAGCCAATCCGCAAATCCGGAAAAAGCGTCTTCGAGAACGTGCCGACATACGCGACCAACCCTGCATGATCCAGGCTCTTCAGCGACTCGACCGGCCGCCCTTCGAAGCGAAACTCGCCGTCGTAGTCATCCTCGACGATCACCGCGCCGCGTTTGGCCGCCCATTCGAGCAGTTCGATCCGGCGCGCGAGACTCATCGGCATGCCGAGCGGAAACTGATTCGACGGCGTCACGTAGACGAGCCGTGTATTGCGCGGCAACTTGTCCACGACGATCCCGTGCTCATCGACGGGAACGTGCGCAATGCGCGCGTGCAGCGCCGAGAAGATGGCGCGCGCAGGCGGATAACCCGGCTCTTCCATCGCGACGACATCGCCCGGCTGGACCACCACGCGCGCGAGCAGATCGAGCGCCTGCTGCGCGCCTTGCGTCACGAGAACGTCCTGCCAGTTGCACACCACCGCGCGGCTGAACGCCAGATAGCGCGCAATGCCGAGCCGTAGCTCCTGCTCGCCGGCCGGATCGCGATACGACGCCACGCCGCCGCCCGTGCGCGCCTGCGTGCGCAGCGCCTGGTTGACGCAGCGGCGCCAGGCATCGAAGGGGAAAAGCGTCTTGTCGGTCACGCCGCCCTTGAAATCGCAGTCGAGCGTGATGTCGGCGGGCGGCATGGGCATCGACATGCGTTCGGGCATCTTGCGCCAGATGCCGGTGGCGCGGGCGCGCGCCGAGGTCGGCTCGGCGCGGGCGGCGGGTAGACGCCTAAAGCCATCGGCGACGAAGGTGCCATCGCCGGCGCGAGTGCGAAGAAAACCTTCGGCGATCAGGCGATCGAATACATCGAGCGTCGTCTTGCGAGACACGCCGAGCTGCGCGGCGAGATCGCGCGTGGACGGCAGGCGCGCATGAGCGGCAAGCCGCCCTTCGATGATGCCCGCGCGCAACTGGCCGTAGATCTGGCCCGTGAGGTCGTGACGGCCGTGCAGGGTGATGTGGATGTCCAAGGTGAAGCACCGATTGAGCGTGGCTACCTAGGATGAACGGATTTCGATGCTTTGACAAGACCAGCGCCGCGTTCGCCTCACCCTTCCGCCCCAAACACGGCCGCACACAACGTCACCCCTTCGGCGCTCAACCACGCACTTCCCGCGCCCTCTTCCGTGATCGTCATCTCGATCAGCCCCGCATCCGCGAGCCCGGTAAGCTGCCGCCGCAACGCGCTCATCGGCAAATCGGACTGCTTCGCCAACTTCGCAAGCGACCACGGTTTCTCCGGGCTCTCCCGACGCGCGCGCCAGAGTTGCGCCAGAACGGCGACGAGTATGGGATCGATGTCATCGCTCATCTATGTCTCCTTCTCTATGTCGTCTCCTGCCGCGCGCCGATCGATTTCGCCGACGAGTTCGCCCAAACGCTGCAACGCCGCCTCGCTCTGCGCGGTCCACGGATAGCTGTAGTTCAAGCGAATGAAGTGGCTGAAGGCATTGCGCGTCGAGAACATATAGCCCGGCCCGACCGTAATACCGCATTCGAGCGCCGCGCGATAAAGCTGCATCGAATCGACGCGCTCCGGCAATTCGACCCAAAGCACATAACCGCCCTGTGGCGCGGACGTGCGCGTGCCCGCCGGAAAGAAGCGCTCGACCATCGCACGCATGATGCGCGCCTGTTGCTGATAGAGCTTGCGCACGCCGCGCAGATGCCGGTCGTAACCGTCCTGACGAAGATAATCGGCGACGGCGACTTGCGGCACCGAAGGCGTGGTCAGCGTGTTGAGGAACTTGAGCTTCTCGACTTGCGCGCGAAAACGTCCCGGCATCGCCCAGCCGATTCGATACGACGCCGTGAGACTCTTCGAAAACGACGCGCAGTGAAGCACGAGCCCCTTGGTATCGAAACTTTTGAGTGTCGTAGGCCGCGCATCGCCGAAATAGAGCTCGTGATACACGTCGTTTTCGATCACCGGTATCTCGTGCTCGCTCAGCAATTCGACGAGTTGTCGCTTGCGCGCATCCGGCATCAGAAAGCCGAGCGGGTTCTGAAAATTCGGCATCACCATGCAAGCAGCAATCTTTCTTTTGCCGATGATCTGCGCCAGCGCCTCGATGTCGATGCCATCGACGGCATGCGTCGGCACCTCGATCGCGCGCATGCCGAGCCGCTCGATGGCGTGCAGCATCGCGTAATACGTTGGCGACTCGACGGCCACGGTATCGCCCGGCTTCGCGACCGCCTGCAAACTCAGATTGATCGCTTCCGTTGCGCCGACCGTAATCACGATTTCGGCCGGGTCCACGCTCACGCCGTTCTCCGCGTAGCGCCGCGCGATCTGGCGGATGAGCTCGGGGTTGCCGGGCGGCAGATCGTCGATGAGATTCCAGCTCGTGTGCCGCCGCGCGATGGCGTTCGCGTACTGGTTGATGCGCCGCCAGGGGAACGGCTCGGGATCGGGATACGGCGAGCCGAACGGCACGGCGTCGTGCGCGCGGATGCTGCGCAGCGTGGCGAGCACGAGCCGGCTTACGTCTACTTCGGAAGCCACCGCCACGGGACGCGCGCGGCGCTTCGTCTCGTCACGCGGCGTTTCGGCCTTGGGTCTGGCGCGCACGAAATAGCCGGATTGCGGACGCGTTTCCAGCACGCCGCGGCCTTCGAGCAACGCATAGGCATGCAGCACGGTCTTGATGCTCACGCCATGCTGCTGGCTCGCCTGCCGCACCGACGCAATGCGCTCGCCCGACGCGAACACGCCACGGCGCACGGCGGCTTCGATCTCATCGGCGAGCTTTTCGTAGAGGGTCACAGCGGCGGTCGTGTCGAAACAAGGAGGGCGTTCAGTCTACCAACTGTATCCCTCCTATTTCACGTTTTCTGTGCGCCGCGCGCCATTTGGGAAACAGTAGGATCGACGTATCGAATCGTCCTGTGCGTCGACACGCCACACCATGAAGAAGCCCGAAGCTCGCATCGAACCGTACACGCACCCCGCCGCAGGCTGGGGCGCGCTCAAACAGGTGGCTATCAATCTCGTCAAGGAGAAGGTCGCGGGCGGCAATTACCGGACGCTCTTCAAGCAGAATCAGCCGGATGGCTTCGACTGCCCCGGGTGCGCGTGGCCGGACCGGGCGCATGCATCGACATTCGAATTCTGCGAAAACGGCGTCAAGGCCGTTGCCGCCGAAGCCACGGCGAAGCGCGTCACGCCCGCGTTCTTCGAGGAGCACACGGTGACTTCGCTGATGGCGCAGTCGGACTACGAACTCGAACAGCATGGCCGCCTGACCGACCCGCTTGTCTACGACGCCAAGCGCGACCGTTATGTGCCGATAGAATGGGACGCGGCGTTCGAGTTGATCGCATCGCACATCAACAAGCTGGACCATCCGGACAAGGCCGCGTTCTATACGTCCGGCCGCGCAAGCAACGAAGCCGCTTTCCTTTACCAGCTCTTCGTGCGGATGGTCGGCACGAACAATTTCCCCGACTGCTCGAACATGTGCCACGAGGCAACGAGCCGTGGCCTGCCGCATACCGTGGGCGTCGGCAAGGGCACGGTGACGCTCGACGACTTCGAACACGCCGACACGCTGCTGCTCTTCGGTCAGAATCCGGCGACCAATCATCCGCGCATGCTCGGCGAGTTGCGCGACTGCGCGAAACGCGGCGCGACCATCGTGTCGATCAATCCGCTGAAAGAACGCGGCCTCGAACGGTTCGCGAGCCCGCAGCACACACTCGACATGCTTTCGCCCAAGGGCGTGAAGATCAGCTCCGTATTCATCCGCCCGAAAGTGGGTGGCGACTTCGCGCTCATCAAGGGCGTGGCGAAACGCGTGATCGAACTCGACGATGCCGCGCTCGCCAATGGCCAGGCCCGCGTGCTCGATGTCGATTTCATCGCGCAACACACGGTTGGCTTCGACAGCTTCGCCGCCGACTTGCGCGCCGAGAACTGGGAGATGATCGTCGCGGAATCGGGCGTGGCCATCGACGAAATCTTGAAGCTCGCCGATATCTACGCGCAAGGCCGCGCCGTCATCTCGACGTGGGGCATGGGCCTCACGCAGCACAAGAATTCAGTGCCGATCGTGCAGTTGCTGTCCAACCTGATGATGATGCGCGGCAATATCGGCCGGCGCGGCGCGGGGCTTTGCCCGGTGCGCGGCCATTCGAACGTGCAGGGAGATCGTACGGTGGGTATCGAGGAAAAGCCGACGCAGGCGTTTCTCGACAAGCTCGGCGCGGCATACGACTTCGAGCCGCCGCGCGAGCACGGTTACGACGTGGTCGAATCCATTCACGCGATGCTCGAAGGCCGCGTGAAGGTGTTCATCGGGCTGGGTGGCAATTTTTCGATCGCCACGCCCGACACGCCGCGCACCTGGGAAGCAATGCGTTCGTGCGACCTCACCGTGCATATCACGACCAAGCTGAATCGCAGCCATCTCGTGCATGGCCGCGACGCGCTCATTCTGCCGACGCTCGGCCGTACCGAGATCGACATGCAGAACGGCGTGGCGCAAGGCGTGAGCGTGGAAGACTCGATGAGCATGGTCCACATCTCGTATGGCATGAACAAGCCCGCTTCGCCGAATCTGCTTTCCGAGGTGGCGATCGTCGCGCGCATGGCGCATGCGACGCTCGGTTCGGGCAAGGTGGACTGGCTCGCGCACGCGAACGACTACGCGCTGATTCGCGACGGCATAGAAAAAGTGGTCGAGGGCTTCGAGCGCTATAACGAGCGGTTGAAGCAACCCGGCGGCTTTCATTTGGGCGTGGCTTCACGCGAGCGCGTCTGGAAGACGCCGAGCGGCAAGGCGCAGTTCATCGTGCACGCCATTGCCGTCGATACGCCGATTCACCGCGCCCGCGCCCTGCATGGCGCGCGCCTGATGACGCTCATGACCACGCGCTCGCACGATCAGTACAACACGACGATCTACGGACTCGACGACCGCTATCGTGGCGTGTACGGACAGCGGCGTGTGCTCTTTGCGAACCGCGAGGATATCGACATGCTCGGCTTCGAACCGGGCGACCTCGTGGATATCACGAGTGTCTGGGATGACGATGTCGTGCGCCAGGTGGACGGCTTCACCCTCGTTGCGTACGACATTCCTCGTGGATGCCTGGGCGCATACTATCCTGAGACCAACCCGCTAGTGCCGTTGTCGTCCACTGCTGATGGTGCCGGGACGCCGACTTCGAAGTCCATTCCCGTGTTGCTGAGTTCCGCGAACGAAATCCGCCAGAGCGCTGCTGCTTGAGATCGAAGTTGATGCCGCACCGGGCCACCGCGTTGTGACGCGCGCGGGCGCGTGCGTTCAGGCGGCGCTCCAGCGCATCGGGACCCGTGCACCAGCGGTGAATGACGGCGCCGAGCGCGCCCAGAATGCCGACGCCCGCCATCCAGCCGAGCGCGATGCTTTGCAGCGTGGCCGACACATAAGCGCCGCCCAGCATGGCCGCCGCGAACACCACCACGACCATTTTGTAGGGCGGACTGTCCTGATTTTCGGTCCGTTGGCGGGTTGCGGCGCCCCATTCGGTCTGGTAGCCGCTGACAGAATATCCTTGCGTAGTTTGTTTCATTTTTATCTCCAAACCGTCCTCAAGTTTGCGTTTTCGCAAACTTACGCAGATGGAGACGCAAGCGATATACGACTTTTCCTAACTATCAGCCGGATGGCAGAGGTTGACTTTTAGCGACGATGACGGACCGTTACTTGGCGCCGGCAAACTCCTGCACCTCGGCATCGGTTTCGCCGGCGAGCGGCACGACGCCTGACGGTCCCATCGCCAAGGGCTGCAACAGCAACGCGACGAGCCCGCTCCAGCCGGTCTGATGCGATGCGCCCACGCCGCGTCCGTTGTCGCCGTGAAAGTATTCGTGGAACAACACGAGATCGCGCGAACGCGGGTCCGCCTGGAGTTGCGGATACGCCGCCATCACCGGACGTTCGCCGTTCTTGTCGAGCAAGAAGAGCGTGGTCAGACGGCGCGCGAGTTCGTCGGCGATCTGTTTCAGCGAAAACTTTTGTCCCGAGCCGGTCGGATACTCCACGCGAAAATCATCGCCGTAATAGCGATGAAATTCGTGCAGCGACGCAATCAGCAGATAGTTCACCGGCATCCAGATCGGCCCGCGCCAGTTCGAGTTGCCGCCAAACACGCGCGAGTTCGACTCGGCCGGCAGATACTGCACCGAGAAGCTGTCACCGTTGTGATAGAACACGAACGGATTGTCGCGATGCACCCGCGACAGCGCGCGCACGCCGTGGTCGGAGAGAAATTCGCTTTCGTCGAGCATGCGTCTGAGCAGCGCCTTCATGCGATGCCCGCGCAACAGCGACAGCAGCACGCTATTGCCCTGCCCCGCGATATTCCAGCGCGACACGAGCCGCGCGAGATCCGGCCGATGTTCGAGGAACCAGTGCAGCCGGTCGCGCAGTCCCGGCAGCGCCTTGTGCACGTTCGGTTCGAGCACGTGCACGGCGAACATGGGAATGAGCCCGACGATGGACCGCACGCGCATCGGTACATTCGAGCCGTCCGGCAGACGCAGCTTGTCGTAGAAGAACTCGTCCTCGCCGTCCCACAAACCCGTGTCGCAGTCGTCCTCGCAGCTCACGGCTTCCGCGATATACAGGAAGTGCTCGAAGAACTTTACCGCGATATCCACGAACACCTTGTTCGCGTAGGCCAGTTCGAGCGCGATACGCATGAGGTCGAGCGCGTACGCGGCCATCCATGCGGTGCCATCGGCCTGATCGATATGACCGCCTGTCGGCAGCGGCGACGAGCGATCGAAGATGCCGACGTTATCCAGCCCGAGAAAGCCGCCCTGGAAGATGTTGCGGTCGTCGGCGTCCTTGCGGTTGACCCACCACGAGAAGTTGAGCAGCAGCTTGTGGAATACGAGTTCCAGGAAGTCGCGGTCGCCCTTGCCGGTGATCGCGCGGTCGATCTCGTAGACGCGCCACGTCGCCCACGCGTGCACGGGCGGATTGGCGTCGCCGAAAGCCCATTCGTAGGCGGGCAACTGGCCATTCGGATGCTGATAACGGTCCTTCACGAGCAACAGCATCTGGCGTTTGGCGAACTCCGGATCGATCAATGCGAAGGCGGCCGCATGGAACGCGAGATCCCACGACGCGTACCACGGATATTCCCACTTGTCGGGCATCGACACGATGTCCGCGTTGCACAGATGCCGCCACTCCGCATTGCGCCCGCGACGGCGCGATTGCGGCGGCGTAGGTTGCAGCGGATCGCCGTCGAGCCAGCGCGTAACGTCGAATTGGTAATACTGCTTCGACCACAGCATGCCGGCGAGCGCCTGACGCTGCACGAGCCGCTGATCGGCGTCGGTGATGTCGTGCTGCAACGCGCCGTAGAATTCGTCGGCTTCCGCGATACGGCGCGCGAAGAGCGCGTCGGCATCGAGCGGCACGGTGTCGGGCGCGGATTCGGGACGCCAGCGCATGAACACCGTCGCCGTCCCGAATGGAGCGATCTCGAGATGCGCGCGAGCCGTCGCGCGCGTGCCGGTGTCGCGGCGAATCGCGTGTTCGTCCTTTTGGACGATGTAGTCGTTCACGCCATCCTTGAACGGACCCGGACCCTCCATGTTGAAAAGTCGCTTGACGTTGGTCTCGTTTTCGCAGAAGAGCCATTCGACATCGGGCGTATCCGGCGACCATGCCGTGAGTACCATCTGTTCGTGTGCGCCGTGTTCCGCCGCGACATAGGTCACGCCGTTCACCGTCTGAAGTTTCAGCGAGGGTTTATCGGACACCTTCTTCCACGACCACGTATTGCGCGCCCACATTTGCGGCATCACGTCGATGGTAGCGGCGCAGTCCGCGCGATTCTCCACTTTCACGCGCATGACGATATCGTCCGCCGTGTGCTTCGCGTATTCCACCTGCACGTCGAAGTAGCGGCCATCGTCGAACACGCCAGTATCGAGCACTTCGTATTCGGGCTTGTCCGCGCCGCGCCGCGCGTTTTCCTCGATGAGATCGGAATAAGGAAACGCCGCATGCGGATACTTGTAGAGCATGCGCATGTACGAGTGCGTCGGCGTGCCGTCGATGTAAAAGTACAGCTCCTTCACATCCTCGCCATGATTGCCCTGCTCGTTGGTGAGCCCGAAAAGCCGTTCCTTGATGATCGGATCGGCGCCGTTCCACAAGGCGAGCGAGACGCACCAGTTGAGCTTGTCGTCGCCGAATCCGGCGATGCCGTCCTCGCCCCAGCGATACGCCCGGCTGCGCGCGTGATCGTGCGGAAAGTAATCCCACGCGGTGCCGTTATCGCTGTAATCCTCGCGCACCGTGCCCCATTGCCGTTCGCTCAGATACGGTCCCCAGCGTTGCCAGCGCGGGCAATCGCTCGAATGCAGACGCGAGCCTTCGACGGTGTCGATCTGATTGACGGCGCGCGATTTCGGCATGGATATTTCTCCTGATGAGCGGCGTTCGATGCCGCGGGCAAGACTCGTAATTTAGCGTGTTTCGGTCAGAAGCTTTTCTATGCGCAGCAATTCGCCGAGCGACCACGCCTGGAAAGGTGTGCCGCCAGGCGTATGGGGTGCATCGCCGTCGGCGACTTCGGACAGATGATCGAGACCGTACCTGTCCAGATGCGCTTCGAGCGGCGCAATGAAGCGCTCGCGCGCGCCCGCAGCGCCATGCACGCGAATCCACGCCTCGATGAACGGCCCGATGAGCCAGGGCCACACGGTTCCCTGATGATAGGCGCCGTCGCGTTCCAGCACGCCACCCGCGTAACGCGGACGATACGCCGGGTCGGCCGGCGCGAGCGTGCGCAAGCCGAGTGGTGTCAGCAGTTGGGTTTCCACTTGCGCGAGCACGGCTTGAGCGATGTCGCCATCGACGAGCGCGAAAGGCAGACCGCCCAGCGCAAAGATCTGATTCGGGCGGATCGAACGATCGAGCTTGCCGGCTTCGTGATCGGCATCGACGACATCGTACAGCGCGCGTGTGTCGGGATCGACGAAGCGCGCGAGGAAAGCCGCGCGCGCAGCGTCGCGCGGCGCGGTCCAGCGCGCATTCCACGCGCTTGCTATCGACAGCGCGTTGAACCACAGCGCCTCGACTTCCACCGGTTTGCCGATGCGCGGCGTCACCACCCAGTCGCCCGCCTTCGCGTCCATCCACGTGAGCTGAACGCCCGGGACGCCCGCGCGCAACAGACCGTCCGCGTCCGCCGCGATGCCAAAGCGCGTGCCGCGCGTATAGCCTTCGAGAATGGAATCGACCGCGTGTTGCAGGCGGCTCGCGGTCGCGGCGCTGGCGTGGCCCGTCGCCAGGTAATCGTGCACCGCCACGGCGAACCACAGCGAGGCATCGACCGAGTTGTATTCGGGCATGCCGCCGCCGTCCGGGAAGCGGTTGGGCAGCATGCCGTCCGAGAGCGTATCGGCCCATTCGAGCAGAATCGATTCGGCATCGGCGTAACGGCCCGCCGCGAGCAGAAGACCGCGCATCGAGATGAAGGTGTCGCGGCCCCAGTCGGTGAACCACGGATAGCCCGCGATGACCGTCTTGCCAACGTTGCGATCCACGATATAGGCGTCGGCGGAACGCGCGAGCCGCGAGCCGAACGCGGCGCGCCTTTGGCTCTCTCGCGTGGCGAGTCGGGTGGCAAGCGCTACCGCATTGCCCTCGTGCGCCTGTTCGCGGCCGGTGTCGGCATGAAAGATCAGCACCGCATCGCCGCGTACGAGATCGAAGCTGAAGACGCCGGGTGCGGCGAGGTCTTCGGTGAAATCGAGACCGCGGTCGCGCTCACGCGCATAGCTAAAGTTGCGATACCAGTCCGGCGCGTGCCGATAAGCCCCGTTCGACGTCGCGCCGATAGCCGGCAGATCGGCGTACGGACGCCAATGCACACGCTCCACGTCGACGGTTGCATCGAAGGAAAACGCGCCGTTCTCGTGATGCAGCGCGTGATAGTCGCGGCCCGAAAGAAGCGGCCGCACTTCGAGCGTGGCTTTCGGCACGGGCGTTTCGAGCCGCCAGCGCAGCACCGTCTCGCCGCTGTCCTTCACGACGAACACTTCCGCGCTCGCCACCGTTTCGTCGCCAATGCGAAAGCGCCACGTGGGCCACGGCGAAGTATCGAAGGAGCGGAGGCTGGCGGAGATGTCCGGGTACAGCACGTCGGGCGCGTAGCGTTGCATCGTGAGCGCGTGACGCTTTCCGTTCACATCGAGCCATGCCTCGACGCCATTCACCAGCACGACGCGCCCGGCGGGCGGCGCGGTGGCGGCGAGCAGCAACGCCTGATAGCGCCGCGTGCGCAACGTGCCGACGGTGCCCGACGCGAAGCCGCCGAAGGCATCCGGTTCGAGCCATTCGTCTTCCAGATGCGCGGTGTCGAAAGGCGCGTCCCGATTCGCTTCGATACGCGTCATGTCGCCGCCTTGTTCCGATAATCGCTGAGCGCGCGCCGCGCCTTCTTCTGGATCGTCGCGCGCATTCGCGGTGTCCAGCCGAGCAGCAAACCGCTCGCGCCGAGCGCCTGACGGCTCCAGCGCCAGAGATCGAAGGTGTCGATGTGTTCGACGATGAAGCCATCGCGGATAGCAAAGCGCGACTCGATACGATTGACGACCGGCCGGCCCGTGGCCGAATAGGTATAACGCGCGATGGCGACGGCGCTCGCGGTCTGCCCGATCGAGCGGATTTCATCCACCGTCAGCGAGAAATCCGCCGCGCGGCCGAGCAACATGCGCCACATGTCGCCGACCTCACGGCCGTGCAGCAGGCCGAACGCGGGGTCCTGAAAGCGGATGTCGGGCGCGTAACACGCGGCCATCCCCTCGGCGTCGCGCTCCTGAAAGGCGCGGTAGAACCGCTCGATGAGTTCGGTGTTTGAATTGGGCATGAGCTTCCGGAAGGGCCGCTGGCGCGTGCAAGTTCGCATTCTCTCCCGGCTCGCGCAATGCTGCAGCGCTAATTCTTCGCGACTGCGTGCTTTGTTCGGCGTCTTTTAAACGCGATAGATGCGAAAAAGCAGGATTTCAGTCGAGTGATATTCAACTTGTCTTCAAATGCATCTGCAAATGATTACCCACCCATGCACACCCCCCGAAAAAAGGCGAAACCATAATTGACGCCGAAAATTTGTTTATCTAAATTCGTGTCACTTCTTACTCTCTTTAGAAACCTTCGTTCTAGCCGATACGGCATCGCAATGAAATTGCGGTGACGCGTCTACACGCTTATTTGGTTTAGTTTCCCGTTTGCGCTTCCAAAAGCCGATCATTTCACAACCGCCCGCTCTCGAGGCAGTCATGCGATTCCGAAAACCAAGAAATGCGCTGATCAATGGGCAGGCCGAGTCCCTTCTCATGGATACCCGAAGCGGCTCGATTATCCGGTCGATCGATAATGCGGATTCTGATTGCGTTACCTACGTGCTTAAAACCCGCGAGAACACACATTATTGCGCGTTATTGAATAAACTCGATCACCCCTACCGAAACGCATTACTGCAGCTTTCAATGGCGCTTGGCTTGCCGGTATCGATCAATGCTAATTGCCAACGATTTATTGACGTCGTTTCCGTAGGCTTGAAACACACGCGGTTATCCGAGACCTCGCTCTTCAAATGGAACCTGCTGAACGACGTCAGGACCGGACTCATCGTGCAGATAGACGATGCCGACAGCCTCGGAACCTTCGGCTATATTCTGCGCTGCCCCGACGGTTCGCATTATTGCGCGCAAATGACGCCGGATGATAACCGCAATCGCCATATGCTGATGCTCATGGCGTTCAGATCGGGCTTGCCGGTGACTATTCGCGCCAGCGCGGATTATTACGTCACGGGCGTTTCGATCGGCTCACGGCGCTTCGGTCCGAATATCGAGTGCACGGCCGAGCCGCTCGGCAATACGCCGCGTACAGGTTTCATCGAAGAGATAATCGATACCGAAACCTGCGACACGCTCGGGATCGTTCTAAAAAGCGTGGACGGCGCGCGTTATCACGCTCGTCTGGAACGGCGACCGGACGCTGAAAAACTCGGGTTAATGATAATGGCAGTGGGTGCCGGCCTGCCACTTACCGTATATGGCAATGAATATCATTATGTCACCGGCCTTTCAATCGGCACTTATCTCGCCGAAGAAACGCCGCCGCTGATCTGTTTCAGTCTCAGGCTGACCGAAACGCGTACCGGCTTTCTCACTCGCATAATCGATTACGACATGCTCGATCGAGTCAATTACCTTTTGCGCGCGTGGGACGGCCGCCAATATTGCGTGCAAATGAACGCGAAGATCTGCCCTCACCGCCACCACATGTTGGTCCGCGCGCTGGCGTGGGGGTTGCCGGTCAGTATCACCGCAGACGTCAATTCCGTCGTAACAGGCGTCGCGGTCGGCCTGCCGCGCGCGGGCAGTCCCAGTTTTCATTGTGGTGACGAACGTCATGCCGGCACGAAAACGGGCAATGTCACGCGCTTGATCGATGCCAACTGCGCCGGCGACCAGCCGAGCTACGTGCTCCAGACACCCGACGGCATGGAGTGGCGCGTGCGGACCGCCGCGAACGCCGACGCGAACCGCAACGCATTGCTGGAAATAGCGCTGACTTCCGGCTTGTCCGTGACCATCGATGACGCCGGCGGCAGGCGCTCCGCCGGGCGTCTGAGCGTGGAGCGGCGATAAAGCGTCAGGCCGTAAGAACCGTTACCGCATGAATTAGCAGCCCGACCGCGCCGCCCACGAGCGTGCCGTTCACGCGAATGAACTGCAGATCGCGGCCGATATTCAGCTCGACATCGCGCACGAGCGTGGCGTCGTCCCATTGCTTGACGGTCGCGGCGATGTGTTTCGCGATCCCCTCGCGCAACTCCGGCGCAAGCGCTTTCAGCGCGTCGCGCATGTGTTCGTTGATCGAATCGCGCAAGGCCGGATCGCCGCCCAGCGCCTGCGCAAAGCTGCCGGCCACCGCCACGACGCGCGCGTGCAGCGTCGAGTCCGGGCGCTTGAGATCGGCGTCGAGCCAGCCGATGAACTCGTCCCAAAGGCCGCTCACGTAGCCGCGCAACTCCGGCCGCGCAAGCCACTCGCGCTTGTGGTCGTCGATACGTGACTTGAACGCCGGATCGCTCCTCAGACGCTCGATGAAGCGCGCGACCGCTTCGTCAAAAGCCTTGCGACGCTCGTGTTCCGGGTCCTCGCTGACATCGTGCAGCCATTGATTCGCGCCGCGCACGAGACCTGTCGCGAACTTCGCGCCGAGTTCCTCCGCGTTCAGTCCGACGAAACCCAGCATGCCGATGAGCTTCGGATACTCCTCGCCCGCCACGCCGACGATGCGCGCCGCCAGCATCTCCTGCACTTCGGGCTTGTCGAGCCACGCGGCCATCTGCTTCAGGCCTTCGTCGAGCAGCAACTGATGACGGCGATCCTCCGTCAGCGTCGACAGTACTTCGCCCGCCGCGCCCGCGAGATCGAATTGCTCGGCGCGGCGGCGGATGGCTTCGTGGAGCATCGACTTGACACGCTCGTCGTCGATCAGGGACAGCAACTGACCGACCGCCGTCACTGCCTTGTTGCCGAGCAACGCGGCGTTCTTGGGCTCGGCGAGCCAGAGCGACAGGCGGCTTGCCGGGTCGAAGGCGTTGACGCGCGCGACGAGCGCATCGGTGCCGAGAAAGCGGTCGCGCACGAATGCGGCGAGGTTGTCCGCCACCCGCGCCTTGTTCGCGGGAAGGATGGCGGTATGCGGAATCGGTACGCCGAGCGGATGCCGGAACAGCGCGACAACCGCGAACCAGTCCGCGAGCGCGCCGACCATCGCGGCTTCCGCGAACGACGAGACCCACGCCCACGCGCCGGCATCGTGCTGACTTTTGGCGAGCGCGAAAAGCGCGCCCGCCGCGACGAGCAGCGCGGCTGCGAACCACTTCATGCGCTTGAGCGCGACGGCTTTATCCTGCGTATCCATGCTGTGCTATCGAGTTGGCGGGTTTGACGAGGGCGCAAGCTTATCAGCACTTCGCTGCAAGGCTAAGAGGGTGTCGATTGCGCGCCCGGCATGGTCCACCGGCACGAAGATGTGATCGTGATAAGCCGCCGCAAGCACATTGCAACTGATGCCCGCGTCGCCGAGCGCACGCGCGAACGCAGCCGTCAGCCCGACCGCGGCGAGGTCCGAATGCACCGTGAGCGTGATCCACGCGGCGCGAAACAACGGCGCGATGTTGGCCGCTTGCGCCGCCGCTTCCTCCATCACGACGGTCATGCCTTCGCGTTCACGGAACGTGGCGACGATGCCCGCGCCGCTCACCACCGCATCGTGCGGCAGGGACGCGAACACATAGACGCCGGGCTGAAGCTCGGGACGCATCGAAGCGAGCAGCGTGTTCAGATCCGAAATGGCTTGAGACATGATTGCTCCACCCAATGCGACGGCGCGGGCTTGACTGCAAGCCCGCGTCAGATCGCGATTTTCAGGCCGCGTCTTCCGTCGCGCGCGTTCGACCGAGCACGGGCCGCAGCGCCGTTCCGGTGTGACTGCGCGGATGGCTCGCCAGCGTTTCCGGGTCCGCCGCCGCGACGATCGTGCCGCCGTTCACGCCGCCTTCGGGTCCGAGATCGAGCACCCAGTCCGCTTCGGCGATCACATCGAGATCGTGCTCGATGACGATCACGCTATGCCCGCCATCCACCAGCCGATGCAGCACGCGAATCAGCTTGGCGACATCGGCCATATGCAGACCGACCGTCGGTTCGTCGAGCACGTAGAGCGTGTGCGGCGGCTTCTGGCCACGCCGCGTGATGTCGTCGCGCACCTTCGACAACTCGGTGACGAGTTTGATGCGCTGCGCCTCGCCGCCCGAGAGCGTCGGCGACGGCTGGCCGAGCGTGAGATAACCGAGGCCCACGTCCTTCATCAACTGCAACGGATGCGCAATGCTGTTCATCGACGCGAAGAACTCCACGGCTTCGTCGATCTCCATGGTCAGCACTTCGCCGATATTCTTGCCGCGCCAAGTCACCGCAAGCGTCTCCGGATTGAAGCGCTGGCCGTGGCAAACATCGCACGGCACCTTTACGTCCGGCAAGAAGCTCATGGCGATAGTGCGCACGCCCTGGCCTTCGCACGCCGGGCAGCGTCCGTCGCCGGTGTTGAACGAGAAACGCGATGGCGTGTAGCCGCGCGCGCGGGCTTCGAGCGTATCGGCGAAAAGCTTGCGGATGGTGTCCCACATGCCGATATACGTAGCCGGACACGAACGCGGCGTCTTGCCGATGGGCGTCTGATCCACTTCCAGCACGCGATCGATCGACTCGAAGCCGGTCACGCCCGCGCAGCCTTGCCACGCGTGCACGACATCGAACTTGGGGCGCGGCGCTTCGCGTGCCAGCACGGAAGCGCGCGACTTCGCGGGCGCATCGGTCTGCACGGCGCGGCGCGCGCGCCGCACGGCGGGCGACGAAAGCACCGAGCGGCCGACGGCATCGAGCAGGTTGGTCATCAGCACGTCGCGTGCGAGCGTGGACTTGCCCGAACCGGAAACGCCCGTGATGGCGACCAGACGATTGAGCGGCACGCTCGCCGTCACGTTGCGCAGATTGTGCAGCGTCGCCTTTTCGACCGTGAGCCATTGCTCGGGCACGGCGGGCCGCTTGCCCGCGGCCGCGCGCACTTCGCGACGCGGCTGCAACGGATGCACGATCGGGTTCGCGAGCATCTGACCCGTGAGCGAGTCCTTGTGCGCGGCGAGGTCCGACACCGTGCCCTGCGCGACCACCGTGCCGCCGCGCTTGCCCGCGCCCGGCCCGATATCGATGATGTGATCCGCGCGGCGAATGGTGTCCTCGTCGTGCTCGACGACGACGAGCGTATTGCCCTTGTCGTTGAGCTTCTTGAGCGCGGACAGCAGGATCAGATTGTCACGCGGATGCAGTCCGATGGTCGGTTCATCGAGCACGTAACACACGCCTTGCAGGTTGCTGCCAAGCTGCGCCGCGAGCCGGATGCGCTGCGCTTCGCCGCCCGACAGCGTGGGCGCGGCGCGATCCAAACTCAGATAACCGAGGCCCACTTCCTCGAGAAATTGCAGACGCCCTTCGATCTCGCTGATGACATCGCGCGCAATGTCCGCATCGCGGCCTTGCAGCTTGAGCGCCGCGATCCATTCGCGCGTGTCCGTCACGGTCCAGCGACCGACCTCCGTGATCGGATAATTGCCGAACGTGACGGCGCGCGCCACGTCGTTCAGACGCGTGCCTTCGCACTCGGGACACGGTTGATCGACGACATCGTCCGGTTCCTGATCCACCGAACCGATGCTCTGTTCGCGGCCGCGATCGTCCTGCGCGAAGACCGTATCGTCGAATGCGGCGCGCTGTTCGCGCGTGAGTTTCACGCCCGTGCCCACGCATGTGTTGCACCAACCGTGCTTGCTGTTGTACGAAAACATACGCGGATCGAGTTCGGGGTAACTCGTGCCGCAACTGGGACATGCGCGCTTGGTCGAGAACACGATGGTCTCTTCCTTGCCGCGCTTCTTGCCATTGGACAACGCGCCGTGCAGATCGTCGAGCGGCGCGCACAAATGCATCACGCCCTTGCCGAGTTCGAGCGCATCGTCCAGCAGGCGGCGCAGTTCCGCTTCGTTATCCGCCGATACCACGAGGTCCGCCACGGGCAGTTCGATCGTATGTTCGCGGAAACGATCGAGCTTCGGCCACGGATCGACGGAGAGGAATTCGCCATCCACACGCAGATGCGAGTTGCCGCGCGCCTTTGCCCATTTCGCGAGATCGGTGTAGACGCCCTTGCGATTCACGACGAGCGGCGCGAGCAGGCCGACGTGCTGACCCTTGTAGTCGCGCAAAATCTGCGCGGCTATCGACTCCGAACTTTGCGCCTGCACCGGCGTGCCGTCGTTGACGCAGTGCTGTATGCCGAGCTTCACATAGAGCAGCCGAAGGAAGTGCCAGACTTCCGACGTGGTCGCGACCGTGCTCTTGCGGCCGCCGCGCGAGAGACGCTGTTCGATTGCCACGGTCGGCGGAATGCCATAGACCGCATCGACTTCCGGCCGGCCTGCGGGCTGCACGATGGAACGCGCATACGCATTGAGCGATTCGAGGTAACGGCGCTGACCTTCGTGGAAAAGAATGTCGAAGGCGAGCGTCGATTTGCCCGAGCCCGACACGCCCGTGACCACGTTGAACTTGTTATGCGGGATATCGACATCGAGCGACTTCAGGTTGTGTTCGCGCGCATTCACGATACGCACCACGTCCTCGCCCTGCAGAGCACGGCGCGCGCTCGCCACTTCCGCGGCCAGTTGCAGCGGCACGCCCGCGCGCTTGTCGGCGGCGCCGGGCGCCATCGCTTCTTCATAATCGACGAGCGCGCGACCCGTGTGCGAATGCTCGCACGCGGCCACTTCATCCGGCGTGCCGACACATACCACCTGACCGCCGCCGTCGCCACCTTCCGGACCGAGATCGATGATCCAGTCGGCCGCGCGAATCACGTCGAGATTGTGTTCGATGACGATCAAGGAATGCCCGCGTTCGAGCAAACGGCCGAGCGCACGCATGAGCTTGGCGATGTCGTCGAAATGCAGTCCCGTGGTGGGCTCGTCGAACATGAAGAGGCGGCCGTGCTTCGCTTCGCTCTTGCTCGCGGGCGACGCGGTTTCCGCCAGAAAACCCGCGAGCTTCAGGCGCTGCGCTTCGCCGCCCGAAAGCGTGGGCACCGGCTGACCGAGCTTCACGTATTCGAGGCCGACATCGACGATAGGCTGCAACACGCGCAATACTTCCGCATCATTCGCAAACAGCTCGACGGCTTCGCTCACCGTGAGTTCGAGCACGTCCGCCACGCTCAGATGCCGGCCGCCGCGCTCGATCTTCACGTCGAGGATTTCCGCGCGATAACGCCTGCCGTCGCAATCGGGACACCGCAGATAGACGTCGCTCAGAAACTGCATTTCGACATGTTCGAAGCCCGAGCCGCCGCAAGTCGGGCAGCGGCCATCGCCGGAATTGAAACTGAACATGCTTGCGCTATAGCCGCGCTGTGCGGCAAGCGGCGCTTTCGCAAAGAGCTTGCGCAACTCGTCGAACGCGCCGACGTAACTCGCCGGATTCGAGCGCGCCGTGCGGCCGATAGGCGATTGATCGACGAAGACCACATCGCTCAGTTGCTCCGCGCCCTTCAACGCGCGAAACGCGCCCGGCGTCTCGGTCGCCTTGCCGAAGTGACGCATGAGCGCGGGCGCGAGCACGTCCTGAATCAAGGTCGATTTGCCCGAACCCGATACGCCTGTCACGCAGACGAGACGTTGCAACGGAATCTCGACCGTGACGTCTTGCAGGTTGTGATCGCTCGCGCCTTCGAGCACGAGACGCGGCGTCTTCGCGTCGGTCGCGCGACGATTCCAGTTCGACGCGTGCGCCACTTGCTTGCGGCCGCCGAGATAGGCGCCGGTGAGCGTGTCGCTCGACTCGATATCGCCCGGCGTGCCGTCATAGACGATCTGCCCGCCGCGTTCACCCGGCCCCGGACCCATGTCGATGAGACGATCCGCCGCAAGCATCACCGACGGATCGTGCTCCACGACGACGAGCGTATTGCCCGCATCGCGCAGACGATGCATGGCCTCGACGATGCGGTTCAAATCGCGCGGATGCAGCCCGATGCTCGGTTCATCCAGCACGAAAAGCGTATTGACGAGCGAAGTGCCGAGCGCGGTCGTCAGATTGATACGCTGCACTTCGCCGCCCGACAGCGTGCGGCTCTGCCGGTCCAGCGTGAGATAGCCGAGCCCGACATCGCAGAGATACTTCAGACGCGTGCGCACCTCGGCGTGCAAGAGCTTGAGTGCTTCATCGAGCAAGGTCGAGGGCAGCGTGAGCGAATCGAAGAAGCGGCGGATGCGCTCTATCGGCATCAGCATGAGATCGTGCACGGTGAGACCGGGCAGCGCTTCGAGTTGCTCGCGTGTCCAGTCGACGCCCTTCGGCATGAAGCGACTGGCCGGCGCGAGCACGGCATCGGCCTGCTCCTTCGTGCCGAGACGCCACAGCATGGATTCGGTCTTCAGACGCGCGCCGTCGCATGTCGGGCACGTCGTATAGCTGCGGTACTTCGAGAGCAGCACGCGGATATGCATCTTGTACGCCTTCGACTCTAGATAGTCGAAGAAGCGCTGCACGCCGTACCACTGGTTCTGCCACTTGCCGGTCCAGTCGGGCGATCCGTGGATGACCCAGTCGCGTTCCTTCTGCGTGAGTTCGTTCCATGGCACGCCGAGACGAATGCCCGCCTTCGCGCCATAGCGCACGAGATCGTCCTGATTTTCTTTCCACGCGGGCGTTTGCAGCGTCTTGATCGCGCCCTCGCGCAGCGTCTTCTTTTCATCGGGAATGACGAGGCCGAAATCCACGCCGATCACGCGGCCGAAACCACGGCACGCTTCGCACGCGCCGTAGGCCGAATTGAACGAGAACAGCGCGGGCTGCGGGTCCGCGTAACGCAGATCGCTTTCGGGGCTATGCAGACCGGTCGAGAAGCGCCAGATTTCCGGCTCGCCTTCGTCCTTCAGCATGTAGACATTCACGCGACCGGTGCCGCGCAAGAGCGCGCTTTCGATCGCTTCGAGCGCGCGCGAGCGTTCGGTGTTGTGCAGGCGAAAACGGTCCGCGACGACGTCGAGCAACTGGCGCTTGCCGCTTTCGGTTTCGATGTGACGTTTCGCCTGAACGCGCGTATAGCCGCTCGCGGAAAGCCATTGAGCAACTTCGTCATCGCTTGCGCTGTCCGGCAATTCGACCGGGAACGTGATCGCGAGACGCGGGTCGTCCGTGCGCGTGCGCTCGAGCAGTTCGGCGTAAATGGTTTCCGGCGTGTCGTGACGCACGCGCAGCGCGGACTTCTTGTCGAACAGTTCGGCGGCGCGGGCGTAGAACAGTTTCAGGTGATCGTTCAGTTCGGTCATCGTGCCGACGGTCGAGCGCGAGCTGCGCACCGGGTTCGTCTGGTCGATGGCGATGGCGGGCGGCACTCCATCCACGCGATCCACCTGCGGCCGGTCCATGCGGTCGAGAAACTGCCGGGCGTAGGCGCTGAAGGTTTCGACATAGCGCCGCTGGCCTTCGGCATAAAGCGTGTCGAACACGAGACTAGATTTACCCGAACCGGAAGGGCCGGTGACAACCGTCATCTGGCCGGTGTGCAGGTCGAGATCGAGATTCTTGAGATTGTGTTGCCGAGCGCCGCGGATGCGGATTGCGTTGTTCGATGCCAATTTTTCAACCGGTTCAATGAGTTGGACGGCTGTCACGAGCCGCTTGCAGCGGCGCGTCGATTGCTCGATACGCGCGTATTGCAGCGAACAGTACTGTACACGCATACAGTATTTGCTGCCAAACGTTGCGGAAGTGTCAGCCGGGGTGTTGGGTAGTGTCGCAAGGTTCTCGCCCGGCGTTCTTCGGAAATATCGAGCCGCTGTTCGGTTGCGTTTGCCCTGCGAGCGAACATCTTAGTGTCATTGGCGAACGTCGCCGGCACCGGGGCGGGTTGCGCACTATGCGGGAAAGTCCCAACCCGACGCTGCCTGACTTTACTTGACCAATGCCTGACAACTTCGATATCGTAAGTCAGGAAAACGATTTCCCGAAGCTTCGTCTCGATCCATTTGCTGCAGCGCAAGCATCCGGTTAACCGTTGTACTAAGACTTCACCGAATCCACAAAACCGGCCCCGACCGGATCCAGGAGACAACAAATGAAATCCCCAAAACCGTCAGCAGGTTCACTATCACGACGTTCTTTCGTCAAACTCGCGGGCGTCTCGGTAAGCGCCCCACTTTTCGGCGGAATCAGCGCAATGAGCCTTCTTAGCGCCTGCGGCGGCCATGACGATTCAGCTCCCGCCACCGTGCAAGACGCGATCTGGGGGCCTTCCGGCTCTGCCACGCAAATCGTCAATGCGCTCAAGGCTGTATCGACGTCGATGGTGCCGAGCCGTCAGTTCCTCGTCACCGATTACGGCGCGAAGCCATGCGCTGTCGTGGCGGCGGTGAATCCTTATACGGATGCCACGAAGTCGCCCCTGAGCAGCGGCGCCGATCAGACGCAAGCGCCCGGCTCGTTCGATTCGCGTCCCGCCTTCTTCGCGGCAATCGCGGCGTGCAGCGCGGCGGGCGGCGGACGCGTCGTCGTGCCAGCGGGCAACTGGTATTGCGCGGGGCCGATCGTGCTGCAATCGAACGTCGACTTTCATCTGAGCGCGAACTGCGAAATCTTCTTCAGCCCGAACCCGGCCGATTACGCGAAAGACGGCCCGATCGACTGCGGCCCGAACGGCAAGTTGTTTTACAGCCGCTGGCAGGCAAACGATTGCCTCAACTACGGCCCGCCCGTCTATGCGCGCAATCAGACCAACGTCGCGCTCACGGGCGAAGGCGATACGTCCGTGCTCAATGGCCAGGCAATGACGCCCTTTGCCGGCAGCGGTAACACCGCGACGAGCTGGTGGACGTGGAAGGGCAATAACGGCGTGTATGGCTGCGTCAGTTCGTCGACGCCGTCACAAGCGTCGAGCAACTCGAAGAACGTCGATCTCAAAACCGCCGCGCCCGGCATCTCCGATACGCTCTATGCCGAACTCACCAACCCCGCCACGCCGTGGCAGCAGGACCAGAACTATCTGCCCGCGCTGTCCGAGGCGGGTGTCGCCATCGAGAAGCGCATCTTCGGTCTCGGGCATTATCTGCGGCCTTGCATGGTGGAATTCATCGGTTGCACGAACGTGTTGATGGAGAGCTACCGCACCATCAATACGCCGTTCTGGCAGCATCATCCGACCGACTGCAAGAACGTGGTGATGCGCAGCGTGACGGTGGACAGCATCGGTCCGAACAACGATGGCTTCGACCCCGACGCCTGCGACATGGTCCTGTGCGAAAGCGTCGTGTTCAACACGGGCGACGACTGCATCGCCATCAAGTCGGGCAAGGATCTCGACACGCAATACGGCCCGGCGCAAAACCACGTCATTCAAAACTGCACGATGAACAGCGGCCACGGCGGCATCACGCTAGGCAGCGAAATGGGCGGCGGCGTGCAGAAAATCTATGCGCGCAATCTGCAGATGCTCAACAAGTTCTGGGCGACCAACTCGCTGAACATTGCGATTCGCGTGAAGACGAACATGAATCGCGGCGGCTTCGTGAAGGACTTCTACGTCGATAACGTGACCTTGCCCAACGGCGTCAGCCTCACGCCGTCCGGTTACGGCAGCAGCCTGCTCGCGGGCAGTCCGATCAACGCGACCGTGCCGCTCGGCGTGGCGACGGCCAGCGCGGCGAATCCATCGGCGGCGCAGGGCGGCATCATCACCTTCGATTGCGATTATCAGCCGTCGAAAGACGCCATCCGCACGCGTCCCGCCCTCGTGCAGAACGTGAACATTTCCAACGTGAAGGCGAGCAACGTCACGGCGAACGGCGCGACGGGATCGTGTTTTCAGGCGATCGTCGCGCAAGGACCGGTCGCGTTCGATTACAACGGCCCCGCGCCGGTGCCGGCCATTCCGGCCATCACCGGGGTGACCATCACCGATTGCGATTTCGGCACGCCCGTTGCGGCCGGACCGGCGACGGCGGCAACGCCCGGGCCGATCTATGCGTACAACGTGCATGACATCGTGTTGAAGAACACGGTGATCGCGGGGCAGACGTTGAATCAGACGGTGAGTGACGCGCGGTAAGAAGCTTTGGGCTGCGGGCTTCGAGTCCGCAGCCGCTTGCCGTTATGTGCCCATTCGCGGCATGTTGAAATGCGCGCCCGCTTTCATCTGATACGACGATGTTGTTCGACGGCATGAATAAGGCTGCGCCTTACTCGACATGCAAATGCTGCGCGAAACCGAGCGCCCTGTGTGGACTCGCCGACTTCTCGCGCGGTGGCGCGGATCATCTGGATGGATATAAAGTCGATCCGTATTTCGGCACATCGATCTACTACTATCGTTGCGAGCAATGCGGATTTATCCACGCGCCCGCCTTCGACGACTGGACGCCAAACGACTTCAGCGAACACATCTATAACGCGGCTTACGAACGGCAAGATCCCGACTACACCTTCGCGCGGCCAAATGCCAACGCACGGATGATCGCCGAGTATTTTCCCGGCCTCGCGCAGGAAAAGCTTCTCGATTACGGCGCCGGACAGGGATTCTCGAACAGCCACTTCGGCTTCGCGGGTTCGAACGAATACGCTCGTACGATCCCTTTGGCGAAGCGTCCGACCATACGTCACTGATCGACCGATACGGCGTCGTGCTTGCATTCGAAGTCTTCGAGCATCACGTCGAACCGCTTAGACTCGTCGATACACTGGCAAGGCTTATCGACGGCAACGGCGCAATCCTCTTCAGTACGCTGTTCGTTCCTCAAAGCAATTTGCGCGATGATATCGGGCAGTGGTGGTATTGCATGCCTCGCAACGGCCATGTGTCGTTTTATACGGCGTCTGCACTGTCGCTACTGGCATCAGTGAACGGTCTCGAAGCCGCGACATTCAGCGAAGGCCTGCATCTTCTTTATCGCCGCGAATTTCCGGATTGGGCGAGGCACGTCAACCACACGCTCTTGCACTAACCCACCTCATGCCCCGATCAACACCCCCGTCCTGAACGCCATCTGCCCCGTCACCCGCCCCATCGGTGCACCGGCCTGCGCGAAACGGATCGCACGCCGCATATAAAACACGCCATCGTTTTTCGTCGCGATCGTGGTCACGGCATCCGTCAGTGGATCGACGATATCGAACACCGCGTCGCCAGCCTTCAACCTCGCCCCGACCGACGCGCGATACACGACGATGCCGCTCACCGGCGCAATCAATTGCTCGCTGCCCGCAAGCGGCGTCGCGCCGAGTACGAGCGGCGGCAACGCGCGCGCCTCGCCTTCGATCACGCCGCGCGCGATCAGAAAGTCAACGATGGCATCCGCATCGTGTTGCGCCGTCTCGTAGCTCACGTCGCGCTGCCCGCGATGCTCCACCGTCGCCGCGATGTTCGGCCCACCGAGCGGCACGTCGCCGCCGAGCAATGCACGGACTTCGTTCCACAAGAGCGCGTGGATTTCGTCGAACGACTGCCCGCCCGAATCCGTTGCGAGCAGCACGCCGTTCGCGCCGAGATAATGTGCAAGCGGTTCCAGCGCGGGCCAGCTTGCTGGGCTCGTGTAGAGATGCATCGTGGCTTCGAGCGAACAATGCAGATCGAGCACGATGTCGGCATCGGATGCGAGCGTCAGCAGCGTCAGCCGCAGCGACTCGAACTCGTTCTTCGCGCGCATTTCGCCGAGCATGTCCCGCACGGCGCGACGCAAGAGGCGCGCGTTGTATGCGGCGTCGCTGCTCGACCACGCCATGCCGATACGTTCGATCAACGCCTGCGCGGGCGGCATCGGAAAACCGCGGTTGAAGTTGTGGCCGCTATTCGCCTCGAAGCGGCCAAGGAATTGCCCGAGCACATGCTGCGACAAGCCGACAGGATTCGCCACCGGCACGAGGACGACCTCGCCACGCAAGCGCCCTTCCCCTTCGAGTTGCAGCAGACGCTTTTTCAGTTGCCACGCCGTGAGCATCGCGGGGGTTTCGTCGGCATGCAGCGAGGCCTGGACGTAGACCTTCTCGCCGCTTCGTTCCGCACCGAAATGAAAGCTGACGAGTTCGCGCGCCGTACCGAGCGTCGTGGAAACGAGCGGCGTGTGTCGTGTTTGCATCGATGAAAAAGTCCGTGAAAGATGAGGCTCAGTCGCCGTAGACGTCGAAGTCGAAGTACTTGTGCGCGATCTTCTGATACGTGCCGTCCGCGCGCATGTCGGTCACGGCCTTGTCGACCTTCGTCTTCAGCGCGGCATCGTCCTGGCGCATGCCCATCCCCACGCGATGATCGCCCATGGAAAGCGGTGCGCCGACGAACGCGAAGCCGGCGCCGCGCGCGGTCTTCAGAAAGCCGTGCTCTGCTTCGACCGAGCCGAGCAACGCGGCATCGAGCCGGCTCGCGACGAGATCGTTGAACACACCCTCCTGACTCTGATACGCAACGATTTCCACGCCGCCCGGCTGCCAGTTCTTCATGGCGTAGGTCTCGAACTGACTGCCGCTTTGCACGCCGACGCGCTTGCCGGCGAGACCCTGCGCGCTCGGCGCGAGCGACGCGCCGCTCCTTGCGATCAGACGTGAGCGGAACTGGAACAGCTTCGTCGAAAACGCAATCTGCTTCGTGCGCTTGTCGGTGATCGCCATCGACCACATGATCCCGTCGATCTTGCGCGCTTGCAGCGCCGGAATCATGCCGGAAAATTCGAGCTCGACCCACTGGCAGCGCATCGCGATGCGGCGGCAGATTTCATCGCCGAGATCGACGTCGAAGCCCGCGACATGGCCGTCGGGCGTCTTCACATCCATCGGCGGATAACCAGGGTCGATGCCCAGGCGCAAGGTATCGGCGTCCTTCGCGCTCGCAACGAACGGAGACATCGCAAGCGTGGCGGCAAGAGCGCTGCTGAGCATGAACGTTTTGAACATGGGTCGGCGGGATATTTTCGGGATTGGAGCGCTCATGCTAAGCGGACAAAGCGCCCTTAAAAAGAGGCATTTTAATTATCATGATCACTTTTCGAGATCGCCGATGGAATTGACGTTGACCCAGTTGCGAATCTTCGTGGCCGTTGCAGAGGCGGGCAGCCTGCGCGCGGCCGCGCGGCGTCTGACGATTGCGCAGAGCGGCATCACTCAGCAGTTACGCAAGCTGGAAGCGCTAGCGGGCGGGCCGCTTTTCGAACGCGATGTACGTGGCGTGCGGTTGACGAGCGCCGGCGAACGCCTGCGTGTGCGCGCCGATCTGATACTCGGCGAATGTGCGAAGACCGAAGAAGAGATGCGTCAGATGCGCGGCGAATTGACCGGCAGCGTTGCGCTTGGTCTGGCAGCCGATGCGACCATGCGGCTGTTTCCCGCGCTGCTCGCGAGCTTTAGAGAGCGCTGTCCGCGTATCGATGTGCATTTGACGAGCGCGACGTCGCGCGTGCTGACGTCATGGGTGCGCGAGGGACGGCTCGATTTTGCCCTCGCACTCATTGCGCCCGACGCGGACATCCATGATATGGAGACGACACGGCTGTTCAATTCCAATGTCGCGGTGATCGCGCGGAAGGGGCATCCGCTTGCACGCGCGCGCAAGCTTTCGAGTCTCTGCAATGCCGAGTGGGTGAGCACGCGTCACGCGGGCAACAAGCTGTCCGCGCTATTCGACACGGCCCGGCTCACCCCGCCCAACGTCGCGGTGACCACCGAAGCGGTCTTCGACACGCTTCATTGCATTGCCGCGAGCGACTACCTCGCGCTCGAACCGGCGAGCCTCGTGGCGCATCCGTTTTTTCGGGAACACATCACCGTGATCCCGATTGCCGAACGCGCCGCGCCGACGCCCGTCTGCCTGCTTCGAAGAGCGGGCGTGCCGCTCACGCCCGCGGCGCAAGAACTGGCGATGATGGCCGTATCGTTCGCGCGAATGCTCCCGCGCGCGGCGGATCAACGTGCCGAGTGACGCGCAGATGAACCCTTCGATGCAGCGCTGGCGTTCTTGCGCCGCGTTGCCCAGCCCTTCTTCGCGGCAGCCGAGCGATCCGCCGCCGAGCGCCGGCTTGCGCTTGCATGCGCCTGCCGCGACAGCGACTTGTGCGATGCCGCCTTCGTGCTTTCGCGCTTCAGCACGCGCGTGGACGTCGCGGAACGCTTTGCCTTCGACTCCGTGCTCGGACTCTTTCTCGTGCGATGCGCGGCTTTCGTGTCTTGTGCGGCTTTCTTGCGCGTGGCCTCGGACGTGGTGGCCTTCTTCGGCGTCTTTACCTTTACGCCGGAGCGGCGGGCTTCGGATAGACCGATGGCGATGGCCTGCTTCGCGGACTTCGCGCCATGCTTGCCCTCGCGGATGTGATCGATCTGTTCTTTCACGAAATTGCCCGCCTGGGTGCTGGCGGACTTGCCTGCGCGCTTCGCCTTGGTGGCGCTTTCGACGGTTTTCTTTTCGGGCATGTCGGTACTCCTTGGGAAGTTGACTTGCACCGGGGAAGGCGAGCAACGCACGTGCCCGCCTGCCGCTTTCCCTTACTGCGTAAGACGCAATACACCCAGGTTGCCCGCAATCTGCTGGAAGATCTGATTGAGCGTTGCGTTGTCGGGTGCGTGATAGTAGTTGCCGCTCGTCGCGCAGGATTGCATCGTGTTTTGCGCAGCCACGCTCGCCGAGTCCGTCCCGTAGGTGCCGAAAGTGATCGCGTAGATGATGATGCCGCTGTTCTTCATCGCCTGACAGATACCGAGCTGGAACGTATTGACGTCGTCCGGGCTGGACACCAAACCGTTCAGCGCGTTACCTGTCGAGTCGTACACCGTCGGCGACTTGAGCGTCTGATTGCCGAGCGCGAGCTGATTAAAGAACGGCTGCGGCATGGTCCCCGACGGATCGCCGGGATCGTTCTCGCCGTCGGTCAGAACGATAGCGACACGCTGCAAACCTTGCGTCGTTTCCGGACGCGGCAGCGTGCCGTCGTTCGAAATCCAGCCGTTGTTGCTGCCCGCCACCGACTTGGACCAATCCGATGAAAGCATGCGCCAGCCCCACAGCAGACCTGTCGGAATCAGAGTCGAGCCATTGGCCACCATGTTGTTGATGGCCGTCGTCAGCGCGTTCTGGTCTTGCGTCAGGAACACGGCAGGCTGGATGGAGCATGGCCGGCTGTCGTAGTCGCTGCCATTCTGGTCATAAGTGACCGTACCCGAATACGGATACTGCGCCATGAAGTTGGTCGGCACCGTGGTCGGCGTCTTCGACTGGCAAAGCCCCGGCGATGCGTAGTAATACGCGTAGCTGAGCGGCACGCCCTTCACGACCGTCGTGCCGTTCTTCTGCAGATTACAGTTGTTGTCGTAAGTCTGGACCGTGAAGCCGGTAGACGGCACGTTGAAATACCAGGGCGTAAAGCCCGGCGAATCCTTCGGCGCGTAAGCCTTCGGATAGACGTTGCCGGCCGTGTCGCGTGGCTCGACCGCGCACCCACCCCACTTCGACATCGACATGTTGGTGGGGTTGTAGGCGAACTGCTTGCTCGTGGTCTGCGTCATCCAGGTTCCGCTCGAACTGAGTGCCGAGCCGACGTTCACCATCGTCGTGAACGGCACGAGCCCGATATACGAGTCGTTGCCCTGCACGCCAAGGATATTCGCCACGAGCGAGTTGGCGGCATCCTGCAGGCCGCTCAGCTTGCTCGTCTTGCCGCCCTTGGCGGCGGCGGAAGCCATCGAGCCCGTGTTGTCGAGAATCAACGCGAGTTCGAGCGTGCTCTTGGGCACGCGCAACGCCGTATTGCTCGCCGAGATAGTTTGCGTGCTGGGCAAGGTGCTGCCCGAACTTCCGGAGCCCGAACCCGATCCACTCGACGATGTCGACTTGGTGTTGAGGAAGGTCGGCGCGTAGAGCGGCACCGAACCCGATGCCGACAGCTTGATGACCTGCCCGGTGGCTGGCGTGCCGCTCACCGACGCCGCGAAATTCTGGTCGGGCATGGTGAGCGACATGTAGCCCGTCGGCATGTTCGCGTTGTAATAGGCGCGCGCGTCGGCCTGCCATGCAGCGAGGTCCGCGCTCGTTGTCATTGCATAGTGCGAGAGGTCGGCACCGGCCGAAAGCGTCGCCACGTCGAGCGCCATCTGCATGCGGCCCTGCGTCTGCGCATAGTCGATGGTGTCGATCGCCGTGCACAGCGTGCCGATCATCATGCTCGCGGTCACGGCGAACAGCACGGTCAGCGCGCCCTCGTCGCCACGCACGAGTTGAGCGAGCGTGCGGGGTGCGGCGGGACCACCGAAGTTGGCGAAGAACGGCGCGCGCAGCGCGGGCGTCGCGCAGGAGGAAGCGCCGCGGCGCATCGGAAAGAGTCGGCGTTTCATCAGGAGCTCGCCAGGTCGAGCGGCTGGCCGGTTCGCGAGCGCACGTAGATGCGTTGATAAAGCGTCTGCGTGCCGACCGAGTTCTTCCAGAATGCGGAGGTCATGGCAAACGGGTTGAACTGGTAGTAGATCTCGACGATGATCGCCGAGTCGCCCGCGCGAAACGGCCAGGTCGACGGCAACGGCGCGGTGCTCGACACCTTGGTCGTCAGGCCCGACAAGTTCCACGGCGCCGATGCGCGCCAGTGAACGACGGCCTTGCCAGGATCCGTCCCCGGCTTGCCCGGCGGCAAGACGCAGGTCGTGGCATTGGTGTCGCACACCGAGGTGATGATGACCGCGCCCTGCCCGTTGATCGTATTGGGTGCGGCGAGCAGCGTGGCCGCCGACCACAGCGAACCGAGGTTATTGGCGTTGCTGGTGGAATTGTCGTTGATGACGCGCGGCATCTGACCGAGCGAATCGGCGAGTGTGAAGGTCGCATGTTCCAACACGCTCACCGCGCGCAGATACATGTACGCTTCGACGAAGCCGGTCAGGATCAGCGCCATCAATGGGAAGATGATCACGAACTCGATCGTGACGCTGCCGCGCTTCGAGCGCCACAGGCGGGAGAGAAAGCTGCGGCGGCGCGACGCGCTGGCGGCCCCGGAAGCGGATGAGCGAGCGTGGGTCATTTTTCGTTCTGCACGATGTAATTGCGCTGGAACGTCAACTGGTTGACGCCGAAGATACGGGGAATGCCGGTGATGGGCGGCATGGTCAAGGTGATGTTGTAGGACACGACATCGCCGAAATTGCCCATGCTGCTCTGGTAGTTGCTCGTGCCCACGTTGCTGTAAGTCCCGTAGGTCAGCGTATTGATCGTTATCGTCGCGCCGATGTTGGTCCAGCCGCCGAGCATGTTGTTGATGAGGTTCTGAGCCTGCTGATCGCGCGTTCCGCTCGCCGGCGCGCTGGTCGTGAGCCCGGCGCGCGACGCTTGCTGCGCGGCGATCTGCACGGTGGCGTCCACCATCATGTCGAGACCGAATTCGATCGTCGCCAGAATGAGGATGAACGAGAGCGGCGCGAGTATCGCGAACTCGATCAGCGAGCTGCCGCCGTCATCGCGCAAGAAGCGCGACACGTTGCGGTGTGCCCGGGCATGAAGCACGGCGCTCACCTGAGGCTCACGGCGGCCACCGCCGGCGCAGCGACGGGCGCCACGCTTGCGTTGGAGCCGCTGGTGGCCGACGCGCCCGAAGTGCCCGAAGTGCCGATACGCTGGCGCTGCAGTTCGTAGAAGCGCAGGTTGTCCTGCACCGACGCCTTCGGCAAATCGCGGCTCAGGATTTCGGCGGCGGCGTCATCGTTGCCGAGCAAACCGTAAGCAAGCGCGAGATCCTGGCGGGCTTGCGGCGGCGCGGCGGGAAAGCGCGTCACGTCGAGCAGCACGTTCGCGCCATCGCGCGGCTTGCCCGCCATGATGAGCGACGTGCCCAGGTTCACGGAAAGCGAGGTATCGCCGGGATTGCGCTTGAGCGCATCGCGCAGCACGGCTTGCGCCGTCGCGTGGTCGCCCTTCATGTCGTACGCGGCGCCGAGACCGGCGGCCGCAAGCGGATCGTCCGGGCTTTCGGCGAGCACATGCCGATACGTCGCGATGGCGTCGTCGAAACGGCGCTGATGAATCGCCACGCGCGCCATGCCGATGAGCGGCGCGGGAGCGTTTCCGTCGATGGCTGCCGCCTTGCTGTAATAGACGCCGGCGCGCGTAAAGTCGCCCACCGAGTAGAGCGTGTTGCCAAGGCCGGTCATGGCTTCGACCGAACGCGGATTCGCCCGCAGGATCTTTTCGTAGATCGTGGTCGCCATGTCCATGTTGCCGGATTCGAGCGCGGATTCGGCGATACGCAATTCGCTCATCGCACCGGGAGCGCCGTCTTGCGAAACGGAGCGCATGCCGGACACCTGATGCGAGGTCGTGGCAGTGGTCGTGCAGCCGCTCGCGACGAGCGCGATGAGCACCGCGCCGGCAAGCACGGGAAGGCGGCGAAGATAGAAGTCGGTCTTCATTTGGTTTTGGCGATAACGTCCAGTAGTTGGAGCACGGCCGGCCCCGCGGCAATCACGACAATGGCCGGGAGAATGAACAGCATCATCGGCACGACCATCTTGGGGGCGAGCTTCGCGGCCTTTTCTTCCAGCGAGACGATATGCTGCAGACGCTCGGTACGCGACAACGTGCGCAGCGCCTGCGTGATCGGCGTGCCGTAGCGCATCGACTGAGTGAGGGTGGAAATGAGCGCGCGGATCGAAGGCAGATCGATGCGCTCCGCGAGCCCGTTCAACGCGCGCGTGCTGTCGCCAGAAAGCTTCAGTTCGTCGGCGGTAAGGGAAAATTCGTCGGAAAGCGGCGGGCAGATGCTTGCGAGTTCGTCGGCCACGCGACGGATCGACACGCCGAGACTATTGCCCGCGTTGGTGCAGATCACGAGCAAGTCGAGCGCGTCGGGCAGCGAGGCGGCCATCGCCCTGCGGCGGCGAGCACCCACGAAATTCAGCAGATATTCCGGAACGATCATGCCGACGATGAACACCATCAGCATCGCCGCGCCGCGCACCGCGGGATACGCGCCGATCATCGGAATATGCGAGCCCAGCATGACCGTGAGCGTCGCACAGATGAGCCCCACGCAGAATTTCGACGCCAGCAGAACCGAGACAGCGAGATTGCTGCGATAACCGCTTCTGATCAGTTCCTTGCGCAGCTTCAGGCGATACTTGGCGTCGAAGAGCGGCAGCTTGTCGCCAATGCGCGCGAGACGGCGCATCACGCGCGCGCGAAAGTTGAGTTCGTCGTCGTTGCCGGTAGCGAGGTCGATGCGCTCGGCATGCGCCGCGAGCCGGGTGCGCTCCGCAATGCGGCCGCGCTGGCCGCCATGGCGCGTCAGCCACCAACCCGCGAGCCCGGCAAAGAGCGCAATCAGCATCAGCAGGTTGATGAGCGTCTGGATCTGTTCCGGGTTCATCGCGAGGTATCCAGCTTCGAAATCTTGTTGATGACCATGAGTCCCATGACGATCGAGATCACGGCGAAGGTCAGGAGCTTGCTGCCGCTGTCGGTGTTGGTGAGCACCTTCATGTAGTCGCGGTTGAGGAAGTACAGGCTGCCGATAATGCAAGCCGGCACCGCCGCCAGAATCTTGGTGGTGATGCGCGCCTCGCCTGTGAGCGCTTTGGTCTTGACGCGAATCTCGCGGCGCGTGCGCACGATGTTCGCCAGGTTTTCGAGCGTCTCGCCGAGCTGACCGCCGGTTTCCCGCTGCAGGAGCAAACACACGCAGAAAAAAGAGAAGTCCGCGATCTCGATCCGCTTGACCGCCACCGTCAGCACTTCCTCGAGGTCTAGACCCACTTGCAGGGAATCGCTCATGATCCTGAACTCGCTCCTGAGCGGCTCGGCGCATTCGTCGGCTGCCGTGGTGATGACGTGCGTGACCGGCACGCCCGCACGCACCGCGCGCACGATCAGATCGATCAGTTCCGGGAAGCCGTTGAGAAAACGGCGGCGAAAGCGCTCCACGAGAAAGTTGTACGCCTTGACCAGCGTGAAGACCGGCAGGAAGACGATCAGAAGCGGCTGGACGAAACTCGGCAGCGGCATGATGTCCACCATGCCGATGGCGAGCAGCTCGCCGAGAATCGCCGCGACGATCACGATTCGCATGCCGTTCTTCCCCGCCACCGTTTTCAGGCGCGAGACCTTGGGCCCGAGAAAGCGCGAGTACACGCTCTCCTGCTTCTTGACCTTGAACAGATTGATCTCGTTCTTGCTGGCGTTCTTTTCGGGCGAACCGTGCATCTCGAACGATTCGCGCATGCGCGTGCGAATGCGCGCATGCGGCTGGTTATTTCGCATGTCCTGCACGATGAAAAACATCATGCCGCCGAGAATTGCAATGACGAACGCGCAGATCGTGACGAGGTTGATCGTGTTCATGGCTGCATCGCCTCGAGCAATGCATCTTCGAGACCGTAGTACTGAGCGCGCTGCGAGAACGCCGGGCGCACCGCCGCCGATTCGTACGCGCCCTTCACTTCCTCGCTGTAGGCGGTTGCGTCGTAGCGGAACGTGAACAAGTCCTGCGTGATGATCACGTCGCCTTCCATGCCCACCAGTTCGGTGATGCGCGTGACGCGGCGCATGCCGTCACGCATCCGCTCGATCTGCACGATCAGGTGCACCGCGCTCGCGATCTGGCGGCGAATGGACAGGAGCGGCAGATTGCCGTTTGCCATCATCACCATACTCTCCAGACGCGTGATGCCGTCGCGCGGCGTGTTCGCGTGGATGGTGGTCATCGAGCCGTCGTGGCCGGTGTTCATGGCCTGCAATACGTCGAACGCTTCGGAGCCGCGCGTTTCGCCGAGAATGATGCGGTCCGGGCGCATCCGCAGCGCATTGCGCACGAGGTCGCGCTGCGTCACGGCGCCGAGACCTTCGGCATTCTCGGGGCGCGTTTCCAGGCTCACGACGTGCGGCTGCACCAGTTGCAGTTCCGCCGCGTCCTCGATCGTCACCGTGCGTTCGCCGTGACCGATGAAGTGCGACAACGCGTTGAGCAGCGTCGTCTTGCCCGAACCCGTACCGCCCGACACGATGACGTTGAGCCGGCACGTGCTCGCGAGTTTGAGCACGGTTGCCATCGCGAGGGACATGTTGCCCTGCTGCGCCATGCGGTGCAGCGTGATGTTGCGCTTCGAAAACTTCCGAATGGAAATCGACGCGCCATGAATCGCGAGCGGCGGGAGCACGACGTTGACCCGGCTGCCGTCCGCGAGACGTGCATCGACCATCGGGCTGCTTTCGTCGACGCGCCGCCCCACGCCCGCCGCAATCCGCTGCGCGACGTTGGTCACGTGCGCGTTGTCGCGGAACTTGCAGTTCGTGAGTTCGAGACGGCCGTGGCGTTCCACATAAACCTGATCGGGACCGTTCACCAGCACGTCGGTGATGCTCTCGTCGGCGAGCAGCGGCTCGATCGGCCCGAGGCCGTACATGTCGTTGAGCAGTTCGCCCACGATCTGCTGCTGCTCGGACATCGTGACGTTGAGACCTTCGCGCTCGGCTATCTCCATCACGAGCTGCTCGATGCCCGGCTTCATCTGCTCGCGCGTCTTGCCGACCACCACCGATGCGTTCATCGAACCGAACACGCCTGCGCGAATCACCTTGAACAGATCCGAGCGCACCAGCGATTCGCTGCTCTCCGCCACGTGCAAGCGCGCGGGCGCGTCCGCCACCGGAATGGCCGGCTCGGCAATACTCGCCTGGTCGGATGCTCCTTCTTGAGCCGGTGCAAATGCAGAATGCGTCGCCCGGGATGCCTGCTTCTGCCCGAACATCAGCCTCTCCTCAGACTGAACTTGCGCAGCAACGAGCGCCCGGCGGCAGCTTGCTGGCCGGTGAGATCGCTCGCAATACGCGTAATAGCCTGATTGAACCCGTTCGGCGTCTTATCTTTGGGCGCTTCGCCAAGGTTTTCGGCGGTGGCGAGCGCCTTGGCTTCGAATTGGATCTCATGCAGAACGGAGCGGCCCACCGCCGACATGAAGTCGTTCGGCTGCACCTTGCCCGCACTCACCGCACTCGGGTTATTGAGCAGGATCGAGGTCGGCGGATTGTTGTCGCGATTCTCGATGTAACGCAAAAGGCGGATCGACTCGCGCGTCGAATGCACGGAACGGTCGGTCACGAGATACGCGCGGGACGCATGGTTTAACGCTTCCTGCGACAACGGCGCGCTCGGATTGCCGATATCGATGATCACATAGTGAAAGCTGTCGCACAGCAGTTCGATCACGCGGGCGAGCGCACCGGGCTTGTACGGCGGCTCGGCGCCGTAGTCGATATCCGCGGTGAGCATGAACAGACGGCTGCCGTTCGCCATCAGCGTGCGCTCGACGTATTGCGGATCGAGACGATGCGCGTTCTCCAGCACGTCCGAAAGACCATTGTTGCTCTGCGTGCCGAGCATGCAGTTGGCGGCGCCGCCGGTCAGGTTCAGATCGACATACGCGACCCGCCGATGCGTGGTGTCTGCCAGATGTCGCGCAAGATTGAGCGCGAGCGTCGTCACGCCGACGCCGCCGCGCGTGCCCGCGAACGCAATGGTCTTGCCCGTGCGCGTGAGCGTCACCGGCGTCACCTTGCCGTCGGCGGTGTTGACGGTGCGCTTGAGCAACTCCACCGTCAGCGGCTTGACGAGATAGTCGTGCACGCCGATCTTGAGCAGGCTGCGAAACAGGCCGACGTCGTTGCGCTCGCCAATGCCGATCACCTGCACCGAAGGCTCGCACACTTCGGCAAGCCGGCCGAGGTCGGACAGAGGCATCGCCGAGTCGTGCAAATCAACCAGCAGAAACTGCGGCGAACGCTCGAGCTTGGTGACATGCGAGATGGCTTCGTCGATACTGCCCACCGCGATATGCGCGTGCGGCATCGCCTGCTCCAGCACGAAGGCTTTCAGAACCTGCTCGGTCTGGCGGTCGGCAACGAAGGCGATGAAGTCCGCGGCCCGCACGGCGGACTTGCCTTTGATCAACGAGAATTCAGTGGTGCTCATGGCGTCGGTGTCTCGAAGGCGCGCTTACTTGCCGTTGCGCGTAGTCGTCGTGGTGTCGAGCGGAATCACTTGACCCGTCTCATAGCGATGCACGGCGCTCGCGGCGACCGCGGCATCGGCGGGGCCGAGCGTCTGCGGATTCACGAGGTCTTGCGGGTTCGCGACCTGCGCCGCGAGGTTGGTGTAGGTGGCACAGCCCCATTGCATCGACGGGCGTCGCACGCCGGAATCGAACAACAGCGAGGCGCGCGTGAGCTTCTCGCAGTCGGGCGGCACGGCAGCGTTGCCGTCGTAACCAATGACGCGTGAATCGGGCATGCTCACGGGCGGCTTGATGAAGCAGCCAGCAAGCGGCAAAGCGAGCGAGCAGGCGGTGAAGAGCGAAATGAAACGTGCGTGGTTCATGGCATCAGGCTCAATAGACGTAGCCGGCCGCGCCGACGAGACGAGGGTTTCCCGGTGCCGATTCGGTGCCCCCAAACATTCGGGCGAAACCATATTCGATGTCGCCGCTCGGCGACACCAGCGACTCGATCGGTGTGCGCAGCTTGGCCGGATCGGTCGGCTCGACGATATACGGCGTCACCATGATCACGAGCTCGGTCTTGTTGTTCTGGTAGTTCGACGAGGAAAACAGCTTGCCGAGCACAGGGATCGAGCCGATGCCGGGTACTTGCGATACGAGGTCGGTCGTATTGCTCTGGAGCAGCCCGCCAATGGCGAAGCTCTGACCGCTCGCCAGTTCGACGGTGGTATCCGCGCGGCGCACCGAAAGGCCCGGCACGGTCACGCCGTTGGTCGTCACGCTTGCCGTCGTGTCGATCTGGCTGACTTCCGGCCGCACTTTCAGGCTGATGCGGCGGTCGTTGAGCACGGTCGGCGTGAAGTCGAGCTTGACGCCGAACTGCTTGAATTCGACCGTGATCGCGCCGTTGATCTGCGACACCGGAATCGGAAACTCGCCGCCCGCGAGGAAGCTCGCCGTCTGGCCCGAAAGCGCGACGAGATTGGGCTCGGCGAGCACCGTGAGCAGGCCTTCCTGATTCAGCGCATCGACTAGCGCGCGGATATCGGTGTTGGCCGTCCGGAACCCGCCGAACAGCGAGTAAGCGTTGTTGGTCGCGAGATTGAGCGGATAGGTCACCGAGCCCGACGAAGTCGTGATGGGCTGGTTGTAGTTGTAGATTTGACGGCCGCTGAAGATGCCGCTATACCAGTTGCCGGCCGCGCTGCCGATAGCCTGCCAGTTGATGCCCCACTGCTGCGTCACGTTGCGGTCCACTTCCGTGATCCGCACACGCAGTTGAATCTGCAAGGGCTTGTCGATGGTCATGCGATTGACGAGCACTTCCTTGTCCGCGAGCATCGGCGTGATGGCCTGCACGACCGTATCCGCCTCGGCGGGATTCTGTGCCTGGCCCGTCAGAATGAGCGAGCCCTGTATGCCGTTCACATCGATATTCGTGTTGGGAAAGCGCGCCTTCAGCATGGCGCGCAACGCGACCATGTCGCGCATCACGACAACGGTCTTTTGAAAGATCGGCTTGTTGTTCGCGCCGAGCGCGTAGACCGTGGTGGAACCGGCCTTCTTGCCGAGCACGAAGACCGCGCGCGGCGACGGCACCTGCACATCCGCGATGCTCGGGTCGGCCACGAACACCGAAACGGCGTCCTCGGGCAGATGAAGCATCGAGCCTTTGCCTGCATCGAGTGCGAGTACGCCCTGGCTTGCCTCCGCGGTAACGGCACCTTTAGACGGCACGGCACCTGCGCCCGGACGAGCCGCGACGTTGATCACCTGAGCGCCGGCGGCATGCGCGAGCGGCGTCAGGCCGAATGCCGCGCACACGAGCGCGAGCAGGCTCGCCGCGGTGGGCAGCATCGGCGTCGATCTCCAACTGAACTGCGTTTTCATGACTATCTTTTCCTTGGTCGCCGGATCACCGCCGGCTTGGGGCATTAGCGCTGGACGGGAAGCGACGGAACGCCGGGCAACGGTGGCGCGTTTTCGGGCGCCCCGCCTGCCGCCTGGGCGACGTTCTGACCATCCGACTTTTCCGAGCCCCGATAAACCATCACGGTGCGCGGCATGGGCGGCGCGGCGGCCACGCCAGGCGCGCTCTGCGGCGCGCGGCTTGCGTGCGGCAACGAGCGAACGGCGCGCGAGATGTCGCCGGCCCAGATTGGCGGACGTTCGGTCGACGTCGCGCTGGCTGCCGCGGCGGCGGCGGCCGGATCGCGACTGGCAGTAGCAAACGAGCGCAAGGCGAGCGAGAGACTGCCGAGGCGCGCGGCAACCGCCACGACTTCGCCCATGCGCGGCGTCACTTCGAGCGTGACGGTGCGCGCGCGCGCGCTCATATCGGGTACATCGCTGCTGGCTTTCGGGCGCTTGATTTCTGAACCGACGGCCAGTACGCGCACATGTTCGACCACCGTTTCGCTCGACACCGCGAGGTCCGGCGAATCGGTGCGGCGGTCCATCTGCTGCGTGAGGATCAGGTCGATGTAGTCGCCCGGCTGGATCAGGCCGGCATTGCCGGAGACATCGTCGACGGCTACGGAGACGGCGCGCATCTCGGGCTTGAGCGTCGCGGCGAGAAAGCCCGGCGCGTTCGGCAGAATCACGTCGTCGGCGACGAGTACCGCGCCGCTTTCGACCGGATGGCGCAACAGCGCACCCTTGAGTTCCGGCGCGTTCTGCGCGCCCGACACGACGGCATTGACCGGCACTTCGTTGGCCGGCATCGGTTTCCAGGTGATGTCCTCGTCACGCAGAAGCAAGCCCTGCGGCAAGGCGGCTGCACTGACCAGCACCTTCTCCGTGTTGACGGTGGGCGCGGACGGCTTGCTCGCGCTTGCCACCACCACACGCACGACCAGAGCGATGAGCAGGGCGCCGACGAGAAGAACGGCGAACTTGATGAAGTTGGACATGTGAGTGCCGGCCTAATGCGTCATTAACAAGGGAAGCGCGGCCGGCAGCACGATCACAAGACCGCCGCCGAGCGCCAGCGCCACGCCGTAAGGCACGCCGCGCGCGCCGGAGAACATCGCCAGCGCGCGCATGGGCGACGATGTCTGATCGGCCTTCATGTTGCGGGTGGCGAGACTGACGAGGGACACCACGGTCCCGATCAGCGAGATGAGCGTGAGAGCCGGCAGCGACAGACTGACGCCAGCCCAGAGAAAGATGACGGCCGCGAGTTTCGCATCGCCTCCGCCGAGCATCTTTGCGGCGAAAAGCGCGGCGCAGACCGCGAACACGACACACGCGAGTATCAGATGCGCGATGATCTCGTCGAGCGACAGCTTTCGCAGCAACGCATCGACAAAGAAGAGCGAGCCGATCGCAAGCACGATCCCGGTCGGCAGGCGACGCGCACGGACATCGATGACGGCGAGCACCAAGAGCGCGCACAGCACGATGAGACGGATGGCAAGGGATGCGAGCAGCACGATGGACCGGATACCGAGTGAAAGAAAGGGGGAGATCCGCGAGACGCGGATCTCGAATGCGTCGTTACTTCTGGGCGGCGGTGACTTTGGTGTTGAGGTACGTGAACCAGCCCGAAACGCTGGTGCTGAACGTGCCTGCCACGGCGACGAGCGCCACGCCGACGATCCCAGCCAGAATCGCGTATTCCATCGCGCTGACGCCACGTTCGTCGCGGATGAATTTCTTGAAAAACTTGGTCATTTTGGTCATTCCTTGTTTTTGCATTGAGTAGGTAGGTGCGGCCCGGCATTAGGGGTACCGGGTACAGCAATCCTAGCTAGAGCCACAAGGAATTACTTCGCCATTTAGAGGCCGGAAATGGCCTTAATTCGACGTTTTAAAATGAATGAACTAGACCGCTGTCGGCAAACAACGCTAAAACTTTATAGAGAGAAATTTTTCTTTTAGCGTGTTTAAAGCGTGTCTTGACAGCGAGCGCGCGACTCTTCGTGTCTTTGTATTTTTTTCAGAAAACGTTTGCCAAGCGTACAGGCTCCGCCTTTACATGCAGGGCTTCGACGACGTTCGAGGCCGCCGCCGCGACCGATGCCGCTTAATATTCAAGCATCGCTAAAACCGGATATCGCGCTGTAAGGTTAATGCTACAACCATTAATACCTGCTTGTCACGCGCTTTAGCACGTTCTGCAAACTTTTTGTTTAACCTTAAGCGCGACTGTCATCGGGCGCAATATCCCACTATTTCTTTTCCTTGCGTCGGGCATCGTTCGGGAAAATCGGCATGTCGATATCCTTGCTCGCCGAGCGCAAGTCGTCACGCGCTTCCTCCGCCAGTTTTGCATAGCGCTTACGAAAAATGGCCAGGTCTTTCTCGTCGAGTTCTTCGAGGTCGAGTAAAGCGTTATGCGCGTTGTCCACTGCACGGATCAATTCATCGAGCTTGATCTGCATGGCGGCCGTATCGCGGTTCTGGGTGTTCTGGATGAGGAACACCATGAGAAACGTGACGATGGTCGTCGACGTGTTGATGACAAGCTGCCATGTGTCGCTGAAGTGAAAGATCGGCCCGGAGACGGCCCACACGATCACCAGAACGACCGCAATGATGAACGTCGACGCATGTCCCGCCACGCGCGAGAGACCATTCGAGAATTTGAGGAACCAGGAAGACTTCATGTGAGCATCTCTCCGTCGTTATCTTGTGCGCGGTTAGAATACCTTCTGTGAAAGCCAAGCCCACACTCCATTCTGCTATCGACTTCAATGCCGCGTCGGACATCGTGGCGCGGCGGCTGATCGGCGCCATCGTCACTTTCGAGGGCGTCGGTGGACGTATCGTCGAAACCGAAGCATACGACCGCGAAGATCCCGCTTCGCATACTTTCTCGGGTCTCACGCCGCGCAATGCGGTCATGTTCGGACCGTCCGCTCATGCTTATGTCTATCGATCCTATGGCATCCACTGGTGTCTGAACTTCGTTTGCCGCGAAGAAGGTCATGGCGCCGGCGTGCTGATTCGCGCCATCGAGCCGCTTGTCGGACTCGATCTCATGCGCGAACGACGCGGGCTCGAACCCATCAAGCTGCTTTGTTCCGGTCCGGGCCGCCTAGCGCAAGCCCTGGGCATCACGCATAAGCAGAACGGCATGTCGCTGCTCGAAGCGCCGTTCTGCGTCGAAGCACCGGACGATGCAGTCGATATCGTGAGCGGGCCGCGCATCGGCATTTCCAAGGCAATGGACGTGCCCTGGCGCTTCGGCCTCGCCGGGTCGAGGTTCGTGAGCAAACCCTTTCCATCCTCTTCTTGAAACATCATCCACTCGATTGAGACGCGCGAGCATCTTTCCGAGCCTGGAGAGCATTCACGCGATTCCCGCAAAGACATACAGTGCATCCATGCCACGACACATGGCAATCAACCAAAAGGAGCACACCATGTCCCGCATTTCCAAAGTCGATGTGAACGAAGCCACGGGCGACGCCGCCGAACTCTTCGCCAAGATCAAGAAGGCCGCAGGCCGCGTACCCAATGCGTATGCAACCGTCGGCACGCATAGTCCCGGCGCGCTCGCGGCATCGCTCGCCAATGACGCGACGCTCGCTAAAAGCAGTTTGAGCAAAGCCGATATCGAAGCCGTGAAGCTCGCCGTTAGCGGACAGGCAGGTTGTGATTATTGTGAAGCCGCGCACACGGTCGTCGGCAAGCTGGCCGGTCTCACGCAGGAAGAAACGAAGCAGATTCGCGCGGGTACCGCCACCGGCAACGATAAACGCGATGCGCTCGTGCGTTTCGTGCGCGAAGCCACCGGTTCACGCGGCACGGTGAAAGCCGAAGTGCTCGATGCCGTGCGCGCGGCAGGTTACAGCGACGCGCAAGTGATCGACGCGCTCTTCGCCGCGAGCGTCATCAACTTCACGAATCTCTTCAATCGCGTGAACGACACCACGCTGGACTTCCCCGCGCTGGTTTAACTCTCGCGGCCACCCTTGCCGATCTTGTCGAGCACCGCGCTCACGATATCGATCGGTATGGGGAAGACGATCGTGGTGCTCTTGTCGCTGGCGATCGTCGTCAACGTCTGCAAGTAGCGCAGTTGCATGGCTTGCGGCGCCTGCGCCAGCATCTGAGCCGCTTGCAGAAGTTTCTCGGATGCCTGCAACTCCCCTTCCGCATGAATGATCTTCGCGCGGCGCTCGCGCTCGGCTTCGGCCTGGCGCGCGATGGCGCGGATCATCGTCTCGGCGATATCCACGTCCTTGATCTCGACATTCGATACCTTGATGCCCCAGGCATCGGTCTGTGCATCGAGCACGCGCTGAATGTCGCTGTTCAGGCGCTCGCGTTCCGAAAGCAGATCGTCGAGTTCATGCTTGCCGAGTATCGCGCGCAAGGTGGTCTGCGCGAGCTGACTCGTGGCTTCCAGAAAACGCGCGACCTGGATCACCGCTTTCTCCGGGTCGACGACGCGAAAGTACACCACCGCATTCACCTTTACCGAGATGTTGTCGCGCGTGATGACATCCTGCGGCGGCACGTCGAAGACGACGGTGCGCAGGTCCATCCGCACTACTTGCTGCACCGCCGGAATGATCAGCACGAGCCCCGGCCCCTTCACTTTCCAGAAGCGGCCGAGCGTGAACACGACGCCGCGTTCGTACTCGCGAAAAATGCGCACCGACGAAAGCACGAGAATGATGACGAGCGCAATGACAATGCCGCCAAACCCAAAAGTAAGCCCCATTTTTAATGCCTCGTTAGTGTTGATGCGATTGCCGGTCGCGCTCCAGCGCTTCGACCATGAGCGTCAGTCCGTGCCGCGACAGCACACGCACGAGCGCGCCCTCGCCTGGAAGTTCTCGCGAAGAAGCCGTCTGCACGCGCCAGCGTTCACCGTGCACACGCGCCCAGCCACTTGCGGGCGCGGCGCCGGTTGCATCGAGCATCACGCCGATACTGCCTGGCATCGCTTCGCTGCCGCTCACCACGGGCCGCTTGCGCGCCTTCAAGGCGACGCTCGACACGCCGAACACGAAGAGCGCGGCCACGATAGCGAACCCCGTCAAGAGGCTCAAGGGCATGCCGAAGGCAGGCACTCCGCTATTGACGAGCATGAGCGCGCCGGTCGAAAACACAATGATTCCGCCGATGCCGAGCGCGCCGAAGGTCGGCAGGAACATTTCCGCGACGAGTAAGCCGAGCCCCAGCACGACGAGACCCAGACCGGCGGAGTCGAGTGGCAAGAACGTGGCCATCAGCGACATATGACTGAGCCACTCGCAAAGATGGGTTTTCATGGGCGACGACCGCCGGGGACGATGCTGCTTTCAGCTTACGCGCGAATTGCGCGCTCAGGGCTGCGTTGTCGTCCGGTCGATGATCTTTTCGACATCGGCGGTCTCGCCTAATTCCGATACGAAGCGCGCTTTGTCGAAATCGCGCGTGACGCAGCCGTCGAGATAGATGAAGCGGCGCTGGATCGTAAGCCACAGGCTGGTGTGCTCGCGCCACTGCAGCGACGCGTTGAGCGCGTTGAGGCGGCGCGTCGTGCTCTCGGCGATTTCCCGGTCGTACGCGTAGCTGTTCGAGAGGCGGCAGCGTCCCGCGATCCAGCAGCTATTGCCGCGCTCGATGCGGTAATGCGCTTCGTCGCGCCATTCCTGTTCGGTTTCGACGGGACCGCGCGGGGTCGGGCAATTCGCGATTGCTTTCGATACTTGCATGAACGGGTCGTCACCGCGATTGACGCGTGCTTCATCGGCGAGTGCCGCAAGCGTGACGGGCAGCAGGCACGCCAACGCGGTCAGATAGCGCCATCCGGGCGGGACTTTCGATGTCATCGCTCTTTGCTCCCTTGCCCAAAGCATAGCCGGTAGACTGACAGAAGCATCTTCCCGCATCTTTCGCATCTTTTCGAACGGGACCGACATGAAACAGGCACTTCAACATCTGACGGTTGCAACCGGCTCGCGCGGTTTGCACGAAGTCACGCGCGCCATCGACCGCTGGGTCGATCATCAGGATATCCGCACCGGCTTGCTGACCATCTTCTGCAGACACACGTCCGCGTCGCTCTTGATTCAGGAGAACGCCGATCCCGACGTGCGCACGGACCTCGAACGCTATTTCGAAACCGTCGCGCCCGAAGCGCCGGGCCGCTATGTCCACGACGCCGAAGGTCCCGACGACATGCCCGCGCATCTGCGCACCGCGCTCACCACCGTCCAGCTCTCGATTCCGGTCGAAGCGGGCCGCATGGTGCTCGGCACGTGGCAAGGCATATACGTATTCGAGCACCGCACGGCATCGCATGATCGCGAACTGGTGTTGCATCTGATCGGCGAGTGACCTAATATACGCTCCGCGTACATTCAAGGAGCGACGACCGTGAGCCAGCAACAGACCGTGCTTCGCGACGCCATGCGGCGTCTGAACATGACCCGCGATGCCTTCGCGGCCCGCATCGGCGTTTCGCGGCGTGCGCTGGACACATGGCTTCTGCCGGACGAGTCGCCGGAATCGCGCGCCATGCCGGAGATCGCCGCGCGCTATGTCGGCGAGATTCTGGACGGCATGCCCGAGGGTGGAACATCTACGCAAAGCGTATATCCGTCGATTGCATACGAAGGCCGCCCGCAGCTCGTCTCCATCGATCAGTTCTCGCGTGAATCGGCCGAAGCGCTCTTTCGCACAGCGGACATGATGCAGCCCATCGCGCGGCGCCGCAAAATCACGCGCGTGCTGGAGGGCGCGGTGCTGGCGAACCTGTTCTTCGAGGCGAGCACACGTACCCGTGTGAGTTTCGGCTCGGCGTTCTGTCGGCTCGGTGGCTCGGTGGTCGACACGACCGGCTTCACATTCTCGTCGATGGCGAAGGGCGAATCCATCTACGACACGAGCCGCGTGATCAGCGGCTATGCGGACGCTATCGTCGTGCGGCATCCCGAGCAAGGCTCCGTCGCGGAGTTCGCGCGTGCGACCAACATTCCCGTGATCAACGCGGGCGACGGCCCCGGCGAGCATCCGAGCCAGGCGCTGCTCGACCTCTACACGATCCAGCGCGAGTTTTCGCGGCTCGGGAAAATAGTCGATGGCGCGCATATCGCGATGGTCGGCGACCTCAAATATGGCCGCACCGTCCATTCGCTTGCCAAGCTGCTCTCGCTTTACAAGGGCCTCAAGTTCACGCTGATTTCGCCGGGTTCGCTGGAAATGCCGGCGCATATCATCGAGCGCATCGCGCGAGGCGATCATGTCATCGAACAGACGAGCGATCTGCGCGCGGGTCTTGCGGGCGCGGATGTCGTCTATGCCACGCGCATTCAGAAAGAGCGTTTCGCGGACGAGTCCATCGAAGGCTATACGCCGGACTTCCAGATCAACCAGGCGCTCGTGAACGAAGCCTGCGGACGCGACACGCTCATCATGCATCCGCTGCCGCGCGACAGCCGTCCCGGCGCGAACGATCTCGCCACCGACCTGAATCACGATCCGCGTCTTGCCATCTTCCGGCAAACCGACAACGGCATTGCAGTCCGCATGGCGATCTTTGCCGTTCTGCTAGGCGTTGAGCATCAGGTGCGGCATTCCATGCGCGACGCGACGTGGAAATCGCCGGCTTCCATCGGCCCGGACGACGCGGTTTTTCAGGGCTTCGATTAATGAGATTTTTACGCGCCGCATCTGTTTCCTGATACGGCGTTGACAAGGCCCCGCGTATGCTTATATCAAGAAAAGACGCGATGGAGCCCGATCATGGATATGACACTTGCGCAGTTTGCCGGCCATCACGGCGGCGCTTATCAGCGGTTGCGGATCATGGCGCGCGCCCGCATGGCGAACGACGATGCATCTTGCGAGCGCATCCGCCAGTTGTTTCACTCGCCTCTCGGCGTATATGTCAGTCAGGCGCAGCGCGAAGGATGCGCGCTAAGGCTCGAATTCGATGTAGCGAGCGAAGACCTTGCGTTCACATTACGCACTTTGCGACGGGTCATGCCGGAAGCGCGGGTCGAAGGCGTCGGTCCGCGAGTGTTCGCGCATCGGGTGATAAGCCGTGAAGCGCATTGACCCGTTGCTGCGCGACTGACTGGGGAAGTCAGTCGCATACGCAGGACGTCAACGCGGCGGCGCAATCTGCTCGGCGGGTGACTCACTCGGCAGACGATCCGCCCACGGTTTCATCTGTGCGAACCACTCGTCTGAAGGGACGAAGGTGTCGGGGTCCATCTGAATGCCCCGTTCGATCTCCGCCTCCTCTTCCGGCGTATTGCGGTAAAACCTGTACGATGCTTCGCTCATATCTCTCATTCTCCCGGTTATTGGCGCGACGCAAGCTGATGATTCGCAATGCGCCGCCTCGCTGCGTGAACACCACGCAATGTACTTTCCCTTCTATCGGCACGAAGCCGACCTCGCGTACCTCGCCGTAGTCGCGACGAGCGTCTGCGTGACACATCACCTCTCGCCACGCGATTTCCCGCGTACGTTCCAGCGACATGCCATGACGATTGACGTTCGCCGCGTCCTTCTGCGGATCGAACAAGATGTCGATGTGCATTATCGTGACTACATGAAAGAAGTTTGACAAGAGGCGTTCAAGCGGCGTCACAAAATTTTTCTTCGTGATCCGAATGAAACAGCCTGCCGTCATTCTTGCTCTTTCGTCACGGTTTCTCTATAGACCGATCGGCTAACGCGCACGTGTGATCCTGCAGTTCTTCCGACGAAGCCCAGTCACCCGGTTGCACATGATCGTTGAGAAGAAAGAACCCGGGCTTGCCATCGGGCAACCATGCGCCGGCCAGCAATAGCGTCTGGTCGCCCATCGTTTGTCCGCGACGCGCCGCGTAAGGCGCGAGCAGCGCAAAAGGATCGGTATGCGTAAGATCCGCGTCGTCGATCCGCATGGCGTCGTACCGATGCCCGCGCAAGCGCACCGGCAACGGCGCCCATTCGCGGCCGATGCCCGGCCCGACTTCGCGCAACGTCTGCGCGACGTCGGACGCGAGGCAGTCGATATGAATATGCAACTGGTTCTGCGTGCGCCCGCTTGCCGAGTTGATTGCAAGCGACACTTGATCGCGTGGCAAGGAGCGGCGAAGTTTGTCATCGACATAACGGCGCGCTTGCCATGCGTCGCGCCAATAATTCGGCGTCTGCGGCTCCAGTATCAAGGGACTTTCGATGCCGCTCACACGCGCCGTCGGAATCAACAGATATTGCGCGACGCCCACGATATCCTTCAACACCGCGTAGCCGCCCGCGAGATTGACGTCGGCGCATTTCTGCCTGACCGGCGCGCCCTCGGCGGCGGGCTCGCAATAGTCGTGGACGATTTCCCACAGCGCGTTCGGATTCGCCGCGCGCGCAGTGGAAAGCGTCGTGCAGAAGGCCGTCGTGACAGCGAGAAGGCAAAGCTTGTGGAGATTTCGCATGGGCATGATTCGGGCAGCGCTGGATAAGAGGACAGCGTGCCGGATTATGCTTGCAAGCGTGTGAACATGCTTCGGATGTGACCAAGCCCCGTGCAGCGTCGAGCCACACGAGGCCGGTTCGAACCACTCAGGCGGCCTTCATCGCCTTATCCCCCGCGCGCTCCACCGGATGCTGCTCCTTCAGCTTGTTCTGCACGCGCGCCGCCTCGAAGTACGACGAATTTGGCGGACGCTTCAGGTATTGACCCGCGCCGCGTACCGCGCGCAAATCGCCATCGGTCCAGGCGAGTTCGCCGCGCGTGAGCGTATGCGTGGCCACGCCTTGCACCGTCATGCCCTCGAACACATTGAAATCCACCTTCTGATGATGCGTCTTTACGGAAATGGTCCGCGTCGCCGCCGGGTCCCACACGACGAGGTCCGCATCCGAACCCACCTGCACCGCGCCCTTCCTCGGATACAGATTGAAGATCTGCGCCGCGTTGGTCGATGTCACGCGCACGAACTCGTTCGGCGTGAGACGCCCCATGTTCACGCCGTGATGCCACAACACCGACATCCGGTCTTCCACGCCGCCGCAGCCGTTTGGAATCTTCGTGAAGTCCTCTCGCCCCATGGCCTTTTGCGATGCACAGAACACGCAATGATCCGTCGCCGTCGTGTGAAGCTGCCCGGACTGCAGCCCGCGCCACAGCGCCTCGCGATGCTCGCTCGTGCGAAACGGCGGGCTCATCACGTGCGCGGCGGCACGCGTCCAGTCGGGATCGCGATACACCGATTCGTCGATCACGAGATGCCCCGGCAGCACTTCGCCGAACACACGCAGGCCATCGTTGCGAGCACGCGCGATGACATCGACGGCATCTTTCGCCGATACATGCACGATATAGATAGGCACGCCGAGCACCTGCGCGATGCGAATCGCGCGATTGGCCGCCTCGCCCTCCACTTCAGGCGGGCGCGAAAGCGGATGCGCCTCCGGTCCCGTGAAGCCCTTCGCAAGCAGTTGCTTCTGCAACTGGAACACGAGCTCGCCGTTTTCCGCATGCACGGTCGGCAGCGCGCCGAGTTCGAGCGAGCGCGTGAAGCTGTTCACGAGCACTTCGTCATCGGCCATGATCGCGTTCTTGTAGGCCATGAAATGCTTGAAGCTGGAGACGCCGTGCTCATGCACGAGCAGGCCCATGTCGCGATGCACCGATTCGTCCCACCACGTCACCGCGACGTGAAAGCCATAATCCGCCGATGCCTTCTCGGCCCAGCCGCGCCACTCCTTGAACGCTGCCATGAGCGGTTGCTTCGGGCTCGGAATCACGAAATCGATGATGCTCGTCGTGCCGCCCGACAAGCCCGCCGCCGTGCCGGTATAGAAGTCGTCGCTGGCGGTCGTGCCCATGAAAGGCAGTTCCATGTGCGTGTGCGGATCGATCCCGCCGGGCATCACGTACTGTCCGCCCGCGTCGACGATCTTCGTGCCCGCCGGTGCTTCGAGATCCGGCCCGATCGCCAGGATCGTGCCGCCGGACGCGGCGTCGGCGCACAAGACATCTGCGCGATAGCTGCGTTCCGGATCGATGATGGTGCCGCCGCGAATCAGGGTTGGCATTGTCTTCTCCTTGCGAATCTTGTACTTCGAAAATTCCTTCGGACGCTCATGCGCTCAGAACCCCGGCTTGCGGGCTGCCACGCAGCTTCATCCACGAACCATACACGAGCGCGGCCAGCACGAGCCCGACGAACCAGGCATACGTATAAAGCATGTTGAAGAACGCCGGCACGTTCGGGAACGACGCGGGGAACGCCGTATGCAGGAAGCCCGGCAAATTGGGCAGCACGCCGACGAGCAGCGCCACGACCGCCGCGATATTCCAGCCGCCGCTATACGAATATTCGCCGTGTTCATCGAAAAGTTCGCGGTGATCGAGCCGGGTGCCGCGAATCAGGAAGTAATCGACCATCAGAATGCCCGCGACGGGCCCGAGCAACGCCGAGTAACCGACGAGCCAGGTAAAGATATAACCCTGCGTGGTGGCGAGAATCTTCCACGGCATCATGACGATGGCGATCGTCGCCGTGATCATGCCGCCCGCGCGATACGAAATGCCCTTTGGCCAGAGACTCGAAAAATCGTAAGCCGGACCGACGAGATTGGCCGCGAGATTGCAGCACATGGTGTCGAGCGTGAGGATGACGAGCGCAACGCCCACGCCGATGCCCGTCATGCGGCTCGTCAGGTCGATCGGGTCCCAGATCGCCTTGCCGTAGATCACGACGGTCGCCGATGTCACCACCACCGAAATCACGGACAACAAGGCCATCGGCGCAGGCAGACCGATGGACTGCCCGATCACCTGATCGCGCTGCGAGCGGGCGAAGCGCGTGAAGTCGGGAATGTTCAGCGCGAGCGTCGCCCAGAAGCCGACCATCGCGGTGAGACCCGGCCAGAACGTCGCCCAGAAGAGTCCTTCCTTCTTGCCACCCGCGACGAACTGCGACGGCGCCGACAACATGTTGCCGATGCCGCCCGCCTTGCTCGTCGCCCACCAGACGAGCGCGATGCACATCAGCACCTTGATCGGCGCGGACCAGCTTTCGAGCCAGCGGATCGAATCGGTACCATGCACGATGAAGTAAATCTGCAGCGCCCAGAACACGAGGAAGCACGCAAGCTGTCCGGCAGAGATGTCGAGAAGCGGCAGCGCCGCGCCGTGCAGCGCGTTGCCCGTGAGAATGTTGAGCAGCGTGTAGATCGCGCTGCCGCCAAGCCACGTCTGGATGCCATACCAGCCGCATGCGACGACGGCCCGCAACAGCGCCGGTAACTTCGCGCCCTGCGTGCCGAACGACGAGCGCACCAGCACCGCGTAAGGAATGCCGTGCTTCGCCCCCGCGTGACCTATCAGGAGCATCGGCACGAGCACGATCAGGTTGCCGAGCAACACCGTCACCACCGCCTGCCACGGCGACATGCCCTGCTCGGTGAGCCCCGCCGCGAGCATGTAGGACGCGATGTTCATCACCATGCCAACCCACAGCGCCGCGAAGTGATACCACTTCCACGTGCGCTGCGCGGGACCCGTTGGCGCGAGGTCGTCGTTATACAGGCTGCTCGCCTGCAAGTTGGCCGCGAAATTCGGATCGACAGATTGCGCTGTCTGCTTCATCGGACGAACTCCTGTTGATCGTTGCAATGACTTCAGGCGGCTTTGGCGGCTTCTTCCGCATCGACACGCGCCGGATTGTTCGGATGCGTGGTCCAGTTCGCGTACTCGCCGGCATCGACGCGTTCCATCGTGATGCATTGCTCGACCGGGCATACGTGCATGCACAGATTGCAGCCGACGCACTCGGCATCGACGACTTCGAAGTGACGCTTGCCGTCCTTCTCCCTGAGAATGGCCTGATGCGACGTGTCCTCGCACGCAATATGGCACAGCCCGCACTTGATGCACTTGTCCTGATCGATGCGCGCCTTGATGTCGTACTTGAGATTGAGGTACTTCCAGTCCGTCACGTTCTGCACCGCGCGCCCGCGAATGTCGTCGAGCGTGGCGTAGCCTTTTTCGTCCATCCAGTTCGAGAGGCCGTCAGCAAGATCGGAGACGATGCGAAACCCGTAGTGCATCGCCGCCGTGCACACCTGCACGCTGCCCGCGCCGAGCACCATGAATTCGGCGGCGTCGCGCCAGGTGGAGATTCCGCCGATGCCCGAGATCGGCAAATCGGGCGTTTCGGGGTCGCGCGCGATCTCGGCGACCATGTTGAGCGCAATCGGCTTCACGGCCGGGCCGCAGTAGCCGCCGTGCGTGCCTTTGCCGTCGACGGTGGGCATCGGCGCCATCTGGTCGAGGTCGACGGAGACGATCGAATTGATGGTGTTGATGAGCGACACGCCATCCGCGCCGCCCTTGAACGCCGCGCGCGACCCCATGCGAATGTCGCTGATATTCGGCGTGAGCTTCACGAGACACGGCAACTGCGTGCCTTCCTTCACCCAGCGCGTGACCATCTCGACATACTCCGGCACTTGCCCGACCGCCGCGCCCATGCCGCGCTCGCTCATGCCATGCGGACAGCCGAAGTTGAGTTCGACCGCATCCGCGCCGGTGTCTTCCACCTGCGTGAGAATCCACTTCCAGTCTTTCTCGTTGCACGGCACCATCAACGAGACGATCAGCGCGCGGTCCGGCCAGTCGCGCTTCACTTGCGCGATCTCTTTCAGGTTGATGTCGAGCGGGCGGTCGGTGATCAGCTCGATGTTGTTCAGCCCCGCCATGCGTTGCCCGTTCCATTGCACGGCGCCATAACGCGAACTGACGTTGACCACATGCGGGTCGAGTCCGAGCGTCTTCCATACGACGCCGCCCCAGCCCGCTTCGAACGCGCGGTTGACGTTATACGCTTTGTCGGTCGGCGGCGCCGATGCAAGCCAGAACGGATTCGGCGATGTAATGCCAGCGATAGTGCAGCGAAGATCGGCCATGTTTTTATCGGCTCCGTATCGAATGCGTTGCGGGGTTTTTACGCGGCCTTGATCGCCGTGAGTTCGAAAGACGCGCCAATGGACGCCGCCGCGAGCTTGCCGTCCTGCACGGCCTGCACGGTGAGATCGAGTCCTTCGTGGGTCGCGCAGTCGCCGCCGGCCCAGACTTTGGCGAGCGTTGTCTGACGGTTCTCGTCGGTGACGATGCGCCCGCCGTCGAGACTCAACAATTCCCGGTCGATACCCACCGGCACGAGCGTCTGCCCGATGGCCTTCAGCACCATGTCCGCTTCGATGATCAAGCGCTCGCCCGCGCGGTCGAACTCCACGCCCGTGACGTGTCCGTCCGCGCCGATCAGACGCACGGGGTTCGCATGCGTCACGATGGTCACGTTGTTGTTCTGCGCGAACTCCTGTTCCGCCCAGGTCGCGCCCATGTTCTCGACGCCGCGCCGGTACGCCATGGTCACCGAGGTCGCGCCGAGCTTGCGGCTTTGCACGGCGGCATCGACAGCCGTATTGCCGCCGCCGATCACCACCACACGCCGCCCGACCGGCACGCTCGCGAGGTCATCGGCCTGACGCACTTGCTCGATGAAATCCACCGCGTTCATCACGCCTTCGAGCGACTCGCCTTCCAGCGCCAGCTCACGCACACCCGCCAGACCGAAGCCGATGAACACCGCGTCGTATTGCTTGCGCAGTTCGTCGAGCGTCACATCGCGGCCGAGCGCCACGCCCGTTTTGATTTCGATACCGCCGATCGAATGCAGCCATTCGATCTCGCGTTGCGCGAAGTCTTCCACCGTCTTGTACGCCGCGATGCCGTATTCGTTGAGACCGCCGGGTTTGGCGCGCGCATCGAAAATGATCGCCTGATGGCCGGCCAGCGCGAGGCGATACGCACACGCAAGTCCCGCCGGTCCCGCGCCGACGATCGCGATTCGTCGTCCCGTTTCCGGCGCGCGCTTGAACAAGGGTTCGCCGCGTGCCATCGCCGAATCGGTTGCATGGCGCTGCAGAGCGCCGATTCGCACCGGCTCGTCACCCGGATGGTTTCGAACGCAACTACCTTCGCACAGTATCTCGGTCGGACACACCCGCGAGCACATGCCGCCGAGCGGATTGGCCGAGAGAATATCGACGGCCGCGCCTTTGAGATTGCCGTGACTGATCTTGCGGATGAAGCTCGGAATATCGATCTGCGTCGGACAAGCCTGCACGCATGGCGCGTCATAACAGTAATGACAGCGGCTTGCCGCGGCGGCGGCGGCAGTCGCATCGAGCAAGGGCGCGACATCCGAAAACTCGCATGCGAGTTGTTCCTGCGTGAGCCTGTGGCCCGCAATCTTCATGGTCATACGCGTTCCTTCTTCGATATGAGGACGTAGCGATTCCCGCCGTTCGCGCGGGACGACGCGAACGGTGCTTTGGAAAAAATCGACGAATAGCCGTTAAGAGACGGGTTCCGACGCGCGCTCGAGCATGGCGTGCAAAAGCACGTTCGCGCCCGCTTCGATCCATTCCTGCGAGGCGTCTTCTACTTCGTTATGGCTGATGCCGTCGACGCAAGGCACGAATACCATCGACGTCGGCGCGACTTGCGAGAGGTAGCACGCGTCGTGGCCCGCGCCCGACACCATGTCGCGATGCGAATAGCCGAAGCGTTTGGCTGCCGCGCGCACGGAGTCGACGCACGCGGCATCGAACTTGACGGGTTCGTAGTAAAAGATCTGCTCGAGTTCGGTCGAAAGGCCGATGCCGCCCGCAATGCGCTCGACGCCTTCGCGCAGCGCGGCGTCCATCTTCGCGAGCACGGTGTCGTCGGGATGACGGAAGTCCACGGTGAAGAACACGCGGCCCGGAATCACGTTGCGAGAGTTCGGATAGACCTGCATCATGCCGACCGTGGCGCAGGCGAGCGGCGCGTGATCCAGTCCGATGCGGTTGACGAGATCCACCACGCGCGATGCGCCGAGCAACGCGTCTTTGCGGCGCGGCATGGGCGTCGGGCCCGCATGCGCTTCCTGACCCGTCAGCGTAATCTCGTACCAGCGCTGGCCCTGCGCATCGGTGACGACGCCGATGGTTTTGTCCTCGGCTTCGAGAATCGGGCCCTGCTCGATATGCAATTCGAACGCCGCGTGCAGCTTGCGGCCGCCGCACGGAACGCCGCCTGCATAACCAATACGTTCGAGTTCTTCGCCGATGGTCTTGCCATCGACGTCCTTGCGCGACAACCCGTAATCGAGCGAGAACACGCCTGCGAATACGCCCGATGCGACCATCGCCGGCGCAAAGCGGGAGCCTTCTTCGTTGGTCCAGATGACGACCTCGACGGGATGCTCCGTCTCGATCCCATGATCGTTGAGCGTGCGGATGACTTCGAGGCCGCCGAGCACGCCGTAGATGCCGTCGAAGCGGCCGCCAGTCGGCTGCGAATCGGCGTGAGAGCCCGTCATGACGGGCAGCGCGTCGGGATGACGGCCCGCGCGACGCATGAACACGTTGCCCATCTGGTCGACGCTCACCGTGCAGCCCGCTTCCCTCGCCCAACTCACGATGAGATCGCGCCCTTGCTTGTCCAGATCGGTCAGCGCGAGCCGGCAGACACCGCCTTTGGGCGTTGCGCCGATCTTCGCCATCGACATCAGGCTGTCCCACAGACGTTGACCGTTGACCTTGATGGACGTGTCGAGACCAGCCTCTCTCATTGCATCCGTAACCGCGTTCATGCGCCTCGCTCCTAACGATGAACTTCGTATGTCGGGGACTGCTTTTCGGCATCCGGCGCGCGGCGGGTGCAGACTTGCACGCACGCGGTGCATGCTTTTACTTGTACGATCGATGCTGCATTCGAGCCATTCGGTTTCGCTTCAAATCCTGTCCGACTGGACAGGTTGTAGCCGATTAAAATAAGCAAATCAACGTCTTTCGTGTTGAAGCGAACAGAGCGAGAAGCGTGCCATTGCGCTGCAGCATCACTTGGTCGAACTTGCTGAGGCATGCAGAATTGAGAACAGCGCGGCATGCACGAACGCCGCAAATCAGGCACGATGCGGCACACGAGGCCTACGGAAGGAACAATGAGACACGACGAAGCGTCGCCCGGCATCGAAGAAAGCAGTAACGCCGTTCCGCCTTTGCGGCGGCGCAAGGCACAAATTCGCGAGACCAACGAGGCTCACCTTTTAGCTTGCGCCGAAGCCGTTTTCGCCGAGAAAGGACTCGAAGGCGCGAGCACCGCGATGATCGCCGAGCGCGCCGGCCTGCCGAAAGCCAATCTGCATTACTACTTTCCGACCAAGCTCGCGCTCTATCGACGCGTGCTCGAAGACCTCTTCGAAGACTGGCATCGCGCGGCGGATACGTTCGAATGCAGCGACGATCCTGCAGAAGCGATCGGCGGCTATGTGCGCGCAAAGATGGAGTTGTCGCGGCGCCGGCCGCTCGGATCGAAAGTCTGGGCAAGCGAGATCATTCACGGCGCGCATCACATGCAAGACGTGTTGAACGAACGCGTAAAACCGTGGCTCGATACGCGCGTCACGGTAATCGAAGGATGGATCGCGCGTGGACTGCTTGCGCCTGTCGAACCGCAGACCTTCATGTTTCTGATATGGGCGATCACTCAGCATTACGCCGATTTCGACGCGCAGATTCGCGCGCTGAAGGGCAAGCGCGCGCTGACTCGAAAGGCGTTCGACGAGGAGACCGAGGAAGTTGTGCGGCTGGTGCTTCGCGCGTGTGGCGCGCGTTCGCCGGGCAACGAAATCCCATAGCCGCCTAGGTGGCGGCCAGCGTTATTTCAAAAACAGTGCAGGCACGCCGTTTTTCACTTCGCGCGAGTTGAATTCGACGACCTTGCTCGTGTTGTTTTTAATGCAGATAGCAATTTCAGGCGCCTTCGCGGCGATCTGCTGCTTGACGTATGCGTCGATGGAATTTATCCGGAGCTTATTAACGTTGTCGAGATAGATAGCGCCAACGGACTGCGGCGTGCAGGCACTTCCGGTAGGTGGCTTGTTTTGATCGTCCCAATTGGTTGCGGCGGCGAATAGGTACAAGTAGACCGCCGTGGAGTCGGTGACGTCGCCACCCTGAGTCTGTATGAACGCGGTTTAATAGGTATAGTCCGTGATTACGGGCGTCGGAAACTTCATGAAAATAATGTCGCCCGGACCTACGCGCAGTTTCTCGTCTGCATTGTGCGGAGTGCCGCCGGAGTCAAGCCACGTATCCGAATTGGACTTTACGTAGTAGGTCGGAATATCGCTGCTGCACGCGGTGTTTCCATTATTGGAACAATTGTCGGTCGCGTATTGAAGGCTATCCGGTTTCCATGCATTGATAAAGTCGGCGTGAGCGGTATATAAACTTCCCCATTGCGGCGTCAGCACGCCATTCACCATGATCGGGTCCATCGACAACTGCGCGCCGTTCAGATCGCCGTTATTGCCAAGTGTGTATTGCAAGTTTAATTGCAGTTGCTGAATCTTGATCGGATACGCTTCGGGACATGAACCGTCTTTGTTATTGTGGTAAGCCATGTTCTGAACGCCCGAGGAGAAATCCGGTTTAATGTGCTCGCCGTCCCAACAGTCCGGAAAATAGATCACGATGTCAAACTGCGCGTTGCCGTTCACAACGGGACAACTCGTCGGCGGATTCGCCATGTAGCCTACATTCTGGCAAAAATATGCAATAGCCGGATTTGCCGCGGTTCCGTGGTGGTCGCCGGCGAGCATCTCCAGACCTTGTGGGATAGCGGTGACGACCGGGAGCTCGGTATTCTTTTGGTAGTAGGTCTCTGGAAGTCGGGGACCACTATTCCGGCGGCGCGCTTCAATTGCGGCACCCAATAAGCGGACGCATCGGCAGTAATGTTGCATGTCGTGGCTTTATTCACATTCAGCTTAGCGAGGTCGCTAAAGGCATCGGTCGATCGGTTGCCGAAAAAATCGTGCTGCATGGCGAGTCCGGGTAATCCGTAACGAACAATGGAATCGTCGGGCTTCGTGTGAGAATACGCGCACTGTACGCTGAACTGACCGGCATAAACGCCGGTTGTCGTAGCTGCTAGGAGGATTAGCAATAGAAGTCGCAGCAAGGAGGTGGCTTTTTTCATGACTATTCTCAGCTCTCTCGATAAAGTGAAATGCTCGCCGCAAGCATTGATTCACGTTGAATATCGACCGTTGAATTTATTGGCCGTCGTTCTGCCACATGAATTCTAGGATACCGGGACATCGAGAAAGCCTCGTTTTATTATTTTATTGACGCTCCTTTGCAAGTACGCGCGATATTTAACTCGTGCACATAAGCCGACTCATTTCGAAAGTGAACAAAACCGATCTGCGTTTCTTTTTTCGCGCCGATTAAATCGAGCGATCGCCGCATTAAACAACGCGTCGAAATAAAAAACGCCGGCCGCAAAAATCGCGGTCGGCGTTCCTGGTGCTGCTTACTGCAGAACTGCTCTACTACACTTCTCGCAAGTTATTACGCTTTCTGCCATCTACCTCACCTTCAACTGCCACTGCTACTGCCACTACCACTGCAACTTGCCGTTATTCGATCTATTAATGACCGAAGTAGACCGACTCACGATCCGACATCGACGCTGACGGACGTGCGCCCGCTTGCGACGAACCCGCAGTCGATGCGCCGTACGACGACGTACCTTGCTGTGCATCCACGCGCGCTTCGGCTGCCTGGATGTTTTGCGGGTAGAACGCGTGGTCCGTCGACGGGTTATAGCCAGCCTTTTCCAACTGGACCAGCTCGGCGCGAACTTCTGCGCGGGTCACAGGGCCGTTGCTTTGTGCAAAGGCGAAAGTCGGAGCGGCCAGAGCCGAAGCAATAACGAGAGCCGGAACAAAAGACTTGATCATGATGAACCTCCTGGAATCTTGTTTTGAAATCGAAGACGAAGCCGGAAGCTTTAAACAGTTTCTGACTTCGTTTCGCTTGAAAACAGTGTAGGAGGGACGCGACTTAGGGGAAACCCCAATTTGCAGGAAACATATTTGTCGAGGTCGCAACAATGGCGGATGCGCAACTGCATGGCCTCGGCAGTTCGACAGCCTTTAAGTCATTGTTTATATTGATACTTCCGCGCCAGATGATGGCAGTACAACCAGTGCCGCCGAAAAATATCATTACAGCGGCGTCAGACAATGGTCATCCTGACGCCAGCTAAATTCAGGGCGCTTTCACATGCTCCAACGCCGCGGCGACCAACTCCCGCAACAAGGGCTGAACGTCGCTCGCGCGCGCCTCATCGTAGGAATAAGGCGGTGCCTCGTTCATGTAAGTGGCCTGCGTGAGCTCCAGTTGCACTGCGTGAATCCCGTTGGCCGGCTGACCGTAGCGACGCGTTATGTAACCGCCCTTGAAGCGCCCGTTAGCCACCGTTGTGTAACGTCCGTCCGACTCCACGACCTGCGCGAGCCGCTCGGCCAGTTCAGGCGCCGCCGATGCTCCATCCGCCGTGCCGAAGTTGAAATCCGTGAGCCGGCCATTGAAGAAGCGCGGCACGACTGAGCGAATGGAGTGCGCCTCCCACAGCAACGCGTGCCCATGTTCCTCGCGCAAGGCGGCGAGTTCGGAAGCGAGCGCATCGTGATAAGGCTGCCAGTAGAGCGCGCGGCGCGCCTCGATCTGTTCGCGTGAAGGCTCATGACCTTCGAGATAAAGCGGCTCTTTCTCGAACGTATCGACGGGACAGAGGCCAGTCGTATCGCGGCCCGGATAAAGATTGGCGTCATCGGGCGGACGATTCATATCGATGACATAGCGCGCGAATTGCGGCAGCAGAATCGACGCGCCCATCTCGCGCGCAAAGTCATAAAGCCGTTCGAGATGCCAGTCGCAGTCATCCACTTTCCGCGCGACCGGCGTCATTTCTTGCGCGAGCCCGTCGGGTATACGCGTGCCGCGGTGCGGGATCGAGATGAGCAACGGCGACGTGCCGCGCTCGAGCGTGTAGATCGCACAATCGTCCATGTGATGCCTCGCGTTTTATTAGTCGATGAGTGAACGCAATGCGTCTTCGTCCGCCTGACAACTTGCGTCGATGATCTTGCATCCGCCGACGAAGACGTCGCGTTTCGGCGATTCACCATGCTCGCAGAAAACCGTATCGGAAAGCCAGCTTTTGGAGCCGCGTTCCTCCGTCGAGCGCGGCATCGAAAAGACAGTTGGCGCGATGCCGCACGCGTTGGCCGTCTTCCATCCATTCGAGCATTATGTTGCGTTGCCAGCCATCGGGCATCTGGCGCGATCCACGCGTTCACGGCGTATGGATGCCTATCTGCAACCACGACGCATCTTGCGATGCTTCGCACGCGACGCGTCCGTCCGCGCTTTCGATACGCAAGCTGTCGCCCGCTGCGAGCGCGATGCGTTCTCCATGGGCCAGCATGACGTTCAACATGCCGCGCACGCAATGCAGAAACGTGACGTCGTGGTCCGGCGTCCATTCATGCGACTCGAAGCGGCTCGTCACCGAAGCATGCGCGCGACCGCGACGCGTCATCACGTTGAAGTCGCGCGTCGGACCTTGCACGAGCGCCGCGTGGATGGGCGTTTCGCCGGCAAAGCGCGCCATCGCGAGCGGCTCGTTCAACGTATGTACATAGTCGGGTTCGGCGAGCATCATGCCCGCGCCATCGAGCAGGATCAGCACGCGATCCACGCCCGCGAAGCTCGAAAACGCGCCATCCGCCGACACATCCGCGATGGAAAGCCGCCACGCGAACGTATCCATCGACGCGCCTTCCGGTTCCGCCGCGAGTTCGCGCGTAATGCCGCCGCCGTTCTTCCACGGCACGGCCGCGAGCGATGATGCGCGCAGGACGGTTGCCATGATCAAAAGTGGCCGGTGAACTGATAGCGGTCGCCGGGATGCCACAGATTCGCGACCGACGCCACCGTGTCGCGCGACCATGTTCGCCGATGCAGCAGCAGACACGGTTCGTGATCTTTCATCGCGAGCGCATGGCGAATCTCCGGCGATGGCAACGACGCCTCGATCCGATATTCGACCCGCTGCAAGGGCGCGGCCACCATCAGATATTGATTCGGCGTGATCTTCGTGAAGTCCTGACGCGCGTACTCCGGCGCAATGGCCGGGTTCACGTAGCGCTCTTCGAGTTGCACGGGCTCGTCGTTCTCGAAGTGCAGCACGCGCGAATGAAACACGGGACTGCCGAGCGCAAGCTGCATTTCGGCGGCTAGCGCTTCATCGACGATAGAGGCACCCAGATGCAGCACCGCCGCGCGATACGCATGCCCGCGCGCGACGATTTCATCGGAGATACTGCGAATCTCGACCAGTGTCGAAGCGTATTTCGGCTGCGCCACGAACGTGCCCGCGCCCTGCACACGCGTGAGCACCTGTTCGGCCGTCAGTTCACGCACCGCGCGATTCACCGTCATGCGCGCCACTTTGAACTCGCGCGCGAGCTCGTTCTCGGAGGGCACCTGATCGCCCTCCTTCCATTCGCCGCCGTGAATGCGCTCGAGGATGTAGTCCTTGATCTCCTGATACGCGGGCGTGCTCATGCGCTTCGATCCGCGCTCTGTTCCGAGGCAAAGGAAAACGGACTGTGCTTTGCAATCTCGCCCGCCTGCACGAGCGTCGCAATGGCGGCGATATCGGGCGCGAAGTAATGATCGAGGTCGTAATGCGCGACTTGCGCGCGGATGGTCTGCATCACGTCGATAAGCGGCGCGCTCGTGCGATGCGGCGCGCGCAGATCGACGCCTTGCGCTGCCGCAAGCAGTTCGATGGCGAGAATATTGGCCGTGTTGCTCGCGATATCGCCGAGCTTGCGCGCGGCAAAGGTCGCCATGGAAACGTGATCTTCCTGATTCGCCGAGGTCGGCAAGGAATCCACGGAAGCAGGATGCGCGAGCGTCTTGTTCTCGGACGCGAGCGCCGCCGCCGTCACATGCGCGATCATGAAGCCGGAGTTCACGCCGCCATCGCGTACGAGAAACGGCGGCAAGCCGGAAAGCGTCGAGTCGATCAGAAGCGCGATGCGGCGCTCGGCCAGCGCGCCGATTTCGGCGGCGGCGAGTGCGAGGTTATCGGCGGCGAAGGCAACGGGTTCCGCGTGAAAGTTGCCGCCTGAGAGCACTTCGCCCGTGTCCGGGAAAATCAGCGGATTGTCGGAAACCGCATTCGATTCGATCAAGAGCACGTCGGCCGCATGACGCATCTGATCCAGACACGCGCCCATCACTTGCGGCTGACAGCGCAGGCTGTATGGGTCCTGAACCTTCTCGCAATCGGCGTGCGACAGGTTGATGCCCGAGCCCGCCAGCAACGTGCGATACGCCGCCGCCGAATCGATCTGCCCGCGATGTCCGCGCAACTCATGGATACGTGCATCGAACGGCACGACGGAGCCCGCGGCCGCGTCGACGGACAGCGCGCCCGCAACGAGGCCGGTGCGGAACAGGTCCTCGATGGCAAAGAGGTTGTAAAGCGCGAGCGCCGCCGATGCCTGCGTGCCGTTCAACAGCGCGAGCCCTTCCTTCGCCTGCAACGTGAGCGGTTCGAGCCCGGCCAGCTTGAGGCCATCTAGCGCGCTTGCGCGTTCGCCGCGCACCATGACTTCGCCTATACCGAGCAGCACCGTCGACATATGCGCGAGCGGCGCGAGATCGCCCGACGCGCCGACCGAGCCTTTCACGGGGATGACGGGCAATACATCGGCATTGAAGAGCGTGACGAGGGCGTCGATCACTTCGCGGCGAATGCCCGAATGGCCGCGCCCGAGACTCGACAGCTTGAGGGCCATCAAAAGACGCACGACCGGTCGCGACATCGGTTCGCCGACGCCGACCGCGTGCGACAGCACCAGGTTGCGTTGTAGAAGTTCTAGCTGGTCTGCGGGAATGTGAGTGTTGGCGAGCCGCCCAAAGCCCGTATTGATGCCGTAGGCCGGATCACCCTTGGCGGCGATCGCGGCAACGGCGCGCGCGCTCGCGTCGATGGCGGCGAAGCTCGCGGGATCGAGACTCAGCGAATCCGATCCGCGCGCGATGCGGCGCAATTGCGGCAGCGTGAGCTTGCCAGGCGTGAGCGTAATCATGTTTCTTCCTGTCTATACAAGTTAGGCACAAGTCTAAACGGGCAGAAAGGACGAAACAAGGGGCTATCCGGGATTACACCGAGGCAATCCCGAACATAGCGCTTGACTTGTCTATACAGCTACAGCACTTTCTCCATCACGAGTTGCGCGAAGCGCTGCCCCCGCACCTCGACAGCCCGCGCAAGCAGCATGGTGAAGCCGCAATACTCGAAGAACGGCTGCGAGCCCAAGCTCGCATACGTGTGCAGCACGCGCATGCCGTTTTTCTCGGCATGCTCCTCGATGGACGCGAGCAGCGCGGTGGCCACGCCTTTGCGCTGATGCCTTGGCTCGACGAACATCATGTCGATGAGCCCGTTTTCGTGGACATCGGCGAAACCGGCAAGCTCGTCGTCCGTGAATGCCACCCAGGTTGGCCGGCTGAGACGGGCGGCATGCCACTCCTCGCGGTCGGTTTGCGCCCAGGCATCGATTTGTGCCGGGCTGTAGTACTCGGACGCGCTTTCACGAACGGCGCGCACGAACAGATCGATCACGCCGTCGAGGTCACTCGCCTGGTACGGTCTGATGTCAACTCTCGGGAACTGGGACTCGAACTCGACCATCTCATCACCTTCGTATTGCAGTCAAAAGAAACAAGCCGCGTGCGCAAAGCAGCGGCGAAAGAGCGTGAAGACACGCGGGAAAAAAGTAGGAGTTCATGCGGAACGCGGCGCTGCGGCAACGTGCGTGGATCAGCTGACCCAGGCCACCGTCGCAATACCGAGCGCGGTCATTGCGAGCGACGCGCCGACGTGCAGCGCGATCTCCGCGAGCGCCCAGCCGGGCCGCCCTTGCTGAAGATGCGCGACCACTTCGGCCGAGAACGTGGAGAAGGTGGACAAGCCGCCCATTAGACCGGTCGTGACGAAGAGACGCCATTCGACGGAGATGTCCGGCAAGCGCGCAAAGGTCGCGACCGCCACGCCGATGATGTATCCGGCAATCACATTCGATGCAAAGGTGCCGAGCGGCAGGTTTGGAAAGATTCCATTGAGGCGCAAACCGAGCGCCCAACGAAGCAGCGATCCCAGCCCGCCGCCAATTCCCACCGCGATGATCGACAAATACATAAATAAAATCGATATGAATGAAAGGTTGTCCGCACTCGGGATGCGCTCAGGCGTCAGTGGCAAGCCGCTCGATCAGCGCCGCGCGGCTCGTCTCGACGATCCACTGCTCGGCGCGCGGCAGCCGCGCCGCCCATGTGCCATTGCGCCGCTCTTCCCAGCAACCGGCTTCGTGGCCGTCGATGAAAAGCGAGCCGCGCATGACGAGTTGCGGAGCGGCGGGATCGAGCGTCACATCGTCGTTGTGTTCGAGCTTCACGTCGTGCATGAAAGCGCCTGCAAAAAATCGTTGAAGAAAGTACCGTGCCGATGACCGATCAGCCAAGACCTCCATTCTAACGATAGTTCCTCCGTTCACCGTAACATGAAGGACATTGCCGAAAGGCAATTGAGTGTGCGTACGACCTGTTCGATGCCGGGCGCATCGAAGGCGAGCGTGACGGCATCGAGCCGTTCGAGCGTCGGCCACTGACAGAAGAGATCGGCATAAGCGGAGCTTTGCGTGCGCAGTTCGCAACGGCGTGAGTCCGGTGCATGGTGTGCGCGTGAACTTGAATGACGCGAGGCCTCGACAGTCTCCTTCGCCGCGCGCCTGATCGATGCGCACGCGGCTTCAGGCGTATCCGTAACGCCGCTCGAATAGCCGTGCGCCGTCTTCACGCAAACGAAGTTCGCTTCCGGGAACACGGGCAAGGTCTCCGCGCCGAACACGTCGTCGCCCGTGATGAGCGCGACGCGTGCGCCGCGCGCCTCGGCAAGCTGCCCATAGAGCGGGGCCTCGCCAACCTCTTCTCCGTCGAGCATCACGCGCGCAAATGCAGCGCTGTTGATGGTATGCGCGAGAATTCCGCGACTCTGCGCCCGCGCGTGATAGCCGACCATGAACACCAGTTCCGGCGATGCCTCCAGTCCCGCCATCATGCCGAGCGTGCGCGGCTTGCCGAGCACGAGACGCGCGCGCGGATCGAACGCGTTCGGCAATAGATTACGAAAGCCGCCGTGAGAATCGTTGACCCAGACTTCGGTCGCGCCGCCATCGAATGCACCGAGCACGGCGGCGTTCGCTTCGTTCGTCATGAAGCGGCGCGCCTGCTCGTATTCGCCGTTGCCCGCGCGCGTTTGCTCCGGATGGAACACGCCCGCGACGCCTTCGATATCCACCGAAATCAACACTTTCATTGGCTTTTCCACACTTCGTTGAGCGACGCGCGACGATGCCCGTCGCGGCCCGTGACGCTTTCGGCGCTGAAGAGCGCGTCGAGAATGGCCTGTTCGGTGGCGTCCGCCACGCATTGAAAGAGCGGATCGAGACGCGCGTCCGGCAGCAAGCGCGGCAAGTCGATGAACTCGGCGTCGTGAGGCACGGTGTACGCCGTCGAAAACGCCAGCGCAATGTCGCCGCTACCATGACCGAAGACCGAACCGGTGCGCGCGAGCCCGGCTGCGGCGCGCATGGCGAGACGGCGAAGCTGCCGCGCATCGAGCGGTGCGTCGGTGGCGATCAGCATGATGATCGAACCTTGCTCGCGTTGTGGCGCCTGCGCTTGCAGCGTGTGTCCAATGGCATCGCCGGCAATCGTGAGTTGCGGCAAGCGTCCGAAGTTGGCGAGCACGAGCGCGCCCGTGGTGTAGCGTTCATCGCCGATATCGACGACACGCGAGGCCGTGCCAATCCCGCCCTTCAAGTCGAAGCACGACATGCCGCGTCCCGCGCCCACGGCGCCGCGCGCGAAGTCCGGCGAACACGAAGCGAGCGCATGCCGGTAATGCGCTTCTTCGACGGCGAACGCCTGCATGTCGTTCAGAAAGCCGTCGTTGCATTCGAGCACTAGCGGATTGACGCTCGGCCAGTCGCGGCCAATGCGCGGATTGCCTTCGAGCGCCGCGCGGATCTGCGCGTTCGCCACCGTGCCGGCCGCGAAGGTGTTGGTGAGCGCGACAGGCGTTTCGATCACGCCGAGTTCATCGATCTGCACGAGCCCGACGCTCTTGCCGAAGCCGTTGATGACGCATGCCGCTGCTGGCGTCTTGTTGCGATACGCATCGCCGTCATGCGCGCGCACCACCGTCACGCCGGTTTGAATCGCGCCATCGGCGAGGGTGTAATGGCCAACGCTCACGCCCGTCACGTCCGCGATACTGTTGCGCGCGCCCGCGTCGAGCACGCCGATATGCGGCGGCTTCACGGCCGGTCGAGCTTGGGATCGAGCGCGTCGCGCAGACCGTCGCCGAGCAAATTGAACGCAAGCACCGTCAGAAAGATGGCGAGGCTCGGGAAGATGGCGACATGCGGTGCCATCGCCATGTCGGCGCGGGCTTCGTTGAGCATCGCACCCCACTCGGGCGTCGGCGGCTGCGCGCCAAGGCCGAGAAACGAGAGACTCGCCGCCGTGATGATCGACGTGCCGATACGCATGGTGAAATACACGACGACCGAGGAAATGGTCCCCGGCAGAATGTGCCGCATGATGATGGTCCAGTCCGACGCGCCTATGCTGCGCGCCGCCTCGATATACGTCAGATGCTTGAGCGCGAGCGTGTTGCCGCGCACGAGCCGCGCGAACGCGGGAATGCTGAAGATAGCCACCGCGCAGATCACGTTGATCATGCCGTTACCGAGAATGGCCACCACGCCGATGGCGAGCAGAATGCCGGGGAACGCGAACAGCACGTCTGAAATACGCATGACGATGCGGTCCCACCAGCCTTCGTAGTAGCCCGCGAGCAGCCCGAAGAACGTGCCGATCACCGCGCCGATCACGACCGACAGCAAGCCCGCCGAGAGCGAAATGCGGCTGCCGACGAGAATGCGGCTCAAAATGTCGCGGCCGAGCGAGTCGACACCGAACCAGTGCGCTGCCGAAGGCCCCGCGTTGAGCGCGTCGTAATCGAAATAATTTTCCGCGTCGTAAGGCGCGATATACGGCGCGATCACCGCGATCAGGATCAGAAGCACGACGAACACGGCCGCCGCGAGCGCCACGGGCTGACGCTTGAGCTTGCGCCAGAACTCCGTCCACGGCGTGCGGATCTCCTGTTGCGGCGCGACCGCGACCTTCGCCTCTGTGGCTGTCACACTCATGCGGTCCTCACTTGAAACGAATGGTCGGGTTGATGACCGCGTAGAGGACATCGACCACCAGATTGATGACGATGAATTCCAGCGAAAACAGCAGCACTTCGGCCTGGATCACGGGATAGTCGCGCATCTCGACGGCATCGACGAGCAGGCGCCCGAGCCCCGGCCAGTTGAACACTTTCTCGACCACGATCGAGCCGCCCAGCAGGAAGCCGAACTGCAGGCCCATCATGGTGACGACGGGGATCATCGCGTTACGCAGGCAGTGTTTGACGATGACCATCGGCTCGTGCACGCCCTTCGCGCGCGCGGTGCGCACGAAGTCCTCGCCGAGCACTTCGACGAACGACGCGCGCGTGAAGCGCGCCATCACGGCGGCCACGGCCGCGCCGAGCGTGAGCGACGGCAGCACGTAGCTCTGCCACGAACCATCGCCGACGATAGGCAGCCAGCCGAGCTTCACCGAGAAGATTTCCATCAGCAACATGCCGAGCGCGAAGGCGGGAAACGAGATGCCCGATACCGCGATGGTCATGCCGAGCCGGTCCGGCCACTGGTTGCGCCAGACCGCCGAGACGATGCCTATCGCCATGCCGAACGCCACGGCCCACGCCATGCTCGCGAGCGTGAGCCAGAGCGTCGGCATGAAGCGCTCGCCGATCTCCGTACTCACCGGCCGCTTGCTGCGCGTGGACATGCCGAAGTCGAAGTGCATGATCTTGCCGAAGAAGCTCGCGAATTGCTGCGGCAAGGGCTTGTCGAGACCGAGATCGGCCCGCACGAGCGCAACCGTCGCCTGATCCGCTTCGGGTCCGGCGGCCAAACGCGCGGGATCGCCCGGCAACATGTGCACGAACAGAAACACCAGCACCGCGACGATGAAGAGCGTCGGCAAGAGCCCGAAGAGGCGTTTGGCGAGGAAGGTAAGCATCGTCGAGGCGCTTTACTTGATCGCGATGTCGTCGAAATTGAACGAGCCGTCGGGCATGACGTAAGCGCCCGTCAGACGCTTGCTGCGCGCATACACCACTTTCTCCGTGACGAGGAAGATCCACGGGGCGTCGTCCCAGATGCGCTTTTGCGCGTCGGCGTAAAGCTGCGTCTTCTCCTTTCGGTCGGTCGTGGTGAGCGCCTTTTGCAGATCGGAATCGACGGTATCGTTCTTGTAATAGGCCGTGTTGAAGAGCTTCGGCGGAAACGACGAACTCGCGAGCAAGGGCGAGATGGCCCAGTCCGCTTCGCCCGTCGACGACGACCAGCCGACGTAGTACATGCGCACCGGCGCGGTGGCCGGCTCCGGTGCGCTTTCCACGCGCTGCACGCGCTGGCCGGCTTCGAGCGCTTCGATCGTGGTCTTCACGCCCACTTGCGCCAGCTGCTGCTGCACGAACTGGATGATCTTCTGCGCCGTCGTGTGGTTATAGCCCGACCACAACACGGTTTCGAAACCGTTCGGATAACCCGCTTCCTTCAGCAGCTCGCGCGCCTTGGCCGGATCGTATTTCCACGGCCCGAGCTTGGTGGAGAAGTCCACGCCCGGCGGCGCCACGCCTTCGGACGGCACCGCGTAACCGGCAAATGCAACCTTCACGAGCGCGTCCTTGTTGATCGCATAGTTGAGCGCTTGACGCACCTTCGGATTATCGAAAGGCTTCTGCGACGTGTTCATGCTCACGTAGCGCTGAATGATGGAAGGCGCCGCGATCAGATCAACCTTCGGGCTCGCCTTGAGCGTCGCGGCCTGCTCGAACGGAATCGAAAAAGCGAAGTCCGCTTCGCCCGTTTGCATGAGCGCGGCGCGCGTGTTGTTATCGACCACCGGCTTCCAGTCGATCATGTCGATCTTCGGATAGCCCTTCTTCCAATAGCCCGCGAACTTCTTCACCTTCAGGTCGTCGGTCTGCTTCCATTCGACGAACTCGAACGGTCCCGTGCCGACCGGATGAAACGCGATGTCCTTGCCGTATTGCTTCAACGCGGTGGGCGAAATCATCACGCCCGCCGGATGCGCGAGCACGTTGATGAACGCGGAAAACGGCATCTTGAGCGTGATCTTCACCGTGTACGGATCGATCACTTCGGTCTTCTCTATCTTGTTGAAAAGACCGTAGCGCTTGAGCTTGTTGTTCGGGTCCGTGACCCAGTCGAAGGTTGTCTTCACGGCTTCGGCGTTGAAGTCGGTGCCGTCCTGAAACTTCACGCCCTGCCGCAGCTTGACCGTGTAGACCTTCGCGTCCGGACTCGCTTCGTAGCTCGTCGCGAGCACGGGCTGAATCTTCATGTCCTTGTCGAAGCCGAAGAGCCCTTGATAGAACGACTTGGCGACCGCTTGCGAGAGCGTGTCGTTGGCATCGTAGGGGTTCATCGTCGTGAAGGTCGAGGCCACCGCCATCACGGCGGTGCTCTGGGCAAACGCGGGCGCGGCGGCAAGCGCGCTGAATACGCATGCGCTCGCGGCTAAAAGCGCGCGCATGGAGCTGGATTTCGTTGACGGCATCGTTAGACTCCTTTGACTTGACTGATCTTGACTAGCGCTTAATAAGCGCCGCCGACATGATGCTCGGCGACATAATGGTCCGGGCCGACCGCAACGAGTTTCGCCACCACCGGTTCGTCGCCGAGTTTGCGAATCGGGCTCGGTATTTCGTCGGCGGCGAGCATGCGTTTGGCGTGACGGCGCGCGGGATCGGCCACCGGCACCGCGCTCATCAGCTTTCTCGTGTACGGATGACGCGGCGCTTCGAACACCGCCGCGCGCGGCCCGATCTCGACGATCTGCCCGAGATACATCACCGCCACGCGATGACTCACGCGCTCGACCACCGCCATGTCGTGCGAGATGAAGAGATACGCGACGCCGAGTTCGCGCTGCAGATCGAGCATGAGATTGACGATCTGCGCGCGCACGGAGACATCGAGCGCGGAGACGGATTCATCGGCGATCACGACTTTCGGGTTCAATGCAAGCGCACGCGCAATGGCGATCCGTTGACGTTGCCCGCCCGAGAATTCATGCGGATAACGCTGCGCGGCTTCGGGCGGCAAGCCGACTTTTTCGAGCAGCCAATCCACGCGTTGTTGCGCTTCCCGTCCGCTTGCGACGTTGTGGACGAGGAGCGGTTCCATCACGGAAAAGCCCACGGTCAAACGTGGATTCAGCGAGGCGAACGGGTCCTGAAAGATGAACTGGATATTGCGGCGCAGCGCCTGAAGTTCGGGGCCTTTCAGCGCGCTGATGTCGCGTCCGTCGAATTCGATGGAACCGCTCTGGCTTTCGACGAGCCGCAAGAGCGAGCGCCCCGTGGTGGACTTGCCGCAGCCCGATTCGCCGACGAGCGCAAGCGTCTCGCCCGGACGCAGATCGAAACTCACGCGCTCGACCGCATGCACCGCCGCCGTCGTGCGTCCGAAGATGCCGGTCTTCACCGGAAAGCGCGTGACCAGATCGCGCACGCGCAAAATTGGCCGCGCGGTTTCGTCGATGGCGGGCTGCGTCTCTCTTTCGACCGCCGCGGATGGCCGCAACGCGCTGGCATCGTCGGGGGCGAGTTCGGCAGGCTCCACTTCGAGAATCGGAAACTTGGCGGGGCGATCGGTGCCCTGCATCGCGCCGAGCGTCGGCACGGCGGCGAGCAGCGCCTTCGTGTACGGATGCCGCGGACGCGCGAACAGCGCGTCGGATTCGGCTTCCTCAACCTTCTCGCCGCGATACATCACCAGCACGCGATCCGCCACTTCCGCGACCACGCCCATGTCGTGCGTGATGAAGATCACGGCCATGTTCATCTCGTCCTGCAGGCCGCGCACGAGTTGCAGGATCTGCGCCTGAATGGTCACGTCGAGCGCGGTGGTCGGTTCGTCGGCAATGAGCAGCGCGGGCCGGCACGAAAGCGCCATGGCGATCATCACGCGCTGCCGCATACCGCCCGACAACTGATGCGGATAGCGCCCGAACACGCGGCGCGCCTCGGGAATGCGCACGAGATCGAGCAGACGCAGCACTTCGTTCTTCGCCTCCGCGCGGCTCCTGCCCTGATGCAGCGCGATGGCTTCCGCGATTTGATCGCCCACCGTGAACACTGGATTGAGCGAGGTCATCGGCTCCTGGAAGATCATCGCGATATCGGCGCCGCGCACGCCGCGCATCGTGGCGGACGAGGCTTGCGCCAGATCGAGCACTTGCCCGCTGCGTCGCCGGAACGCCATGCTGCCTGCCGTCACCGCGCCGCCGCCGTGTTCGACGAGACGCATGAGCGCAAGCGACGTCACCGACTTGCCCGATCCCGATTCGCCGACAATGGCGAGCGTCTCGCCACGATCGACGGCAAAAGACATGTTGCGCACCGCTTCGACCGTGCGCGAGCGCGAGCGGAAAGTGACGGAGAGATCGCGTACGTCGATGACGCGTGCGTCGGGTAACGTCGTCATGTGCGGTAGATCGCCGTGAAGGGTTGCTCGCCCACGCGCGCGAACCCGCGATACATCCCTTCGGTATTGAACGGCAGCGTGACATTGCCCTTTGCATCGACGGCGATGAGTCCGCCGCGTCCATCGATACGCGGCAGCTTGTTCATCACGACATCGCGCGCGGCGACTTCGAGCGGCAGCCCGCGATATTCCATCTGCGCCGCCACGTCGTAGGCAGCCAGCATGCGCATGAACATCTCGCCCGTGCCCGTGGTCGAGACCGCACAGGTCGCATCGTTCGCGTAGCAGCCCGCGCCGATCATCGGAGCATCGCCGACGCGGCCGATCTGCTTGTTGGTCATGCCGCCCGTCGATGTCGCGGCCGCGAGATGACCGTGCGCGTCGAGCGCCACCGCGCCGACCGTGCCGAACTTCTTCGCAGGATCGAGCGGATCGTCTTCGCCCGCGGCGAGCGTCGCCGCGTCGTGATCGAGCATTGTGCCGGATGCGCCACGCGCCTTCTGCCATTGCTCGTAGCGCGCATCGGTATGAAAGTACGACGGCTCGACGAATTCGAGGCCTTGCGCCGCCGCGAACGCTTCCGCGCCGGCCGCCGTGAACATCACGTGTTCGCTCACGTCGAGCACGCGGCGCGCGGCGAGCACCGGGTTCTTCAAGCGCGTCACGCACGAGACGGCGCCTGCTTCGAGCGTCGCGCCGTCCATGATGGATGCATCGAGTTCGTGCGTGCCCGCGGACGTGAAGACCGCGCCGTGACCTGCATTGAAAAGCGGACAATTTTCGAGCAGACGCACGGCTTCGGTGACGGCGTCGAGTGCGCTGCCGCCATCGGCGAGCAGGCGTTCAACCGCGCGCAGAATCTCCGCGAGCGCCGCGTGATAGCGCGCTTCGGCGTCGCTCTTGAGCGCGGCGCGTACGATCGTGCCGGCGCCGCCGTGAATGGCAATGACCGGAATGGCGTTCATGATTCGCGCGGCTCCGTGTGGGGATGTCGAGTCTGCCGGCGGCGCGGTGTTTGCACGCCGGACGCACTCTTGAGGATAGAAGGTGCGACGAGCCACGGCAGCACGAATTCGGTCAATCCGGATGCCGCCTCGACCGAACGCTTCGCGCGATGCGCAACGGCGTCGCACAAGGCTTCGATGACGGCAAGCACGGCGGTGTCGCAATTGGCGGCGAGCCGCCGTTCCGCGCCGATGGTCAGCACGAGATCCGCGATACGCGCGAGCGGCGACGCGATGCTGTCGGTGAGCGCAACGACGCGCACGCCATGGTCGCGCGCTTGCCGCGCAAGCGTGATAGTGTCGTCGACATAGCGCGGGAAGGCGATGGCAACGAGCAAATCCTCGCGCGATGCCGTGAACAGACGCCGCGCCGCATGCGATGGCCCGCCCGTCAGCGCGAGCGACTGCACGTTCGCGCAATAAGGCGTGAGGCCATGCTCCATGAGACCGGCGAGGAACGCGCTCGCGCCGTAACCGAGCACGAAGACCTGGCGCGCCGCGAGAATGGCTTCGACGACGGCGACGGCCTTCGCGGCATCGACGGAAGTCTGGGCAAGACGCAGGTTCGCCGACGCCTGCGCGAGCGAGGCATCGAAGACGTCCGCGCCGCTCGCGGGCGATTCCAGCGCGGAGCGCAATCGTTCGACCGGCGCGATGGTCGCTTCGAAGCCGCGCACCAGCGCCTCGCGAAACGCGGGATAGCCGGAAAAACCGAGCGCGCGCGCAAAGCGGTTCGCCGTGGCAACCGATGCCCCGACCGCTTCCGCCAGTTCGTCGATCCGCATGGTGGCCGAGCGAAACAGGTTGGCGAGCACGAACGCGCCCATGCGCTGATGGATCGGCGTCAGGCCCGGCATGGCCGCCGCGATGCGCGCGGAGATCAGATCGTCGGCATCCGTCGACGGATGGACCGCTGGTAAGCGTGACATGGGCGCTGGAACAACTCCCGCTGTAAGCAAATGCAATGAAAGTATATTTACCCAAAACAATCGCCGAAAAAAATTCATTTTCATCGAACGCGGGTTTTCGATAAGACGGTCATCGAGCAAACCGTGCGCGCGGAAATGGTGCGCGTTCATGCACAATACGGGGCGCCTTGCATTCGCCCTTTCGTGGAAGCCATGAATCTCGATTTTCTGCCCGACCAGTTGCAACAGCATTTGCCCACGCATCCGTGGGCGCAGCTGGTCTTCGGCATCGTCATGCTGGCGCTCGTCGCGCTCTTCGTGCAGTGGGTGGTCGCGCGCATCGTGCTCGTGATCGCGCACCGGCTGCTCGTGCTGGCCGGACACACCGCGTGGGATCAGGCGTTCATCCGCCGGCGCGCCTATCACCGGTTGTGGTACGCGGTGCCGTTTGCGACCATTGCGCTCGGTATCGACGACGTGCCGCATATCGGCCGCTGGGCGACGGTCATCGAGCGTGTAGCGCACAGCGGCGCATGGGTGTGCGTGTTCCTCGCGACGGGCAGCGCGTTATCGGCGTGGCAGGATGTCTATGCGTCGAGCAAGGAAGCGCAGACGCGCTCCATCAAGGGCTATGTCCAGATCGGCAAGCTCGCGCTCGCGCTGGTGTGCAGCGTGCTCGTGCTGTCCATTCTCATCGACCGTTCGCCGCTCTGGATGCTCTCGGGTCTCGGCGCGTTGTCCGCCGTGCTGCTGCTCGTGTTCAAGGACACGCTGCTGTCGCTCGTCGCGAGCACGCAGCTCACGTCGAACGACATGCTGCGCATAGGCGACTGGATCGAGATGCCGCAAGCATCCGCCGATGGCTTCGTGAAGGACATCGCGCTGCATACGGTCAAGGTGCAGAACTGGGACAACACGGTCACCACGGTGCCGACCTACAAGCTCTTTTCGGAGAGCTATCGCAATTATCGGCACATGTTCGAATCGGGCGGGCGGCGCATCAAGCGGACCATGCGTATTGACGCGCAATGCGTGCGCTTTTTAAGCGACGACGAAACCGACCGTCTCATGCGCTTTCGCCTGCTGCACGATTATCTGCAGCAGAAACAAACGGAAGTCGAACAGGCCAACCGCAATCTCGGCGAACTCGCCAACGAACCCGCGAACCGGCGCAGGCTCACGAACATCGGCACGTTTCGCGCCTACGCGCTGGCTTACTTGCAGCGGCACCCCGAGATCCGGCAGGACATGACGATCATGGTGCGCATGATGGAGCCCGAATCGCAGGGCATTCCGGTGGAGGTCTACTGCTTCACCGCGACGACCGCCTGGACGCAGTACGAGCGCATTCAGGGCGATGTCTTCGACCATCTGCTGTCCATTCTTCCCGAGATGGGATTGCGGCTCTACCAAGCGCCGTCGGGCGCGGATATGTCGGGACTCTCGGGCCGTCTGCGCGGCGAAATGCCGACGCTTTGATTACGCCTTCACACGGGCGCGGGAAGAATCGGGCAAGAATCGTCCAGTTTTGTGTATTCACGCAAGGGTTTCGAATCCTTACGATGTGATCATCGCCGATGTGCCTTGTTTCCCGCCGCTTCGCCTGCCCGGTCAAGCGGCGGTGTGTAGTGGCGCGCATCGCCTTTCCATCGTCGGAATAAGGAAAACTCAACGTGATCGATCGCGTCCATGCCATGCGTGTCTTTACGCGTGTCGTCGATACGAACAGCTTCACGCGCGCTGCCGAATCGCTCGGCATGCCGCGTGCAAGCGTCTCGACGACTGTGCAACAACTCGAAGCATTGATCGGCGTGCAATTGCTCGCCCGCACCACGCGCCGCCTGAACCTCACGGTCGACGGCGCCGCTTATTACGAACGTTGCGCGCAGATTCTCGCGGATATCGACGAACTCGAATCCGGCTTCGGCGCGGGCGAGGAACGTCTGCGCGGACGGTTGCGCGTGGAGATGCCGGACACCGTCGCGACGTCCATCGTCGTGCCTGCGTTGCCGGAGTTTCATGCGCGTTATCCGCAGATCGAACTGTCGATCGGCATCGGCATGCGTAATGTCGATCTGGTCGGCGAAGGCGTCGATTGCAGCGTGCAGCTTGGCGAATTGCCTGACTCGGGGCTCATCGCGCGGCGGCTTGGCGTGCTCGAACAAGTGACTTGCGCGAGTCCCGCGTATCTGGAAAAGCACGGCATGCCCGCATCGGTCGATTCACTCGCGCAGCACGTCGCGGTGAACTGCGTGTCGAGCAAGAATGGCCGCCCCGCCGATTTCGATTTCGACGTGGACGGTGAAGCCGTCACCATGAAGATGCGCGGCTTCGTCCAGGTCGCCGATGAACACGCGTATCTCGCGTGCGGCATAGAAGGGCTCGGACTGATACAGCCGTTGCGGATCGCCGCGCAGCCGTATCTGCGCTCGGGGCAACTGGTGGAAGTGCTGCCGCAATGGAAGTCGCCGCCGCTGCGGGTCTCGGTGGCGTTCTTGAAGAGCCGGCAGGCGACGCCGCGCGTCTCGGTGTTCGTCGACTGGCTCGCGGACCTCTTCGAGCGCACGCAGCAAATGGACGATACGCTCACGAGCCTTTATCGCGCCGCGCGCCGCAACGCGCCCGCACGCCGCGACCGGCCTTCGGAAGAAACCGCCGACGTCTAACGAACGGGCGTGGCCGCGTCCTCGCCCACCACGGTGTTCCACTTGCGCACCTGCCAGCGTTCGACGAGACCGTTCACCACGTAAGGATCGTTACGTGCGAACGCCTCGGCGGCCGCGGGCGAGTCGCCCTGAAACAGCAATATGGCGCGATCGGCGGGCGCATCGAGCGCACCGGCCAGCACGATCTCGCCGCGCTCGGCTGCCTGCCAGGCGAGCTTCAGATGCGCATCGCGAAATTCCGCGCGCCGCTCGAGATAGTCGGCGCTGAGTTCGTAGATCATCAGGTAATGCATCGTCTGTCTCCTCGATGTGATTGTGAACGTGCGAAGTATCCTATTTTGCATGCTTTCGGAGTTATTTTAAGACTCCAATCAGAAGCGTCCGATCGCGTTCCCCGCAAGGATCAAACATCATCGACAGGTTAAGTCAAGGACCCGTCATGAAGCGCGATCAACCTCCCTGCAGTAGCTGCTCGAAGCACGAATGCCGTGCTTGCGTGTGGACCTCACCTCTCGATGCGTCGTATCGCGCGTTCGTCCATTCGAACCCGGTCTACGCCATCCTCGCATCGAACGTGCATCAGCACGAACCCATGCCATCCGAAGCATCATGGCTCGGAATCGCCGCCAAACGCGTGGCCCGCTTTTTCTCGGATTCTTCCCTTCGGGCACGCTGATTCGAGCTCATGCCCGCTCAACCGTGACACGAACGTAACGGTTTCTGTAAATAAGTATCTCGAAAATATTTTAGGATAGCTGCGCATATAAAATGCGTCGCGTCAATGCGCCTTCATCTGGCGCTACAGCATATAGGATAGACAGTCGATGAGCATCAATCTGGTCCAGGCAGTCAGGTCCGCGATTACGGACCAAATCGCGGAACAGCTATCGCAGAAATTCGGTATCCCTGCGCAAATCGTTCAGCAGCTGACCGCACGCGCAGTGCCTGGTCTCGTTGCATCTCTCATGGAACGTTCGGCTTTTGCTGATGGCGCGAACGCGCTGTACACGGTCGTCATGTCGCCGGACGCGAACGCTTTTATCGCGGATCAGTTGAGCAACGTGATAACCACGACGAGTGGCCTCAAACACCTCGAAGCAAGCGGACATTTGATGGCCGCGCGCGCGACGGGACAACGCATCGACGCTCTGACAGATGCGGCTTCCATTGAGACCGGCGTGCCGGCACAAGCGACATCGGCCCTCTCGGGCATGCTCTCCGCCGTGTTGTTCGGTGTGCTGAAGCATTACTTCCTGCTCTCGCAGGTTTCGGTGCATGCGTTGCCCGCGCTGTTGCGCGATCAGGTAGCCGAAATCCGCGCAACGCTTTCGAACGGAATCGCGGCCGCCATTGGTCTTGGCAACACGGAAGGTTTTGCCAGCAATATCGCGGGCCGCCTGGATGCCGTCGGTTCGACGCTGGAACCGGCACTTGAGCCCGCTATTGCAACCATTCCGGCAACGGCGGCCATTGCGACGACAGCCCCACCGGCGCCGCGAGCCATTGCGCCTATCGCACCCGCACCCGCGCCCACGCCTGCGCCTGCTTCCACGCCCGTCCCCGCTTTCGCGGCCGCAACAACTCAAATGCGAGCACCCGTGCGCAAGCCCGCGCCGAAAAAGTCGCACAAATGGATTTGGCTCCTGTTTGCCATGCTCGCCGCGATTCTCGCGGCCGTGTACTACCGTGGCTTTACGAACGGCGACAAGTTCGACCTGAGAGCTTCGACCGCTGCATCACCCGTCACGCAGGTCACACCGGCTGCATCTTCGGTCGAGACACAAGTCAATGGTTCAGACACGCTGCGCACGGACACGGCATCCGCAACGGCGATAGCTTCCTCGGTCGATGCCGCAAGCGGCATCGCGGCGGCTTCCGTACCCGATGCAGCACCGGCGAAGTCGAAAGACGCCAGCATGCTGTTCCACGTGAGTTCTGCCGGCGTTCCTTCGATCGAGGCAACCGTTGCCACGGACGCCGAGAAGCAACGTCTGATCGATGCACTCGAACAGCACTTTGGCAAGAACTACAGCGCCAACGTTTCCGTCGATGCACAAGCGCGTCCCGCCACGTGGCTTTCGCACGTGACGGATCTCTTGCCGCTAATGGCCGTGCCGGGCGCGGAAGCGAAAATCGCGGGTTCGAAGGTTGAACTGAGCGGCACGGCCGCCGAAGCGAAATTCGGCTGGATGGATCGCTTGAAAACTACCTTCGGCGACATGTTTCAGGTCAGCTCGTTCAACGTGGACAGCGCGGTCGCCAATGCCACGCAATCGTTCCGCAGCGCCATGAAGACACTGCTCGCCGCGGAAGATTCCTGTTCCGGAGACAAGCTCTCGAAGGTGCTCGATCTGCAGGTCGTCAACTTCGGACGCTCCAGCGCAACCGTGCCGCAAGACGCGTATGCCACGCTGGATCAGACTGCCGCGTTGCTGAAAGACTGCGCGGCCAAGGGTTCGATGGTCAAACTCGAAGTCGCGGGATACTCGGACGCAACAGGTGTGCCGTCAGCCAAACTGGAAATGTCGAGGGAACGCGCTCAAGCCGTGCGCGGCTATTTGATGAAAGCCGGCGTGCCTTCGAATTCCCTCACGTCGAACGGCTACGGCGACGCAAACCCTATCGCCGATAACGCCACCGCAAGCGGTCGTTTCGCCAACCGTCGTATCGAGTTCGTCGTGAAATAAGCTGCGGGTCGGTGACTCGCTGCTCGTTGTCTGCAAGCCGTCGCAAATGCGACGGCTTTTTTATTGCGCTGACGCTTTTCGAGCGCCGCTCAATGCGGCGCCGCGTAGTCGTTCTCGGCCCAGCGTTCGGCGCTTGTCTTGCTCAGCTTGAACGCAGGCGACACGCGCACGTGCGCGAGCTGCGTGCCAAATGCATCGAAGGCCTTCAGGTTGGCGTAGGGGTCGTCATCGTCGGGGACGATTTCCAGCGTGACGGTAACGTCTTCGCCACGTACGTCGATGGAAACGTTCTTGTGCAGCATGGCATGCCGCTGCTGCTCGTGACGGCGCAATACCTCCGACGCCGTCTTGACCAGCGTGCGAAAAGCGTTCGCGTCCAGCGGCTTCGGGTTCTTCTTGTCGCGGCCCATGGTCCACGGGCCGACGAGCGCGGGCTCGGCCTCGCCCGCCTGGATCATCGCGACGGCCCAGCCATCGTCGTCTTCGTTCTTCATGACGCGAGCGGTCCAGCCGTCGTCGCGCCAGAGGCGGTCTTCGTGAATCGGGTCGTCGGTTGCGGGGAAATCGGAATCGGTCATGGCGGCGCCGTGCAGGCAAAGTGATGCAGAACACGGATTTTACCGCGCGAGATGACGTGGCATCCCACGTGCTAAGGAGACTGGCCGAATGGCCAATCCCGGCCAAGTCGCGCGGCGTGTCATATCCAAACGCATTGTCGCGTGCTACTTTGGACGTGCCGGAATGCGTCCGGAGCAATCTCAGCCAACGAGCAGCAATTCAGAAGGAGCTACCGCATGTTTGCATTCATCGGGACTTTGATCGTCGGACTGGTTATCGGGCTCATTGCGCGCGCCGTCAAACCAGGCGATGACAGCATGGGCTGGATCATGACCATCGTGCTGGGGGTCGTCGGTTCGCTGGTGGCGGGCTATGTGGGACGCGCGCTCGGCTGGTATCAGCCCGGGCAGCCCGCCGGATGGATCGCCTCCGTGATCGGCGCAATCATCTTGCTCGTCGTGTGGGGCATGATCCGCAAGCGCAGCGTGTGATTCTTATCGGTTGTCGAAAAACGCCTCGTGCTTTTGGACGAGGCGTTTTTTTATTACCTTAACGCCGTAAGGCCGTATTGCCAGACAGAAGTCGTCACCACTTCGCCGTTTCGCACCACGCAATTGGGCAATGAACCGCCCAACCAATAAGCCAGCTCGGCCGGCCGACCGATTTTCCACGCGACGAAGTCCGCCGCCTTTCCCGCTTCCAGCGATCCATGCGAGCCGTGCAGGCCAAGTGCGCGCGCCGCATGAAGGGTCACGCCAGCGAGCGCTTCTTCCGGCGTCAGACGAAAGAGCATGCAGCCGAGGTTGAGCATCATCCGCAACGAAAGCGCGGGCGATGTGCCGGGATTCAGATCGCTGGCGAGTGCAACTGGAACGCCGTGGCGCCGCAAGGCATCGACGGGCGGTAGCTGCGTTTCGCGCAGCATGTAGAACGCGCCAGGCAGCAGCACGGCGACGGAGCCCGCGCTTGCCATCGCCGCGGCATCCTCGTCCGTCATGTATTCGAGATGATCGGCGGAAAGCGCCTGATAGCGCGCCGCGAGCGTCGAACCATGCAGCGACGACAACTGTTCGGCGTGCAGCTTCACCGGCACGCCGTGTTTTTGCGCGGCGAGAAACACTCGCTCGACTTGTTGCGGCGAAAACGCGAGATGCTCGCAAAAGGCATCGACGGCATCGACCAGGCCTTCATCGATGAGCGCCGGCAACATTTCATCGCAGACGAATGCGATGTAGTCGTCCGCGCGATTCGCATACTCGGGCGGCAGTGCGTGAGCTGCGAGACAGGTCGCGCGCACGGTCAAGGGCAGCGTCTCGCCAAGACGCCGCGCGACTCTCAGCATCTTGCGTTCGTTCGCGAGATCGAGCCCGTAGCCGGATTTGACTTCGAGCACGGTCACGCCGTCGCGCAGCAGGCCGACGGCGCGCGCGCGGGCGCTTTCGAACAGCGCGTCCTCGCTGGCTTCACGCGTCGCGCGTACCGTGCTTGCAATACCGCCGCCGCGCGCCGCGATCTCCGCGTAGCTCGCGCCTTCCAGACGGGCCTCGAATTCGCCGCTGCGGTCGCCGCCGAAGACGAGATGCGTATGGCAATCGATTAGACCCGGCGTAACCCACGCGCCTTCGAGATCGATACGCTCGCAATCGCGCTCCGGCGCGGCGACGCGCGGCCCGATCCATTCGATACGCCCGCCATGCGTCAGGATCGCGGCATCTTCGATGATCGAATACTTGCCGCCCGTCATGGTTGCGACGTGGCAATGCTGCCAGAGCTTGTTCATCGCTTGCCGTTCGCTCCGTCGATCATCGGCAAGTCGAGGCCTTGCTCGCGCGCGCAGTCGACGGCAATGTCGTAGCCCGCATCGGCATGACGCATGACGCCGGTGGCCGGATCGTTATGCAGCACGCGGGCGATACGCGCGTCGGCTTCGACGCTGCCATCGCAGACGATCACGACGCCCGCGTGCTGCGAAAAGCCCATGCCGACGCCGCCGCCGTGATGGATCGACACCCACGTTGCGCCGCTCGCCGTGTTGAGCAGCGCGTTGAGAAGCGGCCAGTCGGAGACGGCGTCCGAGCCGTCCCGCATCGACTCGGTCTCGCGGTTGGGGCTCGCGACCGAACCGGAATCGAGATGATCGCGGCCGATCACCACCGGCGCGGACAGCTCGCCGTTGCGCACCATCTCGTTGAACGCGAGGCCGAGCTTCGCGCGTTGCCCGAGGCCGACCCAGCAGATGCGCGCCGGCAAGCCCTGGAAGCTGATGCGTTCGCGCGCCATGTCGAGCCAGCGATGCAGATGCGCGTCGTCCGCGATCAGCTCCTTCACCTTCGCGTCGGTCTTGTAGATGTCCTGCGGATCGCCAGAAAGCGCGGCCCAACGGAACGGTCCGACGCCCCGGCAAAACAGCGGCCGGATATAGGCGGGCACGAAGCCGGGGAAATCGAACGCATTCGTGACGCCTTCGTCCTTGGCCATCTGGCGGATGTTGTTGCCGTAATCGAACACCGGCACGCCTTGTTCGCGGAAGGCGAGCATTGCCCGCACGTGTTCGGCCATCGATTGCTTCGCCGCCTTCACCGTGCCCTGCGGATCGCTTTGCGCGCGATCGCGATACTGCGCCCACGTCCAGCCGTTCGGCAGATAGCCGTTGAGCGGATCGTGCGCGCTCGTCTGATCGGTTACGAGGTCCGGGCGCACGCCACGACGCACGAGTTCGGGCAAAACATCGGCGGCGTTCCCGCAGAGTGCGACTGACACCGCGCGTCCTTCGGACGTGTATTGCTGCATGCGGGCAAGGGCATCGTCGAGATCGGTGGCTTGTTCATCGACATAACGTGTCTTCAGACGGAAATCGATCCGGCTCTGCTGGCATTCGATATTGAGCGAACACGCGCCCGCGAGCGTCGCGGCGAGCGGCTGCGCGCCACCCATGCCGCCAAGTCCGGCGGTCAGCACCCAACGTCCCTTGAGATCGCCGCCGTAATGCTGCCGACCGGCTTCGACGAAGGTTTCATACGTGCCCTGCACGATTCCCTGGCTGCCGATGTAGATCCAGCTTCCCGCCGTCATCTGCCCGTACATGGCAAGACCTTTGGCGTCGAGTTCGTTGAAATGCTCCCAGTTCGCCCAGTGCGGCACGAGATTCGAATTGGCGATGAGCACGCGCGGCGCGTTCTCATGCGTCTTGAAGACGCCAACCGGCTTGCCCGATTGAATCAGCAGGGTTTCATCCGCTTCGAGCCGCTTAAGCGTTTCGACGATCTTGTCGAAGCTCGGCCAGTCACGCGCCGCGCGGCCAATTCCGCCATAGACCACCAGTTCGCGCGGATTCTCGGCGACTTCCGGGTCGAGATTGTTCATCAGCATGCGCAGCGGTGCCTCGGTCAGCCAGCTTTTGGCATTGAGTCGTGCGCCGCGCGGGGCGCGAATTTCAGTGTCGCGATAACGGAGAGATGAGGTCACGAGGCAGGCTCCTGCGCGTCGGAAGATTGAGCGAACGGACGCGGATTTCTCGCAGGCCCGAATTCGAGTTCATGTTCTTGTATATACAACTTTCGTTGTATTAGGGATTTCCCGACGCCAATTTCTCGTGTTTGGCAGCGCCTTGTATAGACAATGCAATCCGCGCGTCAAGTCTCCAGCGGCTTCAAGAACAATTCATGCTTCGGCGCGAAGTGCGCGTAAAGCGGCAGAATGGCGCCGCCCATCGCGCGTGCATCGGCGCCGATCTGTCCTTCCACCAAACGTGGACGCGTGATGCCTTGCCAGTCGAAATGGCCGAGCGCTTCATTCGTACGCCGGATGATCTCGCGCAACAAGCCGCGATCGATTTCGCCGTCGATCACGACCGCCTCGAGATCCAGCAAAGCCGACGACGACGCGATGCTCAACGCGATCGCCGGGCACGCGTCGTTGAGCCACGCCTCGGACAGCGGCCGCAGCGAAGCCGACCATGCGCGTTCGTCGTGAGCGGCGGCGGCGGGCGCGCCGGCCGCCGCGAACGCCTTTTCGAGCACATAGACCGACGCGGTGTTGAGCAACTGCGCCGCACCGCCGCGCTTTTGCAGCGGCAGCGAGCCGATTGCGCCCGCGTTGCCGCCCGGCCCCGCGTGCAAGCGGCCGTCGATGACCAGCCCGCCGCCGATGAACGTCCCGATGAACACGTACAGGAAGTTGCGCAACCCGCGCCCCTGCCCCATCACGAGTTCGGCGGCGCAGGCGGCCGTGGTGTCCTTTGCAAACTCGACGGGCAAGGCCGTGAGCGCCTGAATGCGCCCGCGGATATCGATCTCGTTCCATGCGGCGAGCACGTCGGGCGGCGTATCGAAGAAATCGCGCCAGCCGCCGAGCCACAACGGCGCCGCCACGCCGATGCCCGCGATCTTGCGCGCGTCGTCGCCGAGCGCGTCGATGGCGCGCGTGAGCCGTGCGGCAAGTTCCGTGAAAAGCGTGGCGGGATCGGGATAGGGATAGTCGAGCGTGTCGCGCGTGCGAATGGCGCCGGTGAAGTCCATCGACAGCACGTCGAGGCTGCGTCGCCCCACTTTCACGCCGATGGAAAACGCGCCGTCCGCTCGCAGCGCAATCGGCACCGATGGCTGCCCGAGGCGCCCCGGCACACGCGTTCGCGCTTCCTTCACGAGCAGACCGTCGTCGATAAGGTGATCGACGATCATCGACGCCGTTTGCATGGAAAGGCGCGTGAGGCGCGCGATGTCCGCCTTCGGCAGCGCGCCGTGCAGACGAATGGCCTGCAGCACGATGCGCTCGTTGAATTGACGCATGCCGAGCTGATTCGAGCCGACCGAATGAACAGACGCTTGGCGCGAGGATCGATCAGGCATGCGCGCCCTCTTCGCAGCGCAAACACGCGCCATGCGAAGCGCGCTCCAGGTCGTTCATAAGCGGCTCCCGCTCCAAGTCCGGCGCGTTGATCGAGTTGAGGCATCCGCGCCGATTCTAGCAAGCTCCTGTAAGGAAACCGCCGCATGGAAAGTTTCGCGCTGCAATATGTTTCGCGATTTTTATCGGGTTATGGTGACGCCGACGTTCCCTATTCACCGGCCAGGCCACGCAACATGAGCACACTCGAAGCCCTTCACGCGATTGTCAACGACGACAACGCCCCGCAGATCATTCGCGATCACATCGTCGATTCCCTGCAGTTCGCGCTGCGCAATCATCCCGGCTATTTCACGCGAAAGGAGATTCAATGGCTCGCGCAATGGGACGACACGCGCATTCCCATCGCGGCGAACAAGATTTTGAGTGAATCGAAACCCGCCTGAAAACGGGTTCGAAAATAGAAGTTAATGGGTGCCCGCGGCGCGGGCGCGCCATTCATAGTCGAATGCGAGCGCCTGCGCCGGCGCGGACAGGCACTCGACAAAACTCACCACCTCCGGATCTTTTACGAAACTCGCAGCGGAAGTCGCCGAAAGAATGGCGACGCTGTCTTGCGGTTTCGCGACTAAAAAACCCTGCACATAATCGACGCCGATTTCCTGCAATGCGCGCAGGGTATCGATGTCTTCGACCCATTCCGCCACGCTGCGCATGCCGAGATTGCGCGCAAGCGCGACGATGGCTTCGACAATGGCGATATCCGCCGGATGCGCACACATGGAGCGCACGAATTCGCCGTCGATTTTCAGCGCATCGGCGGAAAGTGCCTTCAAATATTTGAACGAGGAATAACCCGCGCCAAAGTCGTCGAGCGCGATTTTGCCGCCCATGTCATGGACGCGCGCGATAAAGCGCTGCGTGTTCTCCAAATCGTGCAGCGCCACGCTTTCGGTGATTTCAAGGCAAAGGTAATGCACCACTGATTGATGCCGCGCGAACAACGCGAAGATGTCCTCCATGAATTGCTCGTCGTTGAGCGAACCGCCCGAAAGGTTCACGCAAATGAATTGCGTGTTCTTCAATTCATGGCGATGCGCCTCGATCCATTCGAGCAACGTGGTAATGACCCAGCGGTCGATTGCAGCAATATTGCCGGACTCTTCCGCCGCGACGATCACCTTGCCCGCGGGCAGCGTCGTGCCGTCCGGCGCGCGCATGCGCAGAAGTACTTCGAAATTAAGCGATTCCGTTGGCGCCGATAACGACATGATCGGCTGCATCACGAGAAAAAGGCCCGGCGGCAGACGATTTCGGCCGAGCGTCTCGACGAGTTTCAATTCTTCCGCGCGCTCCTCGAACGCCGCCGCGCCCTTGCGGTACGTGACGAGGTGAGTATGCGCGACCTTCTTCGCTTCGCGGCACGCGCGATCCGCATGCGACAGCGCGTCCTGCACGCGCACGCCCTGCGAGCATTCGACGAGACCGATCGAAGCCTTCACCTGAAACGCGCGATTTCCGACCTGATAGGGCGCGTCAGAAAGAATGGAAATGAGTTCGCGGCATTGCGCGATGGCGTCTTCAATCGACGTGTCGTGCATGACGCAGACGAACTCGTCGCCACCGATTCGCCCCACTGCGTAATTGCGCGCGAAGTGCGCCCGCGTGCGTGCCGCGACCTGTCGCAAGACTTCGTCGCCACTGCGGTGGCCGAAGAGGTCGTTCACGAGCTTGAAGCGGTCGAGGTCGACATAGGCAAGCGCCCACGGCAACATTTCATCGCTTTGGGCGGAAATAGCTTTCTCGATACCGCGCCGGTTCAGCGAGCCCGTCAGCGGATCATGCTCCGCGAGAAAGCGCAGACGCTCGACAGCGCGCGAACGTTCGGTCGTGTCCTGCAGCGAGCCTTCGATCCAACCATTCGAGCGGATAGCCTTCAATAGATAGCGCCGCTCGCCCGTGCCGCGCGCGGCGGAACCGCCCATTTCGAGCTCACCGTCACTGCCTTTCGATGCCAGCGCCTGCAGCGCGCCCCACGCGCCGGGCTCGAAGTAATCGTTCCAGTGGCGGACTTTGTATTCCGCTTTCTGCAGGTCGAGCATCGAGCGCAGCGCCGGATTGGCGCGCACGAAGCGGCCGTCGGTATCGAGCGTGAAGAGACCGATTGGCGTGACTTCGTAAGTGTTGCGTAATTCCATCTGCGCCTGACGGCGGAAGTCGCGCTCGGCGCGCATCTGCTCGGCGATGGCAAACGCCGCCATCATGCTCGACGACAGCGCGGCCATTACCGTGTTCACGCCGCCGACCAGCACCTTGAGGCCGAACGCCGCGCCAAGTACTTCGGAGAACGTGGAAAACAGCACGATGGCGAGCGACGCCACATACCACATGACCGTGCGCGAACGGGCCATCCACACGAGCCGCACGAGGAAGAACAGCAGCACGCAGATACCGAAGCCGGCAATGACCCACAGCGTCGGAATGAACAGCGAATACGGCAACGCCACGGCTGCCCCAAGGAGCACGATGCCGACGTACTGAATGACACGCAAAAGCCACCGGTAACCGACCACGCGCAATTCGCGGCGGAACAGCTGCTGGAATAGCGCGGCGGTCAGCAAGTAGTACGCGGCGAACGTGATTTGCCTGAGCGGCGTCATGAAGTCGGCTGGCAGTACGCGGCCGAGCCACTGCATGTCCCAGCCCATGGCGTTGGCGCACAAACGCAGATTGCCGACGAGCCACACCGCGAAAATCACGTACGTCCATTCGTGATTGATCAACGCGGTGACGAAAACGAATACCGCGAGCGTGAGCAAACCGCCCGCGATCAGCCCGGAGCTTTCCTGGAAGTCGAGCGCCGAGCTTCGGAGACCTTGCCATTCCCACGCAAACGCGTTGATCTGCGCCGGGCCCGAATAAACGCCGCGGCAAATGACGGACAACGGTGCCTTGATGCGCCCCACCTGCACGAAGAAACCGGCCTTGACCGGATGCATCTCGCCGCTCACGCTTTCGCGATCGGCGGTGCCGAGCGGCTGGAGGTTACTGGCGTTCCAGCATGAAAGCGACTGCGCGTGGCGCGAAGGCAGTTCGATTGCAGTCGACGACTCCGTGCTCATGACGGGCGCCGTGATGGAAAACCAGACGGGTTTTTCGGAGAGATGCGTGTTGTAGCGCGTGGTGGCCGGTGCGGCGCGCAAGGCTTCGCGCGCGGCTTCGGGACCGAGCGAGTCGCCATGATCGGCGAGAACGTGGAGTTCAAGCGGGACCGCGCCCCGCGTTTCGTACTGGCGGGGTAAAAAGAAGAGCGTCGCTAGCGTACCGAGTGCGATCAGAAACGGGACCGCGTAGACGGCGACCGCGTACAACGCGCCGTCGATCCACGAGCCCGAGCGTCTGAATCTCGATAAGGAAGCTGGAATAACCGACGCCATACCTGAATAAGCCCCCCGTTTGCGCCGATCTTGCCGGCGAGAGGCGCGGCGGAGCCGAGCTTGCCCCCGCCACCGCACTCTTTGGCCAACCGGACCACTTCGGGCCCGGCTTTTTTGCTCTTGCTTTCGTTACCGCAGCCCTTCTTCTACCGGCCGTAAGCCATCAGCGGAGCCTCAGGGCATCGTACCGGTTCCCAGTCAAAAGATAAATCTACAGATTGCAAATCGATGTCCGGATGATGCGTATTCACCATGTAGTTGAACAATGGGTGACGCGCCTCTTCCCAACGCTGCCGCGCGACAGCCACTTCCTTGGCCAGCACGCGATGCGGCATGCCGCCCACGTGCGCCATCGGCAGATACTCGTTTACGCCGAACACGTCCTTGAACAGCATGGCTTCGTATTCCCGGTCGAGCGGCGCACGCGCGGTAATCACCATCCAGTCGATCTCATGCAGTTCGCAGAACATCCACAACGCCTTGCACAACGCCACCTTCACGACTCGTCCCACCATGCCGCCCGCCACGCCGAGGCGCGTCGCTTCCGCGAGACGGCTTTCGGCGAGATGACCCGGCAGCTTGATCGATTGCTCGACCGCGAGCGGCGCATACGCATTGGTCTGAATGCGCATGGTGCCCAACGGCGCGCCATCGAGTTTCGATTCCGCGAGCAAAACCGCGGTGCCGCTATCGCGATCGGAATGCTCGATCGTCATTTTCTCGGCGAATTCGGGCAAATGCCGACCATACGCAGAACGCCTGATGCTTACGGCTTTCTGGAGCCCGTCGTCGTCCTGGACGATACGGATAGTAAACGGCATGCGTTCCGTTTTCTGAAGTGCGGGCACTACCGTGAGTGTCGGACGAAGCGCCGTTTCAGATTGGTTAGCGGCGGCATTCGTGGCAAGGTTCAGACGTTCCATTTTGTAAACCCCATTTTTCTTGGCGATTAGGAAATTGCCGCGTGATATGGGCGTTTTAAGGTTGTGCCCTCACACGGCGAATCGAGCCTCTCACGAAGTCAAATAACGGGGTGCGCGCTTGCCACTGTTTCTCAGCAAAATTCAGGCTAAACAATTAGAACTTTTATTCTAATTGCCGAACTAATCGCCGGGCAACTGCTGCAAAAATAAATATGCATAGCCGGTATTCGATTATGCATGCACAAGAAGAGTGAAAAGAAACGAGGGCCAACAGCCACCAAATGCCGTGAGAGGTATTCAGGAGAATAGCCGTCTGTCAAGCAATACGAAATATCGCGTAATCACGTCAAAAGACTAAAAAAAGGGGACACGGTAACGTTTGCGCTTCACGCAACACTCGAAAACAGAAAACGGCAACAAATGGGATCGTTGGGGAGATGAGCGGACACAAAAACGCGGATACCAGGACTTTTGGCATCCGCGAATCTCACAACATGTTGAACAAATCAAAGACGGGATAATCAGTCTTCCTCGTCGAGCCAGGGAATGTCGACGTCGGTAATGAAAGCAACCATGGCAAGCGGGCGTCCCTCCTGACGGCCGAGATTGCCGTCGGCACGCTGCCATTCGCAGCGGAAGATGGTGGCCGGCGTGTCGGCGAGCAAGGTGATCGTGCGAATTTCGTCTGGATCGTTCTCCTCGACAGGGCCGTCGAGCGAAACGAGCAACTGCTGCGGCCACGCGCCGTCGGCGGGATCGTAGATCTTGTCGCCGTCGTGAACGACCACGTGCGCTTCGACGCCGATGGTCGCCGACGCCTCCACGATCATCTTGCCGAGTGCGCGCAACACCGCCGTGGCGCGAGCCGAATTGGCCTGACGGATGGCGAGATCGCCGCGCGTGAGCGCCTGCTCGAGTTTTGGATTGGTTTTCTGTTGCGCCATCGATGTCTCTCAAAGGTTTTGGTGCAAGCTTCGACGAGCCTTGCGCCGCTTAAGTTGCAGCGGGATCGTATCACCGCCTCTTCAAAGATAGGTCGCGGCGCGGGCGCGGGCAAACACGACGCCGCCACTCAAGTTTTCGCACGCTCGGCCGATACTGCCTTGTATCCCCATCTCGCCGCGTGCCATTGCCGTGCCGTTCATCGACTCGTATGTGCATTCTCCCCGACGCTGTGTCCGCACGCAGCCGTCAGGCCTCGGCCGGCGTGGTCCGACGTGTTGACGGCACACACCGGAGTCGTCGACGGCATCACGCTTCGCACGCATCTGCAGCCGATCTACAGCCTCCCGCATCAGCGCGAAGTCGGATACGAGGCGCTGTTGCGCGGCGATGCGGGCGATGGCGCGCTGATCGGCCCGTTCGATCTGTTTGGCCGCGCGATCGTCTCGGGCGAGCTCACCGCGCTCGACCGCATGAGTCATCTGGCGCACCTCCGTCATGCCGCGCCGGTGCTGCCGAGCGCGCATTGGCTGTTCGTCAACATGAACCCTGCGACTTTCACGGACCCTGGCTATGCGAAACAGTTCGCCGCGCTCACGCACGCGGCCGGGCTCGCGCCGGAGCGGATCGTGATCGAAGTGCTCGAATCGGGCGGTTCGGATGTCGCGGAAATCGCGCGCGCGACGCGCTCGTTTCGCGCGCAGGGCTTCCTCGTCGCCGTCGACGACTTCGGCGCCGGGCATTCCAATATCGATCGTCTGCTCACGATGCGGCCGGATATCGTCAAGCTCGACCGCAGCCTGGTGCGCGCGCAGAGCGGCAAGCGACGCACGCCGATGCGCGATGCGCTGATGCCGAAGCTCGTCGATCTGCTGCATGAATCCGGTATGTTCGTGGTGGCCGAAGGAATCGAAACCAGCGACGACCTGATGCTCGCGGCGCGCTCCAACGTGGACTTCGTGCAGGGTTATCTGTTCGGTCAACCCGCCGCGCAACTCGCCGAACGCGGCGCGGCCACGCCGCTCTTCGAAAACGTATTCGATTCGCTCGCGCAGACGCGCCGCACCGAGCGCCTCGCGAGCGACTTGCTGCTGATGCCGTATCGCTCGAATCTGGCGCAGGCCGCGACGCGCCTTGCGGGCGGCGCATCCGCCGAGCATGCTTGCGCCGCGTTGCTCGCGCTGCCTTGTACGATCAGTTGCTTCTTTCTCGACCACGCGGGTCGCGAATGCCTGCCGACGCTCGCCGGCGCGTGTGAGCGGCGCTCGGCCGACCGCTTCGCGCCCATCGCGGACGCCTCGACCGGCCGCTGGGACACGCGCCCCTACTTCGTCGATGCCCACACGCGGCCGCAGCAGGTCATCACGAGCGCGCCGTATCTGTCGGTAACGGGGACGTCGCTGTGCGTCACGCTCACCATCGCGACGCAGCGCAACGGACGGCTGATCGTCGCGGGCGCGGATCTCGACTGGCGACGCCTGACCGAAGCGGCGCCGTCGATCCTGTAAGCGTCAGCTTGCCGCGATGGCTTGAGCCAGGGCCACCGCGCCTTTGCGCAATGCCGTCACGTTGTTGGGCTCGAAGGTCCAGTGCCCGGCGACATCCACGATGGCGAGTTGCGCGCCCGGCCAAAGCGCGGCAAGGTCGAACGCCTGATCCGCGGGACACACCATGTCGAAACGTCCGTGGACGATACTGCACGGCAGATGCGCAATGCGCGCGACGCGCGGCAGCAGCGGTTCGGGCGGCAGTTCGTGCGCCATGTAGTGACGTTCGAGCAGCGCCATGGAAACGGCGGCGGAGTTGGCCTCGGCGCTCGGGCGCTTGTCGTCCTGCTTCGGGTCGCTCGAGTCCTTCGCTTCGCTCGATGCTTGCGCTTCACCCGATACTTTCGCCTCGTCCGCTTCCTTCGCCTCCTTCGGCGGCTTGTTGACCACCGACAAGGTGGTCTCATACAGCGTCCACGCGCGCGCGAGCCGCGTGCCGGCTTCATCGAAACGCGCGAGCGGCGCTTCCGTCAGTTGCAGGATCTCCTCGCCGCTCGTCGGACGCTTCCCGCTCGCGGCTTCGATGGCGTCCAGAAACGCGCGATGCGCCTCCGGAAACACGCGCCGCACGTCCCACAGGAACCAGTCGATGTCCGCGCGCCGCGCGAGAAACACGCCGCGCAGCAAGAAGCCCGTGCAGCGTTCGGGATGCGTGACGCCGTAGGCAAGCCCGAGCGTCGTGCCCCACGAACCGCCGAACAGCGCCCAGCGCTCGATGTTCAACCCGACCCGCAGCTTCTCCATGTCGCCGACGAGCGCATCGATGCCGTTCGCCTCCAGCTTGCCGAAAGGCTTCGACTTGCCGCAGCCACGTTGGTCGAAGAACACGACGCGCCACTTGTCCGCTTCCAGCACCTCGGCCCATTTGAGATTCATGGCGCCGCCGGGGCCGCCGTGCACGACGAGCATGACGGGCGCCTCGCGCGGACCTTGCGCGCGCCAGTAGATGGAATGGCCGTCGCCCACGTCGAGCATGCCTTCGTCGAAACTCACCGGCTCCTGATCCATGTGTTCCCTTGCGATGTTGATATAAGCGGTCGATGACCTGCACGCGCCATTGTTGCATCGCGCGCCCGAAGACGCATGAGCGAAGCGGCGGTTTTTGCCTCGTGCGTTCACGGCTCGATACCGTTATGCTTCTGGGCTTTCCTCCGTCGATCGCACGATTTCAATGCGCAGCACCCTCGTCAAGTGGCTCTTCGCCACCTATCTGCTCGGCAGCGGCACGATCTGGTCGATCCTGATCCTGCCGCTTTTCCCGTTCGTCGGCAGAAACGGACGCTATTGGTTAGCCAGGCAATGGTGCCGCGCGATGGTCACGATGATGCGCGTCATCACCGGTGTGGGCGTCTCGGTCGAAGGACTCGAACACTTGCCGCACGGGCCATGCATCGTGTTGAGCCGCCATGAATCGACCTGGGAGACGCTCGCGTTCATGGCGCTCTTTCCGCGCCGCATCAGCTTCGTGTTCAAGCACGAACTCATGCAGATTCCTTTTTTCGGCTGGGTGTTGCGCGGTCTGGACATGGTGAGCCTGGACCGCGGCTCGATCCGTCAGGCGCACCAGGCTGTCACGCGTGAATGCGCCGCGCGGCTGAAGAAAGGCGATGTCGTGGTGATCTTTCCGGAAGGCACGCGCGTGGCGCACGATGCGCCGCTCAAGCTCGCTTCGGGCGGCGTGCGGCTCGCGTGCGCGACCAAGGTTCCGGTCGTGCCCGTTGTCCACGACGCGGGCAAGGTCTGGCCGGCGAAGGGTTGGCCGGATCATGGTGGACATATCCGCGTGATCGTCACGCCCGCCTTGCCGCTCGAATGCGAAATCCCGCAGGAATTGAACCGGCTCGCTCAAGCGCAGATGGATGCGGCGCTGGCGGAGTTGCGCTGATTGGTTAAGCCGCAAGCCTTTGCCCCGTGGATGCGGACTTGAGGCCTTGGTCGTCGCGTTCCGAGATTCTCGTCGAAGCGCAAGCAGCAGCCGTTCAATAAAGCGGCCGCTTCTTTGCGGCACACAGACGGTTCACGGCCGCAACCAGCGTCTCCATCTCGACCGGCTTGCGCAGATACCCGTCGTAGCTCACGAAAGCCGGCGGATTTGGATGCCCTGAAATCATCAGGAAAGGGATGTGCGCGAGCGCGGCGTCGTTCTTCATCGTTTGACAGAGAAGCGCACCGCCGAGTCCCGGCATCATCCAGTCGGACACGACGATGTCGACCGTCTGCGCGCCGAGTATCGACAGAGCGCCGTTGCCGTCGACGGCGTAGAGCACGCGGCAATCCTCCCCTTGCATGCAGAGGGTCCAGGCTTCGATGGTGGCGGGGTCGTCATCGACGAGCAGAACGGTCTTCATGGAGCGAACGAGTTGACAGCAATGCGGCACCAAGTGCGGGAAATGACGTCGATGCGCCGAAGCGGCACGCGTCGATAAGACCGGCGCCACGAGCGTTCGTTGCAACCGATTCGCTGTCCCGGCGGGCTTACGTCATAGTATTTGTTTCGCGCGAAATCTGCGCGGTAAATGCTGCTCTAGCAAGGTGCGCGCCGCGGCGCACGACCGGTCACTTGTTCCCGGCGCGCGCACGGCCCGCTTCGCGCAAGGCATCGACCAGACTATCTTCCACGGGCGTGCGCGCGGAGTCGTTGCGACGTATCAAGCCGATCGGCTCATCGGTGCCGGCGAAGGGCATGGGCAAGGCAACGAGCAAGCCGAGCGCGATGTCCTGCGCGACCGCGCCCGCCGGAACGAACCACACGGCGTCATTGTGCAACGCGAGCGCGCGGCCAAGCGAAACCGACAGCGTTTCGATCAACGCGGTCAGCGCATGCGCGCCGAACGCTGTCAGAACGCTTTCAGCCGACTGACGAATCAACGTCCCGAATGGCGGCACGACGATCGCGAAACGCGCAAGCAACGCGGGCGTGAGCGGCGCCTCGAACGTCAGCGGATGCTCGCGCCGGACAATCACCGCTAGCGGTTCACGATAGATCTGCTCGAAGGAAAGCTCGTGCATGGCTTCCGGCTCAGAGAGCCGGCCAACGACCAGATCGACGTCGCCCGCCTTCAGCCGTTCGAGCAGTTGCGCGTTCGAATCCGTGCGAACGGCAAGCGAAATGGCCGGCCATTGCTGCCGGAAAGCAGCGAGCGCGGGCGGCAGCAAGGCCGTGGCGACAGTCGGCAATACGCCGATGGAAATGGTCCCCGGCACATCGCCACGTTCGCGCAGCAGCATGTCCACGCCTTCGCGCAGCGACGCCACGCACGCGCTCGCATGCGGCGCGAAGAGCCGGCCCTCGCGCGTGGGAACCGCGCCGCGCCTGCCACGCTCGAACAAGCGCACGCCTAGAATGGATTCGAGTTCCCCTATGGTCTTCGACACGGCCGGCTGCGTAATCGACAGGCTGTCGGCCGCGCGCTGCACGCTGCCGAGCTGCGTCACGGCAAGAAAACACTGAAGGTGGCGGAACTTGACGCGAGTGTTGGTGAAGTCGGTATCCATGACGAGTCGTTATGCAAGCAGACACGAAACATCATTTTCCATAACTCGCTGCATTCGATAAAGTAGTTGCCAGAAATATCCGATTGAAAAACCCGGACACCCTACAAAACAGGAGACACGTCGTCATGACTTCGCCTATTCTCACGCCTCGCGACTGGGATTCCCACCCGCCGTATCTGTCGCCGGGCTACCGGTCATCCGTGCTGCGCAGCCCTTCGCTGCCGCTCATCCCGCTGAAGGAAAATCTGCGCAACCGCCGCGTTCCCGTCTATGGCGCGGACGACCTGGGCACGCTCGATAACGACCTCACGCGCAATGCCGCCAAGAACGGCGAGCCGCTCGGCGAGCGCATCATCGTGACGGGCCGCGTGCTGGACGACAACGGCCGCCCGGTGCGCAACACGCTCGTGGAAGTGTGGCAGGCCAACGCCGCCGGACGCTATGTCCACAAGGCCGATCAGCACGACGCGCCGCTCGACCCGAACTTCCTCGGCGCGGGCCGCTGCCTGACCGACGACGAAGGCCGCTACCGCTTCATGACGATCAAGCCGGGCGCGTATCCGTGGGGCAATCACACCAACGCGTGGCGCCCCAATCACATTCACTTCTCGCTCTTCGGCGACTACTTCGGCTCGCGTCTCGTCACGCAGATGTATTTCCCGGGCGACCCGCTGCTCGACCTCGATCCGATTTATCAAGGCATTCCCGAGCAGGCGAGAAAGCGCCTCGTGTCGCGCTTCTCGATCGACACGACTCAGGAAAACTACGCGCTCGGCTACGAATTCGATATCGTGCTGCGCGGCCCGGACCAGACGCCGACGGAGTGAACGACATGACCACGCTCAAACAAACCCCATCGCAGACCGTCGGACCGTACTTCGCCTACGGCCTCGTTCCCGAGCAATACAACTTCGATCTGAAGAGCCTGTTCACGGCATCGGCCGCGGATCGTGAAGTGCCGGGCGAGCATATCGCCGTGGTCGGCAACGTGTACGACGCGGAAGGCAAGCCCATTGGCGACGCGCTCATCGAAATCGCGCAGGCTGACGCGAACGGCCGTTACGTGGAAAGCGCCGAAGCCGCGCGCGAGTCGGGCTTTCGCGGATTCGCGCGCGTCGGCACGGGCACGGACCCGAAGCTGCGTTTTATCGTCGATACGGTGAAGCCCGGCAAGACCGCCGACGATGCCGCGCCGCATCTCGATGTCATCGTGCTAATGCGCGGCATGCTGCTGCACAGCTACACGCGCATCTATTTCGACGATGAAACCGAAGCCAACGCGAACGACGCCGTGCTCGCCGCCGTGCCGGCCGAGCGCCGCCATACGCTGATCGCCAAGCGCGAAGCGGGACCGACGGGCAAGCCGGGTGTGTCGGGCACGATCTATCGCTTCGACATTCATCTTCGCGGCCCGAACGAGACCGTGTTCTTCGACCTCTAAACGTCCGCTTCAAGGCGAAACGAAGGCGTCCGGCACTGCGCTATAGTGTCGGACGCCTTTTCGTTTCCATCGCTTCCTTTATGACCGACGCTTCCAACCAAAGCCCCAGCCCGCTCTACACCAAGCTGCTTGCCGAAACGGCGCAGATCGGCTGGTCCGAACTCGAACGCTTCTTCGCAAAGGGCGCGCTGATTTGGGTGAAGGGCGACCTGGATCTAGTGAGCGTCGCCGAGGCTGTCGCCAACGACGACACGCAGCAGGTCACGCAATGGCTCTCGGCCGGACTCATCGAGCGCTTGCAGGCGCAGACCGCCGTCGATATCGCCGCGCGCGATCCCGAGTTGTGGGCCGTGGTGGTATCGCCCTGGGTCTGCGTGCAGGAACGCGGCGCGGGCATTTGAATTACGTCACGCGCGGCGCTTCATCGACTTCGTCTTCAATCGCGCACCCAGTCCGTCCATAGCACGACGAGAATCGTCATCAATGCCGGGCCGATGAAAAGCCCGATCAGCCCGAACGTTTCCGCGCCGCCCAGAATGCCGAACAAGACGAGCAGAAACGGCAGGCGCGTGGAGCCGCCGATCAGCACTGGTCGCACGAAATGCTCGGAGATGAAGACCACGATCAGCCCGAAGATCGCCACGCTGGCAGCCGAAATCACGGAGCCTTGCGCGAGCAGCCATAGCGCCGAGCCGAGGAAGACGATCGGCGCGCAGAACGGCAGCATAGCGGCGACCGCGGTCAGCATGCCGAGCAAGGTGGCGTGCGGCACGCCCGTGATGCCATAGGCGATACCGAGCAAAGCGCCCTCGCCCAGGCCAACCACCACGAGACCGATCACCGTGCTGCGCACGGAGTCCGCCATGCGCCGGATGAGCGCCGCACCGTCCGCGCCAAACGCGCGCCGCGATCCCGCGATCAGTTGCTCGCCAAGCCGCGCGCCCGCCTGGAACATGAAGAACAGCGTCATCAGCATGAAGCCGAAAATGACGAGCGCATGCACCACGCGTCCGCCGAAATGGCGCGTCATCGCGACGACCGTCGCGCTATGCAGACGCTTCACGGCAGGGGAAGATTCGAGCGGTGTCGCCAGATTCTCCTGCCACCAGTGCGAAACCTGCTGCGAACCCATTGGCAGATGCTCGAGGAAAGCGGGCATCGGAATACCGGTGCGCAAGACGTCGTGGAACCAGCGGAGCATGTCGCTCGCTTCGTTGGCGGTCTGCGCGGCGACGATGGCGAACGGCACCACGAAGAGCAGCCCGACCGCTGTGGCAAGAAACGCCGCGAGCAAGATATTGTGCCGCCTGAACAGCGGACGCTGCTCTAGCCAGTGCAGCGCCGGCCATAATGAAATGGCGATCACGATAGCCCATACCACCGCCGGAATGAACGTGCGCGCCGTATAGAGCGCAATCAGCACGAGCACCGTGTAAAGCGCCGCCGACGCCGCCCGCTGTACCTTGTTGATGCGTGCGCCCGGGTCCGTATCATGCTCGTTGCTGCGCTCTGGATTACGCGGATATCGCGGTGTAGACATGACGGTGAAAGCTCGCAGGAAGAAAGACGGAAATTCGAATCGATAACCTGAATGGTCGCACGCATTGTAAGCGCGTCGAACGTTCGGACGAAGTTGGCGCCCTGTTGACGCCCAGTTGGGTCTAGGTTGGCGCTCGATTCGCACAAAGCGTTCCGCATAGTTGCGGGCAAGCAGCAAATGTTATTTACAACGGCAAGATTCGGGCTCCGTATAATCAAAGCCTCTCTAAAGAGAAGGGAAAGCACGGATGGCAGGTAGAGCATTACAGTCGGCCGTTGGAACATGCGCGTCGCTTGCGATGCTGGCGAGTTTATTCTCAGGCTGTTCGAGCGGCCTCAGCCGCACGAAGGAAGACAAGCTGAACGCGCAATACGGCATCACCATGCTGCAGGTCAAAGGCGGCGTGGAGATGCGCCTGCCCGACGCGCCGCTCTTCGATAGGGACGAAGCGCGCATCCGCGTGCAGAACATCGCCGTGCTGGACCGCGTCGCGGATGTGCTCAAACGCAGCATGCGGCCTGTTCTGATCGAAGGCCATACCGACGACGAAGGCTCGCTCGCCTACAACCGCGAACTGTCGCTGGCGCGCGCGAATGCCGTTGCGAATGCGTTGATCGCGCGCGGCGTGCCGGCCGAGCGCATTACGACCAAGGGCATGGCTTACCTGCGGCCCATCGCCAATAACGACACGCCGCAGGGCCGCGCGCTAAACCGGCGCGTCGAGATTCTGGTGCGCACCGAGAGCCAGGACACGTTACTCGGCAGGCCCAGGAAGTAACGCGCTTCCAGCTTCCTTCAACTCGTTTCGAGCACCAGCAACTGCGAACCGTCGGCGACCTGATCGCCGACGTCGAAGAGAATCTCGCCGATTTTTCCCGCCGTGGGCGCGACGATCGTATGCTCCATCTTCATGGCTTCCATGACGATGAGCGGCGCGCCCTTCGCCACCATCGCGCCTGCCTCCACCAATACCGCGATGACCTTGCCGGGCATCGGCGCGGTGAGACGGCCTTCGTGTTCGGCGTCGCCCGCATGAGCCATCAGGTTTTGCCATTCGAACTGGAATTCCGCGCCTTCGAGAAAGACGTGGAAGATGTCGCCTTCGGTGAAGACGGTGCCTTTTAGCAGGTTATCGTCCAATTGCACGGTGTAATCGGTCGCGCCGCCATGCGTCCAGTCGAAGCGCGCGCTCTTGCCATCGAGCGCGAGCCGCTTCTCGCCGTCTTTCGTGTAGACGACCTTGAGCATGTCGTCGTGATCGACCTCGCGCCAGTTCAGGTCCTGGCTATAACCGCCCGCCATGCGCCAGTGCGAGAGCGCGTCCCACGGCGAGTGACCGTGCGCCTCGCCGCCTTCGCGCGTAAGCAGCGCGGCGCAGGCAAGCGCGAGCGCCTTGTTGCGCGGTACGGTTGGCGGCGCGAACAAGGTGTCGCGATGACGCTCGATCAAACCGGTATCGAGCTCGCCTTGCGAAAACGGCTCGCTTTTCACGATACGTTGCAGGAATTGGACGTTCGTATGCAACCCGACGATCTCGCATTCGGCCAGCGCCCGTGCCATGCGGGCGAGCGCATCTCGACGGTCGCGGCCATGCACGATCAGCTTCGCGATCATCGGGTCGTAAAACGGCGTGATGGCGTCGCCTTCGCGCACGCCGCTGTCGATACGCACGTCGCCATCGATCGAAAAACTCACCGCCTGCGGCAATGCGAGATGCTTGAGCGTGCCCGTCGATGGCAAAAAGCCGCGCGCCGGGTTCTCCGCATAGATGCGCGCTTCGATGGCATGACCGTGCACCTTCAGCGCGTCTTGCAACAGTGGCAAAGGCTCGCCCGCCGCCACGCGCAGTTGCCATTCGACCAGATCGAGCCCGGTCACCATCTCGGTCACCGGATGCTCGACCTGCAAGCGCGTATTCATCTCCATGAAGTAGAACTGGCCGTCCTGCGTCATGATGAACTCGACCGTGCCCGCGCCGACGTAATTCACCGCGCGTGCCGCCGCCACGGCGGCTTCGCCCATTGCGCGTCGGGTGGCATCGGAAAGACCGGGCGCGGGCGCTTCTTCGAGCACCTTCTGATGCCGACGCTGCACCGAGCAATCGCGATCGAACAGATAGACCGCGTTGCCGTGCGTATCGGCGAAAACTTGCACTTCGACGTGACGCGGGCGCAGCAAATATTTTTCGATCAGCACGCGATCGTTGCCGAAGCTCGACGCCGCTTCGCGCTTGCATGAAGCGAGCGCGGCCGCGAAGTCCTCGCTCTTTTCGACGACTCGCATGCCCTTGCCGCCGCCGCCCGCGCTTGCCTTCAGCAGCACCGGATAGCCGATGCGATCCGCCTCGCGTTGCAGGAGCGCGGCGTCCTGATCGTCGCCGTGATAGCCGGGCACGAGCGGCACCGACGCGGATTGCATGAGCGCCTTGGCCGCGGCCTTGGAACCCATCGCGCGAATGGCTTCGACCGGCGGCCCGATGAAGACGATGCCCGCTTTCTCGCATGCATTGGCGAAGTCTTCGTTCTCGGAAAGAAAGCCGTAGCCTGGATGCACGGCTTGCGCGCCGCTCGAAAGCGCTGCCTCGACAATTCGCTCCATGCGCAGATAGCTTTCGGATGCCGCCGCGCCGCCCACGTGCACGGCTTGATCGCAGACATCGACGTGTTTCGCTTGGGCATCCGCGTCCGAATAAACGGCGACGCTGCCGATATTCATGCGCTTCGCCGTCGCCGCGACACGGCAGGCGATCTCGCCGCGATTTGCAATCAGAATCTTGTTGAACATGGCTTCACATCCGTGGATCAGCTTGAGGTGCGAGACGCGAGTCGGGCGCCTGGGTCCCGACGTCTGTCGTCACATGCGGAATACGCCGAAGCGCGTGTCTTCGATCGGCGCGTTCATCGTCGCGGCAAGGCCCAAGCCCAGCACGTCGCGCGTTTGCGCCGGATCGATCACGCCGTCATCCCAAAGACGCGCGCTTGCATAGTACGGATGACCCTGCGCCTCGTATTGATCGCGAATCGGCGCCTTGAACGCTTCCTCTTCGTCCTTCGACCACGCGCCGCCCTTCTTCTCGATGCCGTCGCGCTTGACGGTTGCGAGCACGGACGCGGCCTGTTCGCCGCCCATGACCGAGATGCGCGCGTTCGGCCACATCCACAGAAAACGCGGCGAGTAGGCGCGGCCGCACATGCCGTAATTGCCCGCGCCGAACGAACCGCCGATGATCACCGTGAACTTCGGCACCTTTGCCGTGGCCACGGCCGTCACCATCTTCGCGCCGTTACGCGCGATGCCTTCGTTTTCGTACTTGCGCCCGACCATGAAGCCCGTGATGTTCTGCAGGAACACGAGTGGAATCTTGCGCTGGCAGCATAGTTCGATGAAGTGGGCGCCCTTCAACGCCGACTCGGAAAACAGAATGCCGTTGTTCGCGACGATGCCGACCGGATGCCCCCAGATATGCGCGAAGCCGGTGACGAGCGTCGTGCCGTAGCGCGCCTTGAATTCGTCGAAAGCGGAATCGTCGACGATGCGCGCGATCACTTCGCGCACGTCGAAAGGCTTGCGGGTATCGACCGGAATCACGCCGTAAAGGCTCTGCGCTTCATGGCGCGGCGGCAGCGGTTCCTTGAGCGCGAGCGGCGGCGTCTTCACGCGATTGAGATTGCCGACGATACTGCGCGCGATGCCGAGCGCATGCGCGTCGTTCTGCGCGAGATGGTCGACGACGCCGGAAAGACGCGTGTGCACGTCGCCGCCGCCGAGATCCTCGGCGCTGACTTCCTCGCCGGTCGCGGCCTTGACGAGCGGCGGGCCGCCCAGAAAAATCGTGCCCTGATCCTTCACGATGATCGACTCGTCGCTCATCGCCGGAACATAAGCGCCGCCCGCCGTGCACGAGCCCATGACCACCGCGATTTGCGCGATACCCGCCGCCGACATGTTCGCCTGATTGTAGAAGATGCGGCCGAAGTGATCGCGGTCGGGGAACACGTCGTCCTGATTCGGCAGGTTCGCGCCGCCCGAATCGACGAGATAGACGCACGGCAGGCGGTTCTGTTCGGCAATTTCCTGCGCGCGCAGATGCTTCTTCACCGTCACCGGATAGTACGTGCCGCCTTTCACGGTTGCGTCGTTGCAGACGATCACGCACTCCTGTCCCGCAATGCGCCCGATGCCCGTGATGATGCCCGCGCCCGGCGCGTCGTCGTTGTACATGCCGTAGGCCGCGAGCTGCGAGAGTTCGAGAAACGGCGTGCCCGGATCGAGCAGTTGCGCAATGCGGTCGCGCGGCAAGAGCTTGTTGCGCGACACGTGCCGGTCACGCGCGGCTTGACCGCCGCCTTCCGCGAGCTTCGCGACTTTTGCCTTGAGATCCGCGACGAGCGCTTCGAGCGCGGCGGCGTTGGTCCGAAAATCTTCGCTGCGCGGGTTCAGTTTCGATTCGATGATCGCCATGACGCGCCTCAAGCCGTCTCGGCGAACAGTTCGCGACCGATCAGCATGCGGCGAATCTCGCTCGTGCCCGCACCGATTTCATAGAGCTTGGCATCGCGCCACAGGCGTCCCACCGGATACTCGTTGATGTAGCCGTTGCCGCCAAGAATCTGGATGGCTTCGCCGGCCATCCACGTGGCTTTTTCGGCCGTGTAGAGAATCACGCCCGCGCAGTCCTTGCGCACCTGGCGCACGTGGCCCGAGCCGAGCGTATCGAGCTGGCGGCCCACCGCGAAGAGATATGCGCGGCACGCTTGCAGCGTCGTATAGAGATCCGCGACCTTGCCTTGAATCAGTTGGAATTCGCCGATGGCTTGCCCGAACTGCTTGCGGTCATGGATATACGGCACGACCGCATCCATGCAGGCGAGCATGATGCCGGTCGGCCCGCCCGCGAGCACGGCGCGCTCGTAGTCGAGACCGCTCATCAGCACCTTCGTGCCGCCGTTCAATGCGCCGAGAATGTTTTCCTTCGGCACTTCCACGTTCTCGAACACGAGTTCGCCCGTATGCGAGCCGCGCATGCCGAGCTTGTCCAGTTTCTGAGCGACCGAGAAGCCCTTCATGCCCTTCTCGACGATAAAAGCCGTGATGCCCCGCGCGCCCGCTTCGATATCCGTCTTCGCGTAGACGACGAGCGTGTCGCAATCCGGGCCGTTGGTGATCCACATCTTGGTGCCGTTGAGCACGTAATGGTCGCCCTTCTCGTCCGCGCGCAGCTTCATGCTGACGACATCCGATCCGGCGTTCGGCTCGCTCATGGCAAGCGCGCCGACGTGTTCGCCGGAAACGAGCTTCGGCAGATACTTGCGCTTCTGTTCTTCCGTGCCGTTGCGATGAATCTGGTTCACGCAGAGGTTCGAATGCGCGCCATACGACAGCCCGACCGATGCCGACGCCCGCGAGATTTCTTCCATCGCGACCATGTGCGCGGTGTAGCCGAGATTCGCGCCGCCGTATTCCTCGGATACCGTCATGCCGAGCACGCCCATGTCGCCGAATTTCTTCCAGAGGTCCATTGGGAACTGGTCGGTGCGGTCGATTTCGGCGGCGCGCGGCGCGATTTCCTTCGACGCGAAATGCTGAAGCGTGTCGCGCAACATATCGATGTCTTCGCCCAGCGCGAAGTTCAGGCCCGGCACGGTGCTCATGGGGTGTCTCCTCCAGATGCAATGTTTCGGCGCGTCGCGTTTGAGTTTCACTCACAGCATATGGAGCGCCGCAGAATGGGCCAATTTCATCCTCTATTCGTCTTTCCGTCAATAGGTTTTTGAGCTACGCTCACATTTCTTGCGCACGCTCTTCCGCTACCGCCATGTCCACGCAAAGCACCGCTTCCAACCGCCGCACGCCGTCGGGCGTCAAATCGCAACAACGCGTGCGCGAAATCCTCCAGGCCGGCCGCGAGGTCTTCGCCGAGAAAGGCTACGACGGCGCCACCAGCGCGGAAATCGCGCAGCGCGCCGGCATTTCGGAAGCCACGGTGTTCAGCTATTTCAGCGGCAAGCGGGAATTGTGCGCCCGCGTGATCGCGGACTGGTACGACGAAATCATCGATGCCTTCGAGACCGGCATGCCGCGCGACGGCTCGGTGCGCCAGCAGTTCGCGTTCATCGTGAGAACGCATTTGCGGTTGATGCTGATGAACGGCACCGGTCTGTGCGCGCTCGTGCTCTCGGAAGGCCGCACGCGCCAGCACGATCTGTCGGACACGCTCACCGAATTGCAGCGCCGCTACACCGCGCCGCTCATGGACGTGCTCGCGCGCGGACAGACGCTTGGCCACGTCCGCGGCGACGTTCCGCTGCGTCTTTTGCGCTCGCTCGTTTTCGGGCCGATGGAACACGTGTTGTGGGACGCCACGCTTGCAAAACGCCGCCTGAGTCAGACTCAGATCGAGACGACGGCGAATGAACTGGTGGAAGTGCTGTGGGCCGCGCTGCAACCCGCCGATGCGAAAACGGCGGCGCTAGCGCAGTTTCGACAGGATGTCGAAGACGCATCGCGCCGCTACAAAGCGGCATCGAGCGAAGAGAAGCCGCTTACTTGACGAAGCGGCGCGCGAGACGCGCGAGCATCGGCACGGTGGTCGGGCGCAAGAGCCGCGCGTCGTAACCGCTCATGCGACGCGCGTTTTCCGCGAGACACAGGTCGATCAACGAAGCGACGGAGACATTGCCCGCCACGGAATCGCCGACGTTGGCCGGGAAGTTGGCATCTTGCGCCGCGCCGCTCGTGTCGAAACCTCGTGCGAGCGAAATGCGGTCGCGAATCAGCGAAATCCAGACGCTCGCGGTTTTGAGCAGGAAACCAGGCTTGCGATACCACGGCAGACTGCGCCGATACCACGCCACCCAGTTGGCAAAAAACAGAATGTGACGCGCTTCTTCCTGAATCACCGGCTCGAAGGTTTCGACGAGCGCTTCGGGAAAATAGCCTGACTGGCGCGCCGCCTCGAACAAGCCGAACGCAAAGAAACTGTCGATGCACTCGCTGTAGCCCGTGAGCATCCACGCGCGCAATGCGTCGTCCGGTGCGGGATACGGCGGCTCGGGCGCGAGCTCGATGCCATAGGCTTCGACGAGTTTCGAGAGTACGAGCTTGTGGCGCGCTTCTTCCCCGCCGTTCACGCGCAAGGCTTCGCGCAAATGCGGATCGTGAACCGCCGCCGCGTAAGTCGCCACGCGAATGGAGGCGCGCCCTTCCGTCTGCACCGCGATGTCCCAGATGGGCAGCGACGTCACGCGCTTGAGCGCCGCCGGGGCCAGCTTCGGCCATTCGATCACGGCCGGTTTGTACGGATTGTGCGTCGTCAGCAACATCTCGCAGAACATCCGCAGATGCTGATCCGAGCCAATCCGAATCTTTCCTGACGATCGATACGTCCAATTACGCATCGCATGATCTGCTTCTACCGGAGTGAGCGTGTCGGACATATTCGAAAATTGAGCGACGATCGGGTACGTTCTGCGGATTTTGGCATACCGGCCGACAATCCGCAGCAATCGCTGCTCAATTCACGTCAATGCGAGATTTTTTCGAGCGCCATGTCGCGCGTACGCGGTCCCATGAGGCCGATCGCCGCCATCACGACGAGCATGGCGCCCGCGATGAACACGAACACGCCGGTCGTCCCGAAGCCCTTGAGCACGGCCGCGATGATGAATGACGTGAAAATCGCCGAAAACCGGCTCCACGAATAGACGAAGCCGACGGCGCGCGCGCGGATGCTGGTCGGGAACAACTCGGTCTGATACGCGTGGAAGCTGTACGACATGATGTTCGACGACAGCGTGAGCCCGACGCCCATCGCGATCAGGAAGATGGCGTCCGACGACTGGCTGAACAGCAGCCCGCAGACGATATTCGCGCCCGCCATGGCGACGATGGCCGTCTTGCGCTCGATGCGGTCGGCAATCAAAAGCCCGATGATCGGCCCGATGGGCGCCGCGATCGCGATGATGCTCGAATACATGAGGCTCGACGTGACCGTGACGCCCTGCTTCACGAGCAAGGCCGGCACCCAGTTGGCGAAGCCGTAGAAACCGACTGTCTGGAACACGTTGAAGATGATCATCATCGTGGCGCGGCGGCCGTAGGGCGGCTTCCACATATCGGCGAACGAGCCTGCGCCCTGCGCGGCGTCGAGCACCGGCTCGGGCGCGGCGGGCGGCGGCAACGGCCGGCCGTATTCGCGTTCCACTTTGGCTTCGAGCGCCGACATTACGCGATCCGCTTCGGCGAGGCGGCCCTTTTGCGCGAGCCAACGCGGACTTTCGGGCAGCGTGCGGCGAATCCACCAGACGAAGAGCGCGCCATGCGCACCGATCACGACGACCCAGCGCCATCCGTCGAAGCCGAACGGCGCGCGCGGCACCAGCAGATAAGCGAGGAACGCGACCACCGGCACCGCCATGAAACCGACTGCCTGCTCGCAGGCAAAAGCGCGTCCACGGATGTACTTCGGCGCGAGTTCGGAGATATACGTGCCGATCGTCACCAGTTCCACGCCGATTCCCACGCCGGCGATGAAGCGCCAGAAGTTGAGGCCGGTCGCGGTGTCCTGAAACGCCATGATGAGATTCGCGACGGTGTACCAGAGCAGCGAATACGTGAAGATCGCGCGGCGGCCGAAACGGTCGGCGAGAAAACCGCACGCCACCGTGCCGATGAACAGCCCCGCGAACAGCGACGCAATAAAGCTCGCCACGCCTGTGAAACCGAAGAAACTCGCTGTCGTTGGCGTGAGGATGCCGCTCTTTACCAGCCCTGGCGCGACGTAACCGGAGTACAGCAAGTCGTAGAGCTCGAAGAAGAAGCCGAGACTCAGGAGCGCGATGAAAGTCCAGATGGTGCGCGTGGCCGGCAGCCGGTCGAGACGCGCGGAAATGAGCCCGGCGGTGATTTCGGGTGGCGCGGACGCGGACGCAGCGGCCGATGTGCGCTGTGCGCCCGCCGCGGGGGAAGTTGCCATTGATATGTCTCCTGTCGACCGGACGGTTCTTTTGCGGATGTGGCGTCCCGCGCGAAGGGGTGGTCTTCGGCGCGCGGGACGAGGGCCGCATTTTAGCTGCGAGGGGCGTATCAGTCAGCCCGAATCCCATCCATCAACAACGCCACCGCATGCCGCGCGATCTGCTCCTTGCTGATCGCGCCTGCGCCCTGGCCGCGCCAGCGTGATGTCGCAAGCGGAAACACCGCGAGTCCGAACAACGATACGAACACGAGCGATGGCTCCAGCGCCGGATTTACCTTGCCCGCTTTCTGCCATCCGGCGATGCGCTCGATGGCCAAATCCTTGCGCTCGTCGCCGAAGCGTTCTGCCATGCGCTGACGCAGCACGCCACCTTCGCTGATGACTTCGCGTACCCACAGCGCCGCGAACCACGGATGCTTGTCCACCGTCGCGACCAGCGCCTCCACGAAGGCGCGCAAGGTGTCGGCGGGCTCGGCCGAGGGATCGTTGAATACGCGTCCCAGTTCCGAGCGCAACGGCGCGAAGCGTTCGTCGATCAACACATCGAGTAGCTGCTCGCGCGTCTTGAAATAGTAATGGACCATTGCGGGCGTTACGCCGGCCTCGCGGGCAATCGCCCCGAGCGTCGTTTCGCCGATGCCCTGCCGCGCAAACAACATCAGCGCCGTATCCAGCAAGTGCGCCCGCGCCTCGGCGCTGTGACCGCCGCTCGGACGGCCCGGCCGCCGCCCCGCTTTCTTCAGTTGAACCTCGCCTGATTCGCCGGGCAACTCGGCTCCGATTACATCGTTTGACATAGAGATGGTTTGACGGGCCTTCGATGATCGTTTATATTAACTTTCATGTTAATTAAATTCAATCCGTTTTCGGCGGGCAGCGCTGAGAACCGGATTGAAGCGCTTTTCACGACGCCAAAGGCGTCCCTACGCAAGTACAGGTCGATATGACATCTTTACACCGAACCGCTCCTGCAGGCGTCGACGAAGCCGCAAAACCGCCGCTCGGCCTGCTCTTCACGGCGCTTTTGCTCGTCATGCTGCTCGGTGCGCTCGATCAAACCATCGTGTCGACAGCGCTCCCGACCATCGTCGGCGAACTCGGCGGACTCGAACGCTTGTCGTGGGTCGTCACGTCCTATCTGCTCAGTTCGACCATCGTCGTGCCGCTTTACGGCAAATTCGGCGATCAGTTCGGACGCAAGGTCATGCTTCAGGCATCCATCCTGATATTCCTTGCCGGGTCTATCCTCTGCGGCGTCGCGCAGAACATGACGCAATTGATCGCGCTGCGCGCGTTGCAGGGGCTCGGCGGCGGCGGGCTGATGGTGGTCACCATGGCCGCCATCGCCGATGTCATACCACCCGCCGAACGCGGTCGCTTCCAGGGGCTTTTCGGCGGTGTGTATGGCCTTGCCACGGTCGTCGGGCCGCTGCTTGGCGGCTTTCTGGTCGAGCATCTGTCGTGGCGCTGGATTTTCTACATCAACGTGCCGCTCGGCGTGATCGCGCTCGCCGTCATCCAGACCGTATTCAAGCCGCATACGGCGCACGTGAACCATCGCGTGGACTATATGGGTGCGGGCTTTCTAGCCGCCGCGCTCACCTGCATCATCCTGTTCACCAGCGAAGGCGGCGCGCTCTTGCCGTGGAGTTCACCGCAACTGTGGTGCACGCTCGCGCTCGGCTTGATCTGCATCGGCGGATTCGTCTATGAGGAACGGCTCGCCGCCGAGCCCATCATGCCGCTCTCGCTCTTCAAGGAACCCACCTTCGTGCTGGCCGGGCTGATCGGTTTCATTGTCGGCTGCGCGCTGTTCGGCGCGGTCACGTTCCTGCCGCTCTATTTGCAAGTGGTCAAGGGCTCCACGCCGTCGCAGGCCGGTCTGCAGATCACGCCGATGATGGCCGGCGTGCTGCTTTCTTCCATCGTGAGCGGCCGGGTCATCAGCAAGATCGGGAAGTACCGGTTTTTCCCGATCGCGGGCACGGGGCTCGTCACGCTCGCCATGGTGCTGCTGTCCACGCTGCGCCTCGACACGCCGCTGCCGGTCATGTACGGCTACATGCTGCTGCTCGGCCTCGGGCTCGGCATGGTGATGCAGGTGCTCGTGCTGGCGGTGCAGAACGTGGTCGAATTCCGGATGATCGGCGTGGCCACCTCCAGCGCGACGCTCTTTCGCTCGATCGGCGGCTCGGTCGGCGTGGCCGCTTTCGGCGCGATTTTCTCGGGAAGCCTGCGCGGCCGGCTCGAAACGCTGATTCCGGCCGGCACGGAGATGCCGCGTTCGCTCGGGCCGCTCGCGGTGGCGAATCTGCCGGCCGCGTTGCATGACGATTATCTGAGCGCGTTCGCCGGCTCCATGCACACGGTTTATCTGGTCGCGGCTTGTATTGCGTGCATCGCTTTTGCGCTGTCGTGGTTTCTCAAGGACCATCCGCTTCGCAAGCATTGAGAAAGTAATCAGCAAGGAAGTCGGTAGAATTCAGACAAAACCACTTGCTAAATCATGTGAAGGAAAGTTCTAAATCGCCGCTATCGGTGCTTTCACTAGATGCCTGACAATTTTGGCTTGGTACCCTTCTGCCGATTCTGCCCGGACACGATCCGCGGAAGACCCAAAGGTCCGGCGTCGCCAATTACGGCGCCGGATGCCCGGATACGAGACCTGCCGGGATGAACCGACCACCATCTGGAGTAATAACAGTGAAGAAACTGATCGCGGCCCTGACGATGTCCCTCCTTGCCGCCACGTCGCTCACCGCCGTCACCGCGCACGCCAAGGACTATTCGACGATTCGCTTTGGCGTCGACGCAAGCTATCCCCCGTTCGAATCGAAGGGTTCGGATGGCAAGCTGACCGGTTTCGATATCGATCTCGGCAACGAGATCTGCGCGCGCCTGAAGGCCAAGTGCGTATGGGTGGAGAACGATTTCGACGGCATGATCCCCGCCCTCAAGGCGAAGAAGTTCGACGGCGTGCTCTCGTCGATGTCCATGACGCCGCAACGCGCCGAGCAGATCGCTTTTTCGAGCAAGCTGTTCAACACGCCGACGCGTCTTGTCGCGAAGAAGGGCAGCAACATCCTGCCGACGGCCGAAAGCCTGAAGGGCAAGACCGTGGGTGTGGAACAAGGCACGATCCAGGAAACCTACGCCAAGACCTACTGGGCGCCGAAGGGCGTGACGGTGACGCCGTACCAGAACCAGGATCAGGTCTACGCCGATCTGACTTCGGGCCGTCTGGACGCCGCCCTGCAAGACGCCGTGCAGGCGGAAATCGGCTTCCTGAAGACGCCGCGCGGTGCTGGCTATGACTTCGCGGGCAAGGATATCGTCGACAAGAAGGTGCTGGGCGAAGGCGCGGGCATCGGCATGCGCAAGGAAGACACCGACCTCAAGACGCAAGTCGACAAGGCAATTGCCGACATCATCAAGGACGGCACGTACAAGAAGATCGAGAAGAAGTACTTCGACTTCGACGTGTACGGCAGCTAAGTCATGCCTTCGGGCGAAGCGCCGGTCACACCGGCCTTCGCTCGAGTGGGCTACGAAGCGGGCTCCGCGTTTTTTTGCGGAGCCCGCTTTGTTTTTGGCGCCTGGCAGGTCGCTTTTGCTGAGTCTGCTTTTGTCGCAGCAACGGTGCGCTCTTCCGTGCCCGCTTTGGCCTTCCGCGCAACTCCGCAAACGTCCCGACGCGCCGCCGCGCGGATTTCGGCTAAGATCGAACGTCCGAGGCAAAGCCGACGGCAGCAATCTCGCATGGAACCGGAACCGGGCGCGGCAAGCACCATCAGCGCTCATTCCGGTCGACAGGAGACGCCATCGCCATGGCACGCGGCAATCTCGCCCGTGCACGCTGGCCCGCCATAAACATCATTCGAGACAAGACCGCGCACTCGCATGCGCGCGCACATCATGCAAACCAAGACTCATCAACTTATTTCGCCGACGCTCGGCACTTCCCGCACCATCACGAGTTATCACTACGGCTCGGGCGGCGGTCAGAAAATCTACATTCAGTCCTCGCTGCACGCGGACGAATTGCCCGGCATGCTCGCCGCGTGGAAATTGCGCCGCCTGCTCGCCGCTTTCGAAGCCGACGGCAAGCTCAAAGGCGAAGTGGTGATCGTGCCGGTGCCGAATCCCATCGGGCTGAATCAGATCTTGCACGGCCAACTGCTCGGCCGTTTCGAAGCCAATAGCGGCCACAACTTCAACCGCAATTTTCACGATTTGGCCGCGTTGATCGCGCCGCGCATCGAAGCGCGCCTTTCCGGCGACAGTCAGGCGAACCTGCTCGCCGTGCGCGCCGCGATGAAGGAAGCGCTCGACGAGCAAACGGCGCACACCGAACTCGAATCGCAACGTCTAGCGCTGCAAAAGCTCTCGTACGACGCCGATGTCGTGCTCGACCTGCACTGCGATCTCGACGCCGCGCTGCATCTCTACACGAACCCGGATATCTGGGCCGATGTCGAACCGCTCGCGCGCTATCTCGATGCAAAGGCGTCCCTGCTCGCGCTGAATTCGGTCGGCAACCCGTTCGACGAAATCCACAGCTTCTGCTGGTCCGACTTGCGTACGCGTTTCGGCGAGCGTTTCCCTATTCCGAACGGCGGCATCTCGGTGACGGTCGAGTTGCGCAGCCAGCACGACGTCTCGCATGAACTCGGCGATAAGGACGCGCAGGGCATCGTCAATTATCTGATTCATCGCGGCGTGATCGATGCGCCGCAAGTGCCGCTGCCGCCGCTCGCGTATCCGGCCACGCCGCTCGCGGGCGCGGAGCCCATCGTCGCGCCTGCGAGCGGCATTCTCGTGTTCCGTGCGCAAGTGGGCGCGTTCATCGAGGCGGGCTCGGCCATCGCCGATGTGATCGACCCGCTCGCCGATACCATCACCACGCTCAAGTGCACGACCTCCGGCGTTTTGTACGCGCGGCATATCACGCGCTTTGCGACCGCCGGGCTGGAAGTGGCGCGCATCGCGGGAGCGAAGGCTTATCGCACGGGGTCGCTGTTGTCCGCCTGAGTCTTGAACGACAGAACGGAATGAGCCCGCACTGCGCCGCGACGATGCGCCAGCCGTTCGCGGTCTCGCCCCACGTTCGCGTGTAGCGCAAGCTGCCCGCGAACGGCGCGCCGCCGAATGTCCCGGCGAGCGCAACGCGCGTGACGGTCACGGCAAACGCGCCGTACACGCGCACGCTTTGCTCCACCACCTCCAGCTTGTCGATGCGCTGCATGCCATGGCGATGCCCGTTCAGGTCATCGGCCTTGCTCCATATCTTTCCGGTGGCATCGACGAAAGTCAGGTCGTCGGCCAGGAGCGCGTCAAGCGCAGTCACGTCCGACGCTATCATCGCCTGCTTCAGGCGTTCTTCCAGTTCGCGGATTCCGTGTTCGTCCATTTTGTTTCTCGCTTGGCCGTCATGGGGCGGAGTCGTGAGAATACCGCGCGTCTCGCGCAAGCGGACGCACGCATGAAACGCCGTCGCCGCGCTAGCGCTGTTGCAGCCGCGACACACCGCAAGCCATCCGAAAGCGCTGTCATATTTCTTTAGTCAGCGGCCGCTACATTTGCGCCCGTTGCACCGAGCGTCAGCAGAACGCAGCGCGACATCGACGAACACGCACGATCACACACCACACCCGCGAACTCATCCCGGAGCACGTTTTGAAGAAGAACCTTCTGGCAACCGCCGCCCTCGCCGCCCTCGCCGCCTTCGCCTTCGCCACTTCCGCTCATGCGCAGAGCAGCGTCACGCTGTACGGCATCATCGACGCAGGCGTCAGCTACGTGAACCACAGCGCCGTCACTGGCGGCAGCGATCACAACTTCAAGTACGACGACGGCGTGGCCCAGGGCAGCCGATGGGGCCTGAAAGGCGCCGAAGACCTCGGTGGCGGCCTGAAGGCGATCTTCACGTTGGAAAACGGCTTCAACAGCGGCACCGGCGCGCTCGGCCAGGGCGGCGCGGAATTCGGCCGCCAGGCGTATGTCGGTCTCGCGAAGAACGACATTGGCTCGGTCACGCTCGGCCGTCAGTACACGTTCTCGACCGATTACCTCGGCTCGGCCTACTCCATCGGCGGCCAGACCGTCGCGGGCAACTATGGCTATCACATCAACGACGTCGATCAACTCACGTCGAGCCGCATCAACAACTCGGTCAAGTTCAGCAGCGCGAGCTTTTATGGCGTGACGTTCGGCGCGATGTACGGCTTCTCGAATCAGGCAGGCGCCTTTGCGGGCACACCGACGACGACCGCGGGCGGCGTGACCACCGCCGGTTCGTCGCGTGCCTACAGCTTCGGTGTGAATTACAAGGCCGGTCCAGTCGGCGTGGGCGCGGCTTATACCGACATCCACTATCCGGGCGCGGCGACGCCCGCGTTCAGCACGGCGCTCGCGAACCTCGCGACTGGCGGCACGAAGGACCTGCGCACGTTCGGCATCGGCGCGAACTATGCATTCGGCGCCGCGACCGTGTTCGGCCTCTGGACCAACACGCGCTTCGAACCGATCACCGGCGCGAGTTCGAAGCTCAATGCGTTCGACATCGGCGGCAAGTACGCCTTCACGTCCGCGATCACGGCGGCGCTCGGCTACACCTACATGGACGTGACCGATGGCGTGGAAGGTCACTGGCATCAGATCGATGCGAGCTTCGACTACGCGTTGAGCAAGCGCACGGACGTGTACGCGCTCGGCATCTATCAGCGTGCTTCGGGTTCGAATCGCGGCGTCGAGAATCAGGCGCAGATCGGTTCGTCGACGAGCTACTTCGGTACGTCGGGCACGGGTTCGAACAACCAGCTCGCGTTCCGCCTGGGCGTGCGTCACAAGTTCTAAGCGCTGCCCGTTACGGTAAAACAAGGCGCAAAAAAGGGCCGCTCGGTCGAACGAGCGGCCCTTGTCGCATCATGCGTGCGCCTACTTGCTCTTCTTGCCCGTCTCCTTGTTGAAGCGCTCGACATACGAGTCCATCAGCTTGCGGATGGCGCGGCCAATCTGCATGTAGTCGCTCTCGTTGAGATTCGCAAGCGACACGCGTCCCGAAGGATGCTGCGTGCCGAAGCCGCGTCCTGGCAGCAACACGACGCGCGCTTCCCTCGCCAGCTGGAAGAGCAAGTCCGAAGGCTTGGTGTTCTTGAGCACCCAGTCGACGAATTCGCGGCCGTGCGACTTCTCGCCCATGTATTCGAGGTCGAGGATCGCGTAGTAATCGACCTGATTTTCGTCCTCGTCTTCGAGCGCGATGCCGATTTCCCGATACAACGCGCGTTTGCGATTGCGAATCAACCGTTTGAGCGCGCTCTTGTAGGCGTCGGGCGTGTCCATCAGCGAGAAGAGCGAGAACAGCACCATCTGCACTTGCTGCGGCGTGGATAGCCCCGCCGTGTGATTCAGCGCGACCGTGCGGCTGTCGGCGACCAGTCGGTCGATGAACTTCAGCTTGTCCGGCTCCGTCGTGATGGATTCGTAGCGTTCATGCAGGATGGCTCGCTGGTCTTTCGGCAGCGCGGCGAGCTGATCGTCGAAAATATTATGCCGATGCGTCGCGATGGTCCCGAGCCGCCAACCCGTCGCGCCAAAATATTTCGAATAGGAATATACGAGGATCGTGTTTTTCGGACACAGCGCAAAGAGCGAGACGAAGTCGTCCGCAAAGGTGCCGTAGACATCGTCGGTCAGGAGAATCAGGTCCGGCCGTTCCTTAACGATCTCCGCGATATATTCGAGACTCTCGGCATCCATCTTTACCGATGGCGGATTGCTCGGATTGACGAGGAAGAACGCCTTCACCTTCGGGTCGCGCAGCTTGTCGAGTTCCTGCTTCGAATATTGCCAGCCGTTTTCAACCGTGGCCTCGAGATTCACGACGTTGAGCTTGTAATCGTTCAGGCGCGGGATCTCGATGTACGGCGTGAAGATCGGCGTGCCGAGCGCGATCGTGTCGCCTTCCTTGATCAGGAAGTTCTCGCGCATCGTGTTGAAGATATAGGTCATCGCCGCCGTGCCGCCTTCGACCGCGAAGATGTCGAAGTCGCCGACGAACGGGTGCTTGCCGATCATCTCGCGCCGCAGATATTGCCCGACGATGACCTCCGACAGTTTCAGCATGCGGTCGGGCACGGGATAGTTCGAAGCGAGAATGCCTTCGCACATCTCGTAGAGAAAGTCGGCTGCGTTCAGTCCAAGCTGGTCGCGCACGTAAGACACCGCGCCCACCAGAAAGCTGATGCCGGGCGTTCCCTTGTGGTCGCGCGCGAAGATCTCGAAGCGTTCTTCAAGGCCTTCGTGCTTCGGAAAGCCGCCCACGCCTTCGGGCATATAGGCGAACGAGCGCTCGGATTCGCGCATGGCGAAGAGGCCCAGTTGCCAGAAACCGTGACGCGGAATCGTCGCGAGAAAGTTCGGATTGCCGCGACCCGCGTTGAGCATCGACAAATTGGCGGGACGCTCGACCGCGCCGCCGCCGGCCGCCTTGATGAGTTCGTCCTTCAGTTCGAACGGACTGAGCGCCGCCATTGCGGCCTGATCGTCGGAACCCGACTTAGAGGATTTGGACATCCGACACCCCCACTGGCAAAAGATACGTAGAGTTGAACAACGGAAGCACGAAAGGCTCGGGCATCATGTCAGCAACATCACGATCACCATGCCCCAGATCGTGAGCAGCGTATTGCCGACGGCATACGTCACCGTATAACCAAGACCCGGCACCTGGCTCTTCGCGGCATCGCAAAGCATGCCGAGCGCCGCCGTGGTCGTGCGCGCGCCCGCACAGATGCCGAGCAACAGCGCCGGGTGAAACTTGAACACGTACTTGGCGATATACATGCCGATGATGAGCGGCACCGACGACGCGAAGATGCCCCACAGAAAGAGGCTCACGCCGAGCTTCTGCAGACCCGCGACGAAGCCCGGTCCCGCCGAGATGCCGACCACCGCGATGAACACATTAAGCCCGACCGAATTCATGAACCAGATGGTGGGCCCCGGAATGCGGCCGAAGGTCGGATGGATCGCGCGCAGCCAGCCGAACACGATGCCCGCGATCAGCGCGCCGCCCGCCGTGGACAAGGTGATGGGAATCGCGCCGAAGCGGATCACGACTGCGCCGATCAGCGCGCCCAGCGTGATCGCGAGGCCGACGAAGGCCATGTCGGCGGCATCGGTCGGACGGTCGATCACGCCGACCGCTTTCGCCACGGCCGACGTATCCTGCGTGCGGCCGACGAGCGTGATGGTGTCGCCGCGATGCAGCTTGGTGCTCGGCAACACGGGGATGGCCGTTTCGGTCGCGCCGCGCTTGATCTTGCGCAGGAACACGCCGCGCGCGCCGGGCAACTGCGAGAGTTCCTCCAGCGTCTTGCCGTCGACGGCCTTGCTCGTCACGTAGACATCGACGCCTTCCACCGGCACGGCGAGCAGTTCGGCATCGTCCACTTCGGTTGCCACGCCGCCCAGCAGATTCACGAGATGCTCGCGTCGTCCGACGACGGCGACGACATCGCCCGCTAGCAGGACGTCGTCGACCTTGGCTTCTTGAATCGTCCCGCCACGCCGGATTCGTTCGATGAAAAGCCGCACGCCTGCAGGTTCGAGCGCCTCCGCTTCGCCGACCTTCATGCCGACCACACGCCCCTCTTCGCCAATGCGATACGCGCGAAGCGCGAACTGATGCCAGCCGCTGCCCGCGCCGCCCAGTTCGCCGCTACCGCCCATCTCTTCCTCGTACTGCTGGCAGGCCGCCACGAGGTCGATGTTGAGCAGCTTCGGCCCGAGCAGCGCAAGGATCATCGCCGAACCGATCGTGCCGTAGATGTACGTGACGGCGTAGGCGGTCGGCATCGCGTCGAGCAATACCTTGGCGTCGTTCGGCGCCAGGCCGAGCCGGTTGATGGCGTCGGTGGCGAGGCCCATCGAAGCGGAGATGGTCTGCGATCCCGCGAAAAGTCCCGCCGCCGAACCGACGTCGTATCCGGCCAGTTTCGCCGCAAGATACGGAAAGGCGAGGCACAGCACGGACTGAATGACGGAGAAGATGGCCTGCGGCAAGCCGTCCTTGGCGATGCCGCGCACGAACTGCGGACCCACGCCGTAACCGACCGCGAACAGGAACATCAGGAAGAAGACGGATTTGACGTTCGGCGAGATAGTGATGCCGAGCTGCCCGATCGCGATGGCGGCCAGCAAGGTAGACGTTACCGCGCCGAGGCTGAAGCCCTTGAAGCTCTTGCCGCCGAACCAATAACCGATACCCAGCGAAAGAAAGATGGCTATCTCGGGATAGCTGTGCAGCGTTGCTGTGAACCAGGACATGTGCACTCCTCTCGGGGATCAGCCCCGCGACCGTTACATGCTTCTTGGGCAAGGAAGGAATGAAGGAAAACGAATGACCTGCAACGATGCGCTCCCCGTTGCCGCAATACGGGCGAGTGCTTGCGAGAGAAAATCGAGTTGCATCGAACGGTTCATGGGCACGAATCGCGATCTGCAAACGGATGACGCACAGAGAATTGGCGCATGCGTCACGGCGAAAAAAGAGGCTTCAACACGGCTGTCTGATGCCTAGCAATACACTATTTTCGCCACGCAGTTGAACTAAAAAACGATAGTTTCGGAGGCCCCTCCTGCTCGTTGCGGGCGTTGCACGAGTCGATTCGAACCGTCCCCGGCCGATCGTGCGGACGAAAAAAAACAGCGGCCGAAGCCGCTGTTTCCATGGAACCGAAATGCTTGCTGCGTTCTGTCCGACGCGTTGCAACTTACTCGGTGGTTTCGAGCAACGGATAATCCGTATAGCCCGTCGCGCCTGCTGAATAGAACGTCGAGGTGTCCGGCGCGTTGAGCGGCGCGTCGAGTTCGAAGCGTCGCACGAGATCCGCATTCGCGATGAACGGCTTGCCCCACGCGACCGCATCGGCGTCGCCGCGCTCGATTGCCGCTTCCGCGCTTTGCTTGGTGAAGCCTTCGTTGGCGATATACACGCCGCCAAACGCCTTCTTCAGTTGCGGCCCGAGACTGTCGGCGCCTTCCGACTCGCGCGCGGCGATGAACGCCACGTTGCGCTTGCCGAGTTCGCGTGCGACGTAACCGAAGGTCGCGGCGCGGTCGCTGTCGCCCATGCTGTGCGAATCGGCGCGCGGCGCCAGATGCACGCCCACGCGATCCGCGCCCCATACGTCGATACATTGATCGACCACTTCGAGCATGAGACGCGCGCGGTTTTCGATTGCGCCGCCGTATTCGTCGGTACGCTTGTTGGTGCTGTCCTGCAGGAACTGGTCGAGCAGGTAGCCGTTCGCGCCATGCACTTCCACGCCGTCGAAGCCCGCGCGCTTCGCATTTTCCGCGCCCTTGCGATAAGCCGCGACCACGCCTTCGATTTCATCGAGTTCCAGTGCGCGCGGCGTCACGAACGGACGCTGCGGGCGCACGAGGCTCACGTGTCCGCTCGCTGCAATCGCGCTCGGCGCAACCGGCAGTTCGCCGTTCAGGAAGATGGGGTCCGAAATACGGCCGACGTGCCACAGTTGCAGGAAGATCTTGCCGCCCGCTTCGTGCACGGCGTGCGTCACGAGCTTCCAGCCTTCGACTTGTTCGTCCGACCAGATGCCGGGGGTATCCGCGTAGCCCAAGCCTTGCGGCGTGACCGAGGTGGCTTCGCTCAAGATGAGACCAGCCGACGCGCGGTCGGCGTAATACTGCGCCATCAACGCGTTAGGCACGCGTTCCACGCCTGCACGTTGCCGCGTGAGCGGCGCCATGATGATGCGGTTCTTGAGCGTCAACGCGCCTACTTTGAGCGGATCGAAAAGAGTCGGCATAGATGTAAGGTATCCTGAAGAAATGTAAAGAAGGTTCGCCGTGGAAAGGGCTGCCGCGCTCAGAGATTCCCGATGGAATCGCGAAACGCCTGTATGACCGTTTCGTCGCGTTTGAAGAACACCCATTGCCCCACGCGCTTCGTGGTGACGAGCCCGGCTTTTTGCAAGGTCGAGAGATGCGCCGAAACGGTGGACTGCGACATGCCGCAGCGCCCATCGATTTGCCCCGCGCACACGCCATGCAGGTGCGGCAATTCCTGTTCGGGAAAGTGCAGCTCCGGCGTCTTCAGCCACTCGAGAATCTCGCGGCGAAGCGGGTTGGCAAGGGCCTTGTGAATTGCGTCGATGTCCATTTCGTTGCTCGTTCGTCCGACGGCGGAAGCTTCGCCGCATCGTCTTAAAGCGAATCATATATCGGAAATATCCGATACGCAAGCGTCCACATGCGTTTCGTCAATGCGATGCGTGTCATCGCGGCGCGCGGTCTGGTAATCTGCGCGGTTTAGCTGCCGTCAATTTTCGATCTCAATTGCATATGGATACACCGTTCAACGAACGCGGCGTCACGCTCTCGCGCGTCGGCCTGTCGGCCTCGGGCCAGTTGATTCCGCTGCGCGATCTGCGCGCCGCGCGGGTCGTGAAGATATCGCGCAAGAAGCCGCTGCCGATCATCCTTGCGCTGATCGGGCTCGCGGGAATCGGCGTGGGCATCGCAACGGGTTCGGGGCCGGCGCTCGTACTCGGCATCATGGTGGCCGTGGTCGGCTATCTGTCGTGGATCACGCAGGACGTGATCTATCAATTGATGGTCGCAACGCCCGAAGGCGAGCGCGAAGTCATCATCACGAAAGACGAGGAATTTGCGGATCGCGTGGCCGCGCTGGTCGGCGACGCGGTCGCGAAACACGCGCAGACAGCGGCCGCAAAGCCGCAAGCCTGACGCCGCTACAAAAGAACACGCGCGGGACGTACCCGCGCGCGGCACATACTTCAGTTCAAGCCATCGTCAAGTCAAGTTCAGCGGCTCGACGTGCCAGATATCGCGGGCATATTCCGCGATGGTCCGGTCTGATGAAAATATCCCCATTCCGGCGACGTTCTCGATCGCGCTCTTCGTCCACGCTTCCTTATCTCGGTACTTGAGATCGACCTCGGTTTGCGTCTTGTCGAAGCTGTCGAAGTCCGCGAGCACCATGTAGTGATCGCCCCAATCCACGAGCGTATGAAAGATGTCGTAGAAACGGTGCGGCTCTTCCGGCGAGAAGTGTCCGAGGCGAATCTGGTCCAGCGCCACCTTGAGCTCCGGATTGTCCTCGTAGATTTGCCGTGGCCTGTAGCCCGCCGCCCGCAGCGTTTCGATCTCGTCGGTCGTGTTGCCGAAGATGAAGATGTTTTCGCGGCCCACCGCGTCGCAAATTTCGATGTTCGCGCCATCCAGCGTGCCGATGGTCAGCGCGCCGTTCAACGCAAGCTTCATGTTGCCGGTGCCCGATGCCTCGGTGCCGGCCATCGAAATCTGCTGCGATAAGTTCGCGGCGGGAATGATGAGCTCCGCCACGCTCACGCCGTAGTTCGGGACGAAGCCTACCTTGAGCCTGTCGCCGACGAGCGGGTCCGCGTTGATCTTCTTCGCGACATCGTTGATGAGCTTGATGATGCTCTTCGCCATCTTGTAGGCCGAAGCCGCCTTGCCCGCGAACATGACCACACGCGGCGTCCAGTCCTGCTCGGGATTCTCGCGAATACGGTTGTAGCGCACGATCGTATACAAGATGTTGAGCAACTGCCGCTTGTATTCGTGGATGCGCTTCACCTGCAAGTCGAACAGCGCTTCAGGATTGATGATCGCGTTGGCTTCGCGTTTGGCGCGCTCGACGAGGCGCAGCTTGTTGGCGAACTTCGCGTCCTGAAACGCCTTCTGGAACTCGGGGTCGTCGCGCCATTCGCGCAGCCGGCCGAGTTCGAACAAGTCGCTGCGCCAGCGCGGTCCAAGCCGCTTGTCGATGAGCGATGACAGCGACGGACTCGCTTGCGCGAGCCAGCGACGCGGCGTAATGCCGTTCGTCACATTGGTGAAGCGCTCCGGGTACATGCGCGCGAAGTCGGCGAAAATGTTCTGCGTCATCAGTTGCGAATGCAGCTTCGAGACGCCATTCACCTTGTGACTCGCGACGATCGCCAGATGCGCCATCCGCACGCGCCGCTGGCCGTATTCATCGACGAGCGAAATGCGGCGGATCAGTTCCACGTCGCGGCCGAACTTCTCGGTCACTTGCTTCAGGAACTGCGCGTTGATCTCGAAGATGATCTCCAGATGCCGCGGCAACAGACGCGACAACATTTCGACATCCCACGTTTCGAGCGCTTCGGGCATCAACGTGTGATTCGTGTAGGAGAACATCTGCTGAATCAGCTTCCACGCCTTGTCCCACGGCACGCCGTGACGATCCACGAGCAGGCGCATGAGTTCGGGGATGGCGAGCACGGGGTGCGTGTCGTTCAGATGCACCGCGACCTTTTCCGCGAGACGTCCGAAATGCGTATGCGTGCGCTGATAGCGGCGGATCAGATCCTGCATCGTCGCGGAGACGAAGAAATATTCCTGACGCAGACGCAATTCGCGGCCGGCTTGCGTCGAGTCATCCGGGTACAGCAAGCGCGAGACGTGCTCCGACGTGTTCTTCGCTTCGACCGCGCGCCGATAGTCGCCCTGATTGAACGCGGATAGATCGAACTCGTCGGTGGCGCGCGCCGACCACAGGCGCAGCGTATTCGTCGCGGTGGTGGCGTAGCCGGGAATGACCGTGTCGTAGGCCATCGCGTTGACGTGCTCGGTATCGATCCAGTCGGTACGATCGTCGTGCTGCACCGTGCGCCCGCCGAAGTGCACCGTGTACGTCACCTCGGGGCGCGGAAACTCCCACGGGTTGCCCGCGCGCAGCCAGTAATCGGGCATTTCGACCTGATTGCCATCGACGATGGTCTGCCGGAACATCCCGTACTCGTAGCGAATGCCGTAGCCGAAACCGGGCACGCCGACCGTTGCCATCGAATCGAGGAAACAGGCTGCGAGCCGGCCAAGGCCGCCGTTGCCAAGCGCGGCATCCGGTTCGAGGTCTTCGAGCGAGGCGAGATCGATGCCGAGGCCCGATAACGCTTCGCGGACTTCGTCATGAATGCCGAGCGCAAGCAGCGCGTTGGTGAAGGTTCTGCCGATGAGAAATTCCATCGACAAGTAATAGACGCGCTTCACGTCCTGTTCGTATTGTTGCCGTGTGGTGCGCATCCAGCGTGCGACGAGGCGGTCGCGCACGGCGAGCTCCACCGCATTGAGCCAGTCGCGCGGCTGCGCGGTAACCGCGTCCTTGCCGACGCCGTACATCAGGCGATTCGAGATGGAGCGCCGTAGCGCATCGACACTGCTGTTGAGCTGGTCGAATTCCAGATCGACGGATGTCATCGAAACCTCCGGTATTTGCAACATATGCAACGACAGCGAAAGCGTGGTGGGAGTTCAGTGCTTTTTTGGCCTGCGGCTTGGCTGGCTCCCTGTTCGCGCGGGTTGCGGTCGTGGCCTGAAGGTGCAGGTTACGCCAGTTTTATTTTTTTTGGTATGACATGCGGTGGGTCGCTGACGCCTGATTTTCCGTGGGCGGTTGATCTTGCCGGTTCGGGGAATTTGCTTTCTTGGCCTGCGGTTTCAATCAGTCGCCGCCGCCCCTGCGACGGGTAAATTTGCTATCTCCTCTTGCAGTCTTGTTCACTAGCCGCCTCCCCGGCAGGCGTAACTTCTTTTGTTGCTGCAATGAAAGTCGCCGAAGAAGCAGCCTTCGTCTTGCCCGCTGATCGGGCGCGTGGTCAGGATTGAGTTCTACGCCGGCACGCGCCTAAGTGTCGGCCTTATTCAATCGCCGTTCCTGGAGCTCATGGGACTCGCTGGTCTCGCGGATTGTCTGACCGGTGTAACGCTTGGTGCTTCCGGCTTAGTGCGACGCGCGGCCGTTGGATGCGCCCGGCAAATTCTTCATTGGGCTTTGCTTCGGCTTCCGTAGCGTTTTCATCTATCGATTCGTCTTGGTGCGTGGACCGCTATCAACAACAGCGCCGCCAGCGACGCCGCCAGCAATATCAGCGATAGCGCCGATGCGGGCAAGTAATACCCTCGATTCACTTGCCCCACCACGACTATCGGCACGGTCGCGAAGCCCGGCGGATACACCGTCAATGTCGCGCCCAATTCGCCGAGCGATAGCGCGAATCCCAACGCCAGGCTCGCCCTTATCGCCGGGACGAGTTGCGGTAACACCACGCGCCACAACACCATGCGCGGCGGCGCGCCAAGGCTCGCGGCGGCCTCGCGCAAGGTCGTCAATTCCGGTCGCAATGCAGCCGCCGCGCAGCGGTAACAAAATGGCAAGACCAGCGCGAGTTGCACCATGACGACGATCGCCGCCGAGCCAGACAGGTCCAGCGGACGCTTGTGATACGCAATCAGTACCGCAAGGCCCAACACCACGCTCGGTACGCCGTTCGGCATCATTGCAATGGCATCGACGAATGCGCCCAGGCTGCGCCGGTCACGGCCCTCCAGCGCCAACGCAAGCCACAATCCCAGCGCGGTGCCGAGAATCGCGACGCCGAAGCCGACACAAAGGCTTGTCGTCAGCGCGTCGAAATCGCTGGAGCCGAGGCGCCCGAACCAGCGCGTGCTGAAGCCATCGGGGAAGATCGTGCCCGACCAGTGCGACGCGACGCTCGACAACGCCACCACGACCACCGGCAACACGAAGAGCCAGAAGCACACGAGCGCCGCCAGGAACGCAACGAGCGCGCGCATCAGCGAGACTGGCTTTCCAGGTTTGAACGAGGTCGAAAGTTGCATGTCAGCGTCTTTGCAAGCGTCGATAAAGCGCATAGAGCGAGAGCGACATCAGCAACATCACGACCGATCCCGCCGCTGCGGTCGGCAAGTCGAGATCGACGGTCGCCGCGCTGTAAATGGCAATTGGCAAGGTGATGAGATGTGCGCTGCCCAAAACGAGCAGAATGCCGAACTCGTTGAGCGTCAGGAGGAAGCACAAGATAGTGCCCGCCGCGATTCCCGGCCACGCAAGCGGCAACACGACCTTGGTCGCGACCATCCAGCCGCCCGCGCCGAGACTTTTCGCGGCCTCGACGAGACGCATGTCGAGCATGGCGTATGAAGCGAGCGTCGGGCGCACCACGAACGGCGCATAGAACACGACCTCCGCGAGAATTACGCCGCCGATGCCGAAGAGGAAATCGAGCGGCGGGGTATCGAGCGAAAAAAGCCGTTGCAAGCCGATGCTCACCGAACCCTGCGAGCCATAAAGAAAAATCAGCGTGAATGCCACGAGGAACGAAGGGAACGCCACGAACAACTCGAGGAAACGCGTGACGAGCTTCGCGCCGGGAAACGGCCGAAAAAAAAGCATCGACGCGAGCGCGACGCCAAGCAATGACGCGAGACTTGCGCTTGCGAAGAGGATGCCGAGCGTCGTGCCGATCACGCCGCGCGTCTCCGGATTGCCGAAGAACGCGGTGTAGGCGTGTAGCGTGAAGCCGTGCGGCCCGGTCACGCTCAACATGGCAAGGCGCGAGAGCGGATAGACGACGAGCGGCCCCAGCACGAACACGAGGATGAACCACAACTGCCATTGCCCCTTCTTGCCGCGCCGCGCGGCGATTGTCGCCTGGCCGTCCTGCGCTCGCCCGGCGGCCTCTTCAGGGATGGACAAGGACGACATCGTCAGCCTCGAAGGTCAGGGAAACGCGCGCGCCCTTTTCCGGCATGCGCGTGTGGCCGCGCTGCGTCGAAACGAGTACGGGCTCGTTGGGCCACGCATCGAGCGCGACGGAAATCGAGAGCGACGCGCCATACCATTCGACCGATGCAATCGTGCCGTGCAACGGCCCATCGCCGAGCGGCACGATGGAGAAGCGCTCCGGCCGAATGCACGCAAGCCGCTCGCGTTCGTCGTGGCGCGCGTCGCCGACGGGATACACCACGCGCGGCGGCAGCAGATTCGCGGCACCGAGATAGCGCGCGACGAAGCCGTCGTTCGGCGCGTCGTACAACTCGCGCGGCGAACCGAGTTGCGCGTTACGGCCATCGCGCATAAGAAGCGTGCGGTCGGACAGCACGAGCGCATCGTCCTGATCGTGCGTCACACAAACGATAGTCAGATTCGGCAAGCGCTCGTGCAACGCCTTCAGCTCGCTGCGCACGGACGCGCGGAGGTTGGCATCGAGCGCCGAAAGCGGTTCGTCGAGCAAGAGCACATCCGGCTCGATGACGAGCGCGCGGGCAAGCGCCACACGCTGCTGCATACCGCCCGAGAGCTGCGCGGGCATGACGTGGCCGGCATCGGCGAGTTGCACGAGTTTGAGCGCATCGGCGACGCGGCGCGCGATCTCGCCCGTCTTCAGCTTGCGCGCGCGCAGGCCGAAGGCGACGTTATCGAATACGGAAAGATGCGGAAAGAGCGCATAGCTCTGGAACAGCAAGCCGAGATTACGTTGATGCGGCGGCACATGCGTGAGTTCGCGGCCCGCGATAAAAAGCGCGCCCGCGAAGGCATCGGGCTGAATGAATCCGGCGATGAAGCGCAACAGCGTGGTCTTGCCGCAGCCGCTTCTGCCGAGTACCGTCAGGAACTCGCCACGTTCGATGTGCAGCGATAGTTGATCGAGCACGGTGCGCGCGCCGAAGCGCACCGTGAGTCCTTCGATATGCACGCCGGATCGCGCTTCGTGTTCATGAGCGAGCGCATTTCCGGACGAGCTCAGAGCAAACGTATTCACGTCAGGACTTCGGCTTCACGACCTCGGTCTCCTTGCCCGACTGGCCGATCACTTCGTTCTTCCAGCGCTCGGTCCAGCCAGCCTTCTTCTGCATGACTTCGTTCCAGTCCACCGGAATCAGCTTCACGCCGGCAATTGCCTGCTTCACCGCTTCGCCGTTCTTGCCGCCGAGCGCGACATCGGTGCGCGCCGGAATGCCGTAGATGTCCGGCACTTTCGACTGCACTTCCGCGGACATCAGATAGTCGATCAGCTTCTTGCCCGCTGCCTGATTCGGCCCGCTCTTGATGAGACCGATTGCATACGGCAACTGGAACGTGGTGGGCGCGTCGCCGTTCTGATGCGACAGGAAAAGCGGCTTGATGGACAGACCGCCGTTCGCGGCATCGTCGAGATCCATTTGCAGGTCGCCATTGGCGAAGGCGATCTCGTTACGCGAGAGCAGCACATCGAGATAACCCGTGCCCTTGGTATGGAACTTCGCGCTTCGTTCGAGCGACTTCAGATAATCGAACGCTTTGTCTTCGCCCATCAGGGCCGACGTCAGGATGATGACCGCCATGCCGTCGCCCGCCGTCGCCGGATTCGAATATGCGATCCTGCCCGAGTAGTTCGGATGCAAGAGATCGGCGAAGGTCTTCGGCGCGCTCTTCGTGACTTCCGGATTGATGGCGAAAGAAAAGTAGTTGTTGACGAAGGTGGCCCACGCGCCGTCGTTCGCCTTGGCGATAGCCGGCACGTTCTTGTAGTTCACACTCTGGTACGGCTGCAGCAAGCCGCTCTGCGATGCTTGCTGGATGAACGGCGGCAAGGTCACGAGCACGTCCGCCTTGGGCGAATCTTTTTCGACGCTCGCGCGGTTCACCACTTCGCCACTGCCCGCCGTGACGATATTGACCTTGACGCCTTCCTTCTTCTCGAAAGCCGGGAGCACGTCCTTGTAGAGATTTTCGAGGCCGTCCGCCGTGTAGAGGACGACGGCATCGGCTGCGTGTGCCGGCGAGGTTGCAAACGCCATCAAGGCGGCGATGGCCGGCAGCATCGTGCGTGCGAGGCGAAGGTCGCGAGTCATTTCGTGATCGATCCGGTGAGATAAGGTGACGCGGCTCGGGTGCTGCGCTGGTGTCGAAGCATTGCAGAGCCGTGTGACAGACACGTGAATGCCGTAAGCGGTGCAGGATTGGACAAGACGCGGTGCACGCACATCCGCATACTTCGGCCTTTCCGCCAAACGCCTGATTGACGATGCTCTCCTTGCTGGCCACGCCGGTCTTCGTCCTACTCTGGTCGACAGGCTTTATCGTCGCGCGCGCGATTACCCCTTACGTCGATCCGAACGTGTACCTGTTCGCGCGCTTCTGCGGCACGGCGTTGCTGTTTGTCGTCGTGGCGCTCGCAAGCCGGGCAAGCTGGCCGAAAGGCGCCGATGTTCTACGGCATCTGCTTGCAGGCGCGCTGCTGCAAGGCGTTTATCTGGGCGCGGGTTATTGGGCCGTCGCACAGGGGCTGACTGCGGGCATCATGGCGCTGCTCGGCGCGTTGCAACCGCTTCTGACCGCTGCGTTTGCCGCGCGCTTCTTCGGCGAACGTCTTTCGCCGCGTGCATGGAGCGGGCTCGTGCTGGGGCTCACTGGCGTGGCGCTCGTGCTTGCGCCGAAGGTGATGACGGGTCATGCGTCACCGACACACGGAGCCGCGCCTTCCTGGCTCGTCGTCATGGCGGCGCTGCTCGCCGTCCTGGCGATTACCGCGGGCACGCTGTATCAGAAGAGCTCGCTGGCACGCGCCGATATCCGCAGCGCGAGCGCGTTGCAGAATGCGGGCGCCGCGCTCGTCGCGTTGCTGCTGATTTTCGCGCTCGGGGAACATCGCTTCATTGCTTCGGCGACGACTTGGGTTTCGCTTGGATGGGGCATCGTGATGCTCTCGGGTGCCGCGACCACGCTTTTCGTGTGGATGGTCCGCCGTGGCGATGCCTCGCGTGCCACCGCGCTGCTGTTTCTCGCGCCGCCGCTTGCCGCGATCGAAGGCTATCTGGCGTTTGGCGAAACGCTCGGGCCGGCGCAGATCGCGGGGTTCGGGGTGGCGCTCGTGGGCGTGTTGCTGGCGCGGGCGAAATAGCCGTCAATCGGCCGTATCGGCGCCCGCCGGGATATTCGCACGCACCGCCTTCCTCGGACCCGGCGACCATGCCGGACGCGCCTTTCTCGCCGTATCGACGACGACTAGAAAGTGACCCGCCCAGGACGTCGCGTTACGCGTGGACTTGAGTATCCACATCGACTGACCTTCGGCGGCACGGGCTTCGTATTGCGCGTCGAGGATGCCGCGATGATCGAAGAAAGTATTGAGCGTCGACGGTATGCGCACGCAGCCTTTCGAATGGCGCATGCCGAGAAGCGGTTCGAGTTTCTGCGGATCGGTGGCGTGCATCTGGAAGCGCATCGGCGAGATGCCGCCCTTGCCCCAGCCGCGCTCGCCATCGGCCCAGCCGAAGTCGTAGATGCGCATGTCGCGCGCGCCGTATCCTCGAATCTTGAACTCGTTGAGCGTGCCTTCCGCGCGAAAATCCATGTTGCCCGGCACGTGCTGAAACACGCCGAGCGGCGTGACGAAGTGATCGTAAGTGCCCGGCCGTCCTGTCGATACCGGCGATGCGCCGATCAGCGACCAGGCATCGGCCGGCTTCGCGCGGAAGAAAAGCATGAGCGCCTGCACGTTCGCGCTGCGATCGACCAGCACGACGAACTCATTGGCGAGATCGCCATGTCCGCTTTCATCGAGCGCATGCTGCAACACGCGACCGTAGGCCTGCTGATCCGCTTGGGAAACGCTGAGACGCCGGTCCACCTCTTTCGCGAAAGTCTGTCGCATGGCGAAGGCTCCGGCGGGCGGCAGGTCATGGCGTTGCGCCAAGTTGGGCTCGGGCGGTTCGGGCGGCAGCGGGACTTCGGGCGCCTCGGCCTCCGATGCGGCACTCGCGGCCGATGCCGGTTCCACGGTCGATGCAGCAGAGGCAGCAGAGGCCGCCGACGCCTCCGAAGCTCCCGAAGCAACTTGCGGCTTCATCGGCACCGGCATGCCGGGCAATGCGCGTTCGGGCGCGCTTGCACTCGATGGCACGCTTGCGCCTGAAATCAACGGCGGCGATGCGGGCGTCGACGTAACGTGCCCCTGGAGCACGTTCGCAGGCGATGTGCTTCGCTGCAAACCCGACGGCGCACTTCCATTCGAAGAAGATGCCGAAGCGGACTCTGGCGCAAGGCGCGCCTGCTGCGCACCGACCGCCCCCGCATACGCCACAAGCGCGGCAGCCACTCCAACGACGATTGCTCTCGCGCCAAATGCTGTTTCTCTTTTCCCTGCCAGATGCATTGATTAATCCGCCTTGCCTGACCAGACTCAAGCCTGGCGATCCATATCGATCGCCCAGCCCCGAACATTCAAGAACCGATGCACGCAAAGACGCGCACCGGCTTCGTTCGTTGCATCTGGCGCAGCAAAGTTCATTCCGTCGATGGGCCCGAGAACGCGCCGCACGTCATGCTGGACAAATTCGGATAGCGGTTCGGCCAGTCGCCGGACATAGTCGACTGCGCATCCTTCAGCGTCATGTCGCCGGTGCAGACACAGCGTTTGAGATAGACCGCGAGCCGCTCCTTGCGGCGCTGTCCGGCACGGCCTTCCCAGCGGCGCAGATCGAGATTCGCGGGCGCATTGGGCAAGCCGCCGAGCAATACGGGCATGCGATGATCCAGCGCATATTCGGATGCGAACGAAGCATCGATGCCACGTTGCTTGAGCAGTTTTTCTTTCTGGCGCATCTGCGTCTCGAACGACGGCAGCACGCGATCGACATAACCCGGCACGCAGATCGTCTCGACGATGGTCGACTGCGTGACATGCGGATCGAGCCAATCGGGACGCTGCGCCCGCGAGCTTGCAGGCCACACCATGAGCGCGCCATTGAGCGTGATCAGGAGCGCGCCAAACGCCGCGCGCGCGGGACGAGCGGCAGCGGTCGCATAAGCGTGACGCGCGAAGCGTCGCTTGAAGATGGGTATATCCCTTCGATCCATGCCTCGGAAGTGCAAATCATCATGCGGCCAATGCGACGCCGCTTATTTTTGAGATATTGAACAATCGCATTAGAACACACCAAAGGCGTGCATCGCGCTGTGGCTCAAAAGTCCGCGAGCCGATCCGTGGATGCGTGCGGCAAGGTCTGCGCCGCACTCGCCGCACTCGAAGACGCAAGCGCGGCGTCGAGCGCGCGGCCGAGCGCAAGCGCCTCGGCATGAAAGGAGCCGTAAGCGACCGCGATGCTGGCGTCGTCCTCGCCGTTGCGGTCTTCGTCGATGGCGCGATCGCATACGTGCTGCAAGGCGACGCATGCATCGGTGAAGCGCACGGCGCCGACCAGCGACGCCGCCCCTTTCATGCGATGCGCGATGTCGCGCAAGAGCGCGTGGTCGCAAGCATCGAACGCGGTCTCGGCGTCGATCAGGTCTTGCGCATGCGCGGATTTGAGGGTGCCGGCGAGCGTCGCGGCCTGATCGCCGTAACTCGCGACAAGCGCGCTGTCGAAGACTTCTGCCGCTTTCTCCCGCACCGGCCCGCTTCGCCGCGCGACACCTTCGGTCGCCGCAACGAGCGCATCGCGCAGGCCGTCGAGCGAGATGGGCTTCACGAGACACATCGTCATGCCTGCCGCGACCGCGCGTTGCGCCGCCTCCGGTTGCGCGTTCGCCGTGAGGCCGACGACAGGCAACGGCCGCGCCTTTTGCACGCGCGCGCTTTCGTCCCCGCGGATCGCCTGCGCGAGTTCCTCGCCGCTCATTTCGGGCATCGAGCAATCGGTAAGGATCACATCGAACGCGGATGGATCGCCGCGATAGCGGACGAGCGCGCTGCGGCCATCGACGGCCAATTGCGGCGCGCCGCCGAGCAGCCTGATCTGCCCTTCGAGCACGATCCGGTTCGCCGGATGATCGTCGACGACGAGTACCCGCAAGCCCGCGAGCGTCGCACCGGTCGGAGCCACCGATGCGTGCTCCGGCGCGCGTCCCGCTTCGGACGCCGATGCCTCCGGCAAGCTCACGCAGACCGTAAAGCGTGTGCCGCGTCCCGGCTCGCTTTCGAGCGTGATCTCGCCGCCCATCATCGTGACGAGCCGCTTGCAGATGGTGAGGCCAAGGCCCGTGCCCGAATAGCGGCGCGCGCCGCCATCGTGTGCCTGCACGAACGGCGTGAAAAGCGCGCCTTGCCGCTCGGGCGCGATGCCCACGCCCGTGTCCGCGACCGCGAATGTCAGCGCCCGCGTGCCGCCCTGTGGCGCGTCTACACGGTAGTCGAGCGTCACCGCCCCGATATCCGTGAACTTGATCGCGTTCGATAGCAGATTGCCGACGACTTGCCGCAAACGCTGCCCGTCGGCAAGCAACCAGACTTCGCCCGAATCCGCGCGGCGCACGATCAACGCGATGCCCTTGGCGCGCGCGGCGGGCTCGTATATCGCGGCCACGCTCGTCATCCACGTTTCGAGTTCGAGCGGCGCGGGCGTGAGGACCAGCCGCTCGGCTTCGATTTTCGCGACGTCGAGCAGATCGTCGATCATGCCGAGCAAATCCGCCGCCGCGCGATGCGCCGTGCCGAGCGCGCGTTCGGTCGCGGCGCGCTCGCCGGGCGCGCGCAGTTCCAGTTCGATGAGGCCGAGCACCGCGTTCATCGGCGTGCGGATTTCGTGGCTCATGGTGGCGAGGAACGTCGACTTGGCGCGGTTCGCCGTTTCGGCTTCCTCCTTCGCCGCGCGCATTGCCTGTTCGGCGGCAATCCGGCGCACGATCTGTGTGCGCAGTGACACCGCCCAGCCGATCAGCGCGAAAACAAGCGCACCGCCAAGCAGCGCGCCTACCTCGACTTGCGGACGGCGGCGCTCCCACAATGTCTCAGGATGATCGCCAAGCCGCCAGCGCCCGCGCAGTGCTTCGAGTTGATAAGCGCGAAGATGGCCAATCGCGTCGTTGATGATGCCCAGCAAGATCGGCTCATTGCGCAAGACGAGAAAGCCTTGCTCGAGCGGTTTGCCGGAAAGCACGCCGCTCACCACGAGCTTGCCGCGGTAAGGATTGGCGACCGCGTAATTCGCGAGCGTCAGATCGACCAAAGCCGCGTCGGCATCGCCGTTCACGACCGCGCTGAACTGCTCGTCGAATGACGGCATCTCGACGATGCGCAGATGCCGCACGAATTCGCGCTTCAACGCTAGGGCCGAAATCCCGGCCGGGAGCGCCACCCGCTTGTTCGCGAGCGCGGTCTCATCGCGCAGGGGCGCCTGACCCGCACGCGTGACGATGCCGACCAGACTCTCGCCGAACGGCACGGACGCCGTGAGCGGCACCGGTTGCCATGCGGGGGAAACGCCGTAGGGCGTGAACATGGACTTACCGCTCGTCAAGTCGGCGGCAATCTGAGACAAAGAACCGCGCATTCGCGCTTCGAAGCGCAAGCCCGTTCCCCGCGAGATCACATCGAGCAGGTCGGCGGCGAGACCCGCAGGTTCGCCGTGCGAATTGCGGAACATGAGCGGCGGAATTTGCGAAAGCATCGAGTAATGCACGACTGGATGCGCCTTGATCCACGCGCGCTGCTCGGGTGTCAAGTCGAGCGGACGATCCAGCGTCACCGCGGTCATCGAAACGTACCAGCGCGCGTTCATCGTCAGCAGGAAATTCGGCGGCAATTGCGCCAGCGCGGCATCGACACGCTCACGCAATGCGCGCGCGGCCGGCCGGTTGGCTGCGAAAGCAAAGCGATAGCCGTCTGCATCGAACGGAGTGAAACCGCGCGCGCCGATGTTCGGCAAGTCCAGATGACTGATGACATACACGGCGGTCGTCACGTCGCCGACGAAGCCGTCGGCACGGCCGAGCGAGACGGCCAGCGCGGCGGCGAGCACATCCGGATACGCCTCCGGCTGCAAGGACGGATACGCCGCATGCAACCGCGCGGGGTCCATCTGCGTGTCGACATAAGCGAGCCGATGCGTCGGCGCATGTGCCGCGAGCGGCGCGAAATACACCGGCTTCACCGGAAAATACGAATGGCTCAGTTCGAGCGGCGCACCGGCATCGAAGCCCGCCGAACTCGTCGCCATGTCAATCTCGCCGCGTTCGAGCGCGGCCAGCATCGCGGGGCGATCCGGATACAGGCGCCATTGCGGCGTCATCCCGAGCGGCTCGGAAATGGCGTTCAGAACATCGACCGAAATGCCGCGCAACGCCGAAGAATCGGATGGCGCGCCGGACACGGCCAGTTCGAGCGGCGGCACCATGCCCGGCACCGCGCCGACGATCAGCGGCGGTGCCGCGAAGGCATCGCCGAGCCACCAGCCGAGCAGCACACAAAGCGTCCACAGCAAACGGCGCGAACGCTGTCGCCGTGTTCCGTCAGCTCGACGAATCGCAGAATGAAACAAGCCGCACCCCCGAAATCGAGCGGTGCGGCCAGTGTCTCAAAAACGCGCCGGCGCGCCTATCGCCGGCGCGCCCACGCACGCGCCCTGCGTTGCACGGCGCGAAACACGTGCTGCCGGACGATTACGCGGGCACCGACTCCGCCTTCTGCGCGCGCGACCACACGCGATGCTTGCCCAGTGCTTCGATGAAGGTCTTGAGGACGGTCTTCGCGTCGCTGCCGACGACCACGCCTTCATCGCCGCCAGGCAGATGCGATGCGGCAAGCACATCCTCGCCGTCGCCAATCGCGCCGATCGCTTTCAGATGCTTGAACGATTCGAGCACGAAGTGACGCGCGTCGCCGGATTCGGACAGCGTCTTCGCGCTTGCCTTGCCGTCCGCGATGATCATTCCGTCGAACATGATGGACGGCATGCCGAGGATGGTGGCGTCCGCTTCGATACCTTCGGCAGGGAACCCGAGCGTCGGCGAAATGACGAGCGCTTGCGCGCCGCCCGCCGCAAGCGCCTCCTTGACGGCCTTGATGCTCGCGGCGTCCGCGCCCTTCGCGGCGAGAATCGCGACCTTGCGCGTCTTGATCGACGGCACGGCCTTGGCGATGATCGACAGCGCCGGCGATTCCGTCACCGACGACTTGCCGAGTTGCTCCGGGCTCGCGTTTTTCTTGGGCGCGGGCATGCCGAGATTTTCCGCGACGCGCGCGGCCAATACCTCGTCGATGTTCGCGAGCAGAGCAAGTTCGCGTTCGCGGATGAACTTGCGCTCTACCTTGCTCAACTCGAACGAATACGCGCCGACGATGTGATCCTTCTCCGGTTGCGTCTGGCTGTTCCAGAAGAGCGTTGCTTGCGAGAAATGGTCGGCAAACGACGGGCTGCGCACGCGAATCTTCTCGCCGTCCACGCGTTCCGTGTAGGTTTCGAAGCCGCCGCCCGATGCTGCCGGCGCCGTTTCCTTCGGCCAGCCGCCATCGATCGAATTCGGCTCGTAGGAAGCCTGACCCTTGTCGATGGTCTGGCGATGCATCGCGTCGCGTTGACCGTTATGCAGCGGCGCGATCGGGCGGTTGATCGGCAACTCGTGGAAGTTCGGGCCGCCCAGACGGCTGATCTGCGTATCGGTGTAGGAGAAAAGACGTCCTTGCAGGAGCGGGTCGTTCGTGAAGTCGATGCCCGGCACGATATGTCCCGGACAGAACGCGACCTGCTCGGTTTCCGCGAAGAAGTTGTCGGGATTGCGGTTGAGCGTCATCTTGCCGATCATCTTGAGCGGCACGAGTTCCTCGGGAATGATCTTGGTCGGATCGAGCAGATCGAAGTCGAACTTGTGCTCGTCCTCTTCCTCGACAATCTGCACGCCCAGTTCCCACTCGGGATAGTTGCCCTTGTCGATGGCTTCCCACAAATCGCGGCGATGGTAATCGGCATCCTTACCCGCGATCTTCTGCGCTTCGTCCCACAAGAGCGAAGCCGAACCGATGGTCGGCCGCCAGTGGAACTTGACGAAGCGCCCCTTGCCTTCCGCGTTCACGAAACGGAACGTGTGAATGCCGAAGCCTTCCATGGTGCGCAGACTCTTGGGAATGGCGCGGTCGGACATCGCCCACATCACCATATGCGCCGACTCGGGCACGAGCGAGACGAAATCCCAGAAGGTGTCATGCGCCGACGCGCCTTGCGGAATCTCGTTATGCGGCTCCGGTTTGACGGCGTGCACGAAGTCGGGAAACTTGATCGCGTCCTGGATGAAGAACACGGGCATGTTGTTGCCGACCATATCGAAGTTGCCTTCGTCGGTGTAGAACTTGACCGCGAAGCCGCGCACGTCGCGCACGGTATCGGCGGAACCGCGCGAGCCTTGCACGGTTGAGAAGCGCACGTAGACCGGCGTCTCTTTCGACGGGTCTTGCAGGAAACCGGCCTTGGTCAAGTCGGCTTGCGACTCGTACACCTTGAACACGCCATGCGCCGCCGAACCGCGCGCATGAACAATGCGCTCCGGAATACGCTCGTGGTCGAAGTGCGTTATTTTTTCACGCATGATGAAGTCTTCGAGCAGCGACGGACCGCGCGCTCCAACGCGCAGCGTGTTCTGGTTATCGGAGACTTTTACACCCTGGTTCGTGGTCAGGGCTTGATTCGTTGCATCGCTGCGGAAGGCTTCGAGCGATTCGATCTTCTTGTTGGTCGCGGCGTTCGGGCTCTGCGAAGGCGGACGCGCGGTGCTATTCGTGGGTTGCTTCTTTGTTGCCATTTGAGGGGACTCCTTGGGGAAGATTGCTTTTAGCCTCTCGGGCCATTCGCAAGCCTTGTTCCCGAAGGAGATAGGGTTTCCGCTTGCAGCGGGACGCCCGGCGGGGCGCGACGGGCGAAGCCGAAGCCTCGCCCGCTTGTGACTATCAGACACCGGTACTCGCTGGCGACAATGCCTTCTCCGCCGTTACCTTCTGCAAGGAGATGATGCGCGTCATGGCCGCATGGTTCGACGTGGCCTCGTTGTACATCTTCGCGAGATCCGCCTTCAGTTGCGTGCGCGATGCTCCGTCGAGATAAACCATATGTCCCGATGGATAAAACGCCGCGGAAAGATTCTGCCTGACGACGCTGTTGATCAACGGCATCTGCTGAAGGTCGATGATGGTCTGATAAAACGGCGTCACGAAGTCATATAGGCCGTTTGCGGACAAGACCTTGAGATCCACGTTGAGCGCCATCACGGCGGCCAGATCGCCCGCTGTATAGAGCACGACGTTGCCTTTCGAATCCAGTCCCTTCTGTTCGCCGGTCGGGTCCGTATGCTTGAAGTCCCAGTTGAGGAAAGCCTGGTCGTTCAGGTCCGTGAATGACGAAGTGGACGTGAATTTCAACTGCTCGTTGAGATAGCTGTTCCACATGGTCGTGTAGACGCCGCTCACCGCTGTCATGGTCGGATCGTTGCCGCCCGAGTTCGGATCGATCTTGCCCGCGATGCCCGTCGAAATAGCCGTCACGCGCCCGTCGTACGAGCCGAGCGATTCGCCCTTCGACTTCAGGAGCGTCGTCAGAAAGAGCGAATTGCCACGGCTGTCGTAAGCCGCGATATCCAGACTCCACGCAAGCAGCGTCACCTTGTCGATGCCCGTGTATTCGGAGAGCTTCTCGACCACTTCATCGTCGGTCTGCGGAAACTTGCGCAACGCGTTGAGATAGTCCGAGCGCGAAAACTCCGCGACTTCCTCGGCAAAGTTCAAGAGGTTGGTCGGCGTGGGATGCACGCCGAGCTTCTTGTGATACCACGCATCCGCAGCGGCGGTAGGCAGCGCGCCGACGGGGTTGCCCGCCTGGCGGTAATCGAGAATCGACGATTGCAGGGTGATGCCGTTCAGATCGACGCCATCTTCATGCAGCCGGTACGCCAGGACGCAGCTGCGCGCCGTGCCATACGATTCGCCAAACAAGAACTTGGGCGAGTTCCAGCGGTTGTTCTTCGTCAGATAGCGCTTGATGAACTGCTTGATCGAATCCGCATCCTGATCCACACCCCAGAAGTCGCGGTTCTTGTTCGGCGCGATGGCGGCGGAATATCCCGTTCCCACGGGATTGATGAAAATCAGATCGCTCTTGTCGATAAGACTGTCCGCGTTGTCTTCCATCTCGTAGGGCGCGGGCGGCGTGAAGCTCGGCATGGCGGTCTTGATTCGGCGCGGCGCGAACGAACCGAGCAGCACGAACACCGAGGACGAGCCCGGCCCGCCGTTATAGAAGAACGTGAGCGGCCGTTGTTCTTCCTTTGCGCCGTCCTTCGTGAAGGCGACATAGAACATCTTCGCATCCGGCTTGCTGCTGCTCGGGTCCACCGTCACGAGGTGGCCGACCGTGGCCGTGTAAGCGATCTTCTCGCCGCCCACGGTCACGCTATGGTGCGTGATCGCGGCGTTTTCGTCGGCTTCGGTCGCCTCGACGGAATCGTCGGGACCGTTGCCGTAGGCGACGGGATCGAAGTACGGCTGATCCTTGCTCTTCGGCGTTTTCTTCGCCGCTGCGTGCGCGTTGCCGTGCGCCGGTTCTTCGGGTTTGTCTGCGCCTGCTGCTGCCAGTGGATCGGAGTTCATCTTGAACGCTCCAGAATCGTCATCGTGGTTGTTGTTCACTGTCACTGCCCGTCTCAACTCGTGCTCTTCGCGGGTTTGAGCGCCGCCGCGATCTTCGCGCCGTCCGGGCTGCCAAGCCCCGTGCAGGCATCCCATCCCGCCGCTGCCGCGAAACTGCCGTTATCGCCTTGCGTGATGTCGTGGAACGCGCCCTTCGCCTTGTACAGCTTCGGATTGATGAAGCCTGCGGGGGAACCGTTGATCGCGTTGATGCGAGCGATCAGCGCGGCCCACAAAGGCGCGACCGCGCTCGTGCCGCCGACGACCGTCTGCTCGCCGTCGATCAGCACTTCGTAGCCGCTTTGCGGCGACGCGTCGCCCGATACATCCGGCACGCCGCGCTTGGCGAGCGCCGTCGTCTTGCCGCCGGCATGCGCGACGCTCAGCCCTTTCTGCCACGAAGGCAGCGCGAACACGCCGCTCACACCGCCGCCACCCGATCCGCCCTGATTGCCGTCGTTCCACACGACTTCCTTCGTGATCTTCTGTGCGGATGCCGCGACGCTCGTGCCGCCGCAGCCGAGCACGTAGGGACTGGACGCCGGGAAATCGACGTGATCCGCGCCGTCGCCGACGCCGTCGGTCGAACCGCTGTCGCCCGATGCCACGCATACCGTGACGCCGAGCGCCGCCGCGCTTTGCAGCACGTCGTTGAACGCGCCGATGGATTGCGCCGACCAGTTCGATTCCGGTCCGCCCCAACTGATGGACACCACGGACGGCTGGTTGGTGTCGTCGTGAATGGCGCGATTGACGGCATCGACGAAGCCTGCGTCGCTATTCGGCGCGAAATACACCGCGATGCGCGCGCCCGGCGCGACCGCTCCGGCGATTTCGATGTCGAGCGTCACTTCGCCGTCCGGACCATTCGGATTGCCCGTGGGCGCGTTCTTCGCGTCGTCCACGCCGACGGACACCACTTTCGGCGGTTTCACGCCGAGCTTCGAGAAGTACGCCGTCAGGTCGCTGGTCTTGTAACCGCCGCCGAGTTCGATGATCGCGATGCATTGCCCCGCGCCGTCGCCTTCCGGGAAGTCATAGAGTTGCGCGAGATCGAGCGGCGAAAACGACGATGCCGTAAGGCCGCGCGCCGGTTTGAACGGCGGCCGGAAACGGAAATGCGGACGCGCTTGCGGCTTGCTGTCGAGGCCGAGCACGGCGGTGACGGCGTCGTGCACTTCGTCGGGAACATGAACGGGTCCCGCCTGGCCGCGATACTCGCCCATGTTGTGATGCTGGAAACGTTCGAGCTTCACGTCGAACGCCTTCTGAAACTGCTCGATGGTGCCCTTGAGCACGACACTGCGCGTTTCCGCTTCGGCGCGCACCACCGTGAGGCCGTATTGCTCGGCGAACTTCTTGACCTTGTCGACGTCTTCCTGCGACGCGCCGAAGCGCTTTCCGAAGTCCGCGCGGGTCACGGACTGCGCCGGGGCGTCGCCGGCTTCGATGTGCTTCATCATCTGATCAAACGCTGCTTCGTCCTTGCGGCGCAGCATGACGATGACTTCGATCTGCTCGCCAGGATCGCACGCGCCGACGCACTTTGCGTCTTCGGGGTTGCTCTTGCCGCTGCCGCTTACCGGTTGCTTTGCCATGGTGTCGATGCTCCTCGTTGGCAATTCGTTTTAGGCCCGATCCTGCTGCTTGGCGCATCCGGCGCATGTCGTTTCTTTCGATGCTTTCGCTCTGAAAAACGTGCGCGCCGCATATCGTCTTATTTTCCGCAATCGATTGCAATTGCTCGGACCGTTGATTGAAGGATGCAGTTCCGGCAGGACAAAGCGTGTCTCGATATCGAAGTTAGTTATTTGCCTTCGGGCTGCTTTTTGTCTCGGTCGGCAACGATGATGCCGCGCGCACCGACCCGCAAGAATGGGTCGCGGCAACGGCTAACCCGTTCGCTCTTGCGCGTACTCCTTGCGCACGCCTTGAGGCAGCCAGGGCTCGCGATGCTCGCACCAGAGTTCGTAGGCCGGCTCGAAAACGCCGGTCAGATCGAACGCGCCGAGCGGCACATCGACTTCGTCGCGCGTCACGTACTCCATGTACGCCACGGAGCCGCATTCGGGACAGAAATGACGCCTGCCTTCGTCGGAACTGCGCCACGTCGATGTGCGGCCGGAAAACTCCACGTTGCCGCGGTGATAGATGACGTAGGAGCCGAACGCCGAGCCGTGCACGCGCCGGCACGTCATGCAATGGCACATGCCGACGCGCAACGGCCGGCCTATCGCGCGGAACCGGAATGCGCCGCACGCGCAGCCGCCTTCGTTCGTGACGGTTTCATCGATTGCTTCAGTTTGCTGATTCATCGAGCGACTCCTTGAATGTTCCGTTTTGCCGCACTGCACCGCCGGCACCGATCCGCCCCCGTGTTTGTTACGATAGCCCTTCGCGACTGCGACCTGCGACCTGCGGCAATCGACAGCGACCGACAGCAACCCACAGCAACCATCAGGCACGGGCGGCACCCATGAGCACATCGAGCACGACTCCCACCTTGTCACTCCTTAAGCTACTGCCCGGCGTGGCATCCGAATCCGGCCCAGCCGCGTCCGATCTCGTCGCGCATGTGCTCTCGCACGATCGCTTCAACTCGGCAGCCAACGCGCCCGCCCTGCGCGAAACCTTTCGCGACGTGACGGTCGAGGAAGCGATGTCCGACGAGTACGTCTTCCCGCTCGGCCAGACCGGTCAGTCGATCGTGCTGACAGGCTATCGTATCGCGGCGGGTCATATCGCCGAACGCGCCGCCGACGAATGGCTAGAACTGGCGCATCGGGACCGCATCGCGCGCGGCTTGCCGGCCATGCCGCAGGCGCACGAACCGGCCCTCGCGCCCGATCCCGCCGAGGCCGATCAACTCCTCGACCGCGCGGTGGAATGCGCGCAGCGCATTCTCGACCCGGTGGCGAGCGAACAGATTCTCTCTCTCTTCGAGACGCACTATCGCGGCAGCCGCGAATTTTTGCGGCTCAACTGGGAAGGGTTGCCAGAAGATCTCGTGCCGGAATCGCGCCGACCGCTCGCCGTGCTCGCCTCGGCGGAACGGCGTGAAAAGCGCGATTACGATCCCTACGGCCTCGAAGGCGCCGCCGATTACGATGTCGACCGGCCGCTCGCGTATCGCGAAAAGATCGGGCCGTTTCTCTTCACGATGACGTATCGCCACGAGTATCCGCAAGTCGACGACGAACGGCTTGGCACCGCCTTTGCCGTGTTCCACGAGGCGGGCAGCGATATCGTCGCGGCCGCGGTCAAGCTTCAACTCGTCAAGGTGCCGCCGCTTCACAGCAGCGCCGATCTCGTCTATACGCTCGACACCTATTCCGGCGAAATGCTGTCGCTCGCGCTCGCGGCCACCGAGGCGCTCGGTCCCGAACGGCTGTGCGAAGTGTTCAATGCGCATCGCGTGATCTATATCAGCCTGTGGGAAGTGCGCAAGCCGTGGCGCGGCGAGGGTCTCGGCGTCGCGCTGTTGCACGAGGCGCTGGAACGCCTGCCCGCCGATGTCGATGGCCGCCCGAACGCGTTATGCGTCGCGCCCGAGCCGTATCAGACCGACATGCGTCACTTCGACAAGCTGCCCGCCGTGCTGCGCGAGGAACTGAAGACGCCGGCGCGCAGGCTCGCGACTCATCTGAGCAACTGGCTGTCGCGCTCGAAGCTGCCTATCGCCACGCATTTCTTCGTGCCAATGGCGCGGCACGCGGGCATCGGTTCGGCGGGAGAGAACGCGCGGCTGATCGACCGGATCATGGAAAGCGAAGCCTGAGGAAGTTGCTCTACAAGCCAGCCATGCGCACGCGACATGGCTGGCATGCGCAGATTTCGATTGTGAGGGGATTTTGGCGTGCCTAGAGTGCGTCGATCCCCTCACCTTTCGATCCCCACCATGACGCTTCGCCTCTCGCGGTTTCTGCGCGGCCTGCTCGCCGCTTCGTTCGCCCTCGCCGTCTCGTTCGCCCATGCGGACACGCTCGACACCATCCAGAAAAACGGCGTGGTGCGCATCGGCGTATTCATGGACTATCCGCCGTTCGGCTCTATCGGCCCGGACATGAAGCCGCAAGGCTACGACATCGAGATGGGCGAATACCTGGCGCGCGCGCTCAAGGCGAAAGTCGAGTTCGTGCCGATCACCGGCGAAAACCGCATGGCTTATCTCGCCACGCACAAGGCCGACTTGCTGCTCTCGGTCGGTCAGACGCCCGAGCGCGAAAAGGTGATCGATTTCTCGCGGCCTTATGCACCGTACTATCTGGCGGTGTTCGGACCGAAGTCGCTGGCGGTGAAGACGACCGCCGATCTCGCGGGCAAGTCGGTAGCGGTGGCGCGCGGCACGCTCGAAGACTTGAGCGTGAGCAAGGTGGCGCCGCCCACGGCCGATATCAAGCGTTTCGAAGACCCGAACGGCGCGATCTCCGCGTTTCTGGCCGGTCAAGCGCAATTGCTGGTAGTCGGCAACGATGTTGGCGCAACGATCATCGCGCGTAATCCGCCCGTGCAGCCCGAGCAGAAGTTTCAGTTGTTCAGTTCGCCGGATCATGTCGGATTGAACAAGGACGAGCCCCGACTCTTGAAGGAAGTCGATGCGGCGATCGTTCAAGCGAAAAAAGACGGCACGCTCAACACGCTTTCGACGAAGTGGCTGAAGGCGCCGTATCCGGCGGATCTTTGAGCATTTGCCAACGGCATGGCTTGCATGGGAAGCCGGCGCTGCCGGCTTTTTCTTTTGCGCCCTTGCAACGCAAAGCCCGTCCTTGCAGGCGCTGGCACGAAAGACGGTTAGTTGCCGTCGCGCTTATTCATCCCTATTCATCCGTTTGTCGCCGAAGCGCGTATAGATAGGCATTCGCTCACCGCTTCGCACCGCTCAGGAGAACGACGATGAAACCAGCGATCCGCTTGGCCGCCCTTGCAGCATTCGCCATGAGCGCTGCGGCATCGGCGCAGACAATGGACCCGGCCGCCGCACCGCAAGCCATGCCGATGCCTACGCCCATGACGATGGCGGCCAACACGCCGCTTTCGCGCGCCGAAGTCCGCGCGGACCTTGCACGCGCTCGCGCCGATGGCACCATCCCGCGCTATGGCAATCCCGATCCATACGGGCCGGCGCGTTCGGCGCGCGGCGCACCGGGCAGTTATCCGCGTAGCTGAGTGTCGCGTTGCCAGACGGTCAGCGCATCGGCGACGCGCTCGATCACATCGTCCCAATCTCCGGGCGCTTGCTGTCTGAAAAGCCGCGCGGTCGGATACCACGGGGAGTCGTCGCGTCCGGCGAGCCAGCGCCAGCAAGCGTTCGAGCACAGTGGTATCCACAGCGGCTTGCCAAGCGCGCCCGCGAGATGCGCCACGGATGTATCCACGCTCATGACGAGATCCAGCGATTCGATGAGCGCGGCGGTATCGGCGAAATCGGCGACTTCGTTCATCGGGTCGTACAAACGCCAGGCGTCGGGCAGCGCGGCACATTCCGCGCGCGCCGTCGCGCCCTTCTGAAGACTGACGAAGTGCACGCCGGGCAAGGTCAGCAAGCGCTCGCATTGACGCGCGGCGAGCCAGCGGCGGCTAAAAGCGGCAAAGGCGTCGCGCAGTCCCGGACGCGGCTCGCCTGTCCAGGCAATGCCTGCTTTCAACGTGCCCGCGGGCAACCGAGCCCGCCAGAACTCGACCTTTTCGCGCGGTGCTCGCAGATAAGGAACGGTCGATGGAATAGTCGCGAGCGTCGTCCCCATGAGGAAAGGCAGGCTCATCAGGAAGCAACTGTAGTCGTGGGCCGGTAGCGCGTGCAGATCGGCCGGCGCGATGCATGCGTCCACGCAATCCATCGCGCCGATCAACGCGACCAAGGCCGGCGGGCAGACCACCGTCAGACGATCTAGCCCACGCACCTTGAGTTCAGGAAGGTAACGGCTGAACTGAATGGTGTCGCCGAAGCCTTGCTCGGCCATCACGATGAGTGTCTTGCCCGTCAACGCTTCGCCCTGCCAGCGCGGACCCGGCAACGCTGGCGGAAGCGCGCCGCGCTGCGCGAAGCGCTCGTCGCAGCGAGCCTCGAAGAGCGGCCATCCTTGTTCATAACGGCCCGTGCCGAGCAGCAAGGTGGCCAGATTCATCTGTGCATCGACGCACTCCGGATCCATCGACAGCGCGTGCCGGAAGGTCGCTTCCGCATCGGCGAGACGTGTTTCGTCCTCACGATACACGTTGCCCAGATGCAAATGCGCCGCGATGAAATCCGGCCGTATGGCCAAGGCTTTTTCATACGCGGCTTGCGCTTCGTGCAGGCGGTCGAAACGGCCATGAGCGCTTATGTCGTAGATCGCATCGGCGAGATTGAAATGCGCATCGGCGTTTTGCGGCGCAAGGTCGACGACATGACGATACGCGACTTCCGCCTCGGCGAGCCGCCCTTGTTCCCCAAGCACGATGCCCAAATTGGTGTACGCCGCCGCGTAGTCCGGCCGCAAGCCGACAGCCCGCCGATACGCATGCTCGGCATCGACAACGAGCCCGGCATCTTTCAAGACGTTGCCCAAGTTCAGATGCGCGTCCGCCCAGTCGGGCCGTGCGGCAAGCACGTGCTCGAACTGTGCGCGCGCCTCGCCGAGCTTACCCAAGGTCCGAAGCACGTTGCCAAGGTTATTTCGTGCTTCGGCAAAGGCAGGCTGTGCATCGATCGCGTGGCGATACTCAGCCTCGGCCTCCGGCAACCGGTTCGTGCGCGCGAGCAACGCGGCAAGATTCGCATGAGCCTCGGCGAAATCGGGTTTGAGCGCGAGCGCGCGACGATAACCCTCCTCGGCTTCGTCCGCGCGCCCTTGCCGATCAAGCACGTTCGCGAGGTTGTAATGCGCGACCGGATAGTCCGGAAGAAGTGCGAGCGCGTTCCGATAAAGCGTTTCCGCTTCACGATAACGCTGCAACTCGTTGAACAGATTCGCCAGGTTGTTGCGCATCCCGGCGTCGTCGGGACGCGCATCGATTGCGCGCAGCCAGTAGCGCTCCGCTTCGTCGTGACGTTCGAGTCGATAGGCGCAGACAGCGGCGAGATTGAGCGCGTCGGCGTCGAGGACCAAGGGCGCGAGCGTCTCCAGCGCTTCGGCGTAGCGTCCGTTCGAATAGAACGCAGCCGCCTCGTGATAGCGATTCGTATCGGATGGCATGGGTTGGATAGGTGTTTCAAACATGTCGAGCCACGGCGAATGGCGGCTGACGTCGAGCGAATATTTTGAGGCGCGCTCGATGATCGAAGCGTCACAAAGTGCGCCATATGGCGCTCGCCGGGCGAAACGGCCATGTTCGCGTCATCTTTGCCGACACGTTTTCGCAGCTTATTTACGCAGCCATGCAGTATTTACTTGCATGGTCCGTGTTCAGACGAGCGAGTAGTCGGGCGCACCAGCGTCTGCCGACGATGGCATTGGACTTGCTGTCACTCTTGGCTTGCGCGAATGGTCGAACGTTCGGTCGTCTTACAGCGATCGAACGAAGGCGGCTCGCGTATCACGCGCCATCCTCAAGACCTCAGGGACGTGGTTCATCGAGACCTGCACGGCGTGGCGCGCCCAACCGAACGAGCGAGGAGCATTCAATCGCCATGTCCCCAGTCAAAACGCCTTCACCCCTTTTACCCGATACACGCGATACCGACGACGCGGCCCAGAAGCCGTCGCGTCGGCGCTTCCTGCAATCGGCGGCAGCGAGCGCGGCCGTAGCCGCCGCGCCGCTTGCGTCGACCGCGCGCGCGCAACAGCAAGCTGCAACGCCCGCCATCGCGCCACCCGTCACCTCCGCGCCGACGATGCCGGTCAAGCTGACCATCAACGGTCATCCGTACGAGCTTCAGGTCGAAGCGCGCACGACCTTGCTCGACGCCCTGCGCGAATACGCCGACCTCACCGGCACGAAAAAAGGCTGCGACCGTGGCCAGTGCGGCGCGTGCACGGTAATCGCGGGCGGGCGACGCATCAACTCGTGTCTGACGCTTGCCGTGATGCACGAAGGCGAGAGCATCACGACCGTCGAAGGCTTGGCTCCCGGCGGCGATGCGCTCAGCCCGTTGCAGCGCGCGTTCATCGAAAAGGATGCGTTTCAGTGCGGCTACTGTACGCCCGGGCAGTTATGCTCGGCGACCGCGCTCATCGACGAATACCGTGCAGGCGATGCCAGCGCCGCCACCGCCGACGTGCGCTTCCGACCCGCGCAACTCTCCGACGATGAAATCCGCGAGCGTATGAGCGGCAATATCTGTCGCTGCGGTGCGTATCCGAATATCGTGGCGGCGGTGAAGTTCGTCGCTTCGTCGCAAGGTTAAGGGAGAGCACATGGACGCGATCTCTTATCAGCGCGCCGCCGACATCCGTGCGGCGCTGCAGGCGGCCAGCCAGCCCGGCACGATGTACATCGGCGGCGGCACGAATCTGCTCGATCTCATGAAAGGCGGCGTGGCGCGGCCCACTCGTCTCGTCGATATCACCCACATCGACGCCCTGAACGGCGTCACGACCTTGCCCGATGGCGGGCTGCGCATCGGCGCGCTGGTGCGGAATAGCGACGCCGCGAATCACGCTTGGGTGCGCGAGCGCTATCCGCTCTTGTCGCAGGCATTGCTTGCGGGCGCATCGGCGCAATTGCGCAACATGGCTACCGTCGGCGGCAACCTGATGCAGCGCACGCGCTGCTATTACTTTTACGACACGGGCTTTCCTCAATGCAACAAGCGCGCGCCCGGCAGCGGTTGCGCCGCGCTCGAAGGCAACAACCGCATTCACGCGATACTCGGCGCGAGCAGTCAATGTGTCGCGACCAATCCCTCCGATATGAGCGTCGCGCTCGCCGCACTCGATGCCGTCGTGCGCGTGACCGGCCCGCAAGGCGAGCGGACCATTCCGTTCGCGGAGTTTCATCGGCTGCCGTGTGACCGGCCCGATCTCGATACCACGCTCAAGCCCGGCGAACTCATCACGGCGGTCGATCTGCCGCCGCCGCTTTTCGCGGGACATTCGAAGTATCTGAAGGTGCGCGACCGCGCGAGCTATGCGTTCGCGCTCGTCTCCGTTGCCGCCGCCTTGCAGATGGACGGCAACACCGTGAAGGCCGCGCGCATCGCGTTGGGCGGCGTCGCGCACAAACCGTGGCGCGCGAACGCGACGGAAAGCGCGCTCATCGGCAAACCACTCGATCGCGCGTCGCTGCAAAACGCGGCCGCGCTTGCCGTGCGCGATGCCAGGCCGCTGCGCGAGAACGGCTTCAAGGTGGCGCTCGCCCAGCGGGCGATCGTTCGGGCAGTGGAACAAGCGGGAGGCACGGCATGAGCATCATCGGCAAACCATTCGATCGCACCGACGGCGTGCTCAAGGTCACGGGCCAGGCGCGCTATTCGGCCGACAACAACGACGCCAAGCTCGCGCATGCGGTGCTGATCACGAGCACGATCGCCAAGGGCCGCATCGCCTCTATCGATACCAGCGGCGCCGACACGATGCCCGGCGTGCTGCTCGTCCTGACGCACAAGAACGCAATGCGTCTGCCCAACGGCGGCGTGCCCGACGCGCAACCGCCCGCCGTGCGCAAGCTCACGCTCCTGCAAACCGACGAAGTGCGCTACAGCAACGAGCCGGTGGCGGTGGTCGTCGCGGACACGCTGGAACATGCGCAAGGCGCGGCGCGCCATGTGATCGTCCGCTACGAGGGCGCCATGCCAAACGCGGAATACGTGCGTGCGCGCGGCACGGCGTATCAACCCGAAAAGATGATGGGCCGCCCGATCACCACGAGCCGCGGCGATGTCGATGCCGGTCTGCGCCAAGGTCAGACGCGCCTCGACGCCGTCTATACGACGCCCTACGAGCATCACAATCCAATGGAGCCGCACGCGACGCTCGCGCGCTGGGACGGCCCCAATCTCACGCTCTACGATGCGACGCAAGGTGTTTCCGGCGCGCGCGGCGCGGTATCGAAATTTTTCGGCATTCCGGAAACGAATGTGCGCGTGATCTGCCCGTTTGTCGGCGGCGGCTTCGGGTGCAAGGGCTCGGTGTGGTCGCATGTCGTGCTGGCGGCAATGGCATCGAAACAGACCGGACGTCCCGTGAAGCTCGTGCTCGAACGTCCGCAGATGTTCGGCATGGTCGGCAACCGGCCGTTCACCGAACAACGCATTCAGGTGAGCGCGCACGGCGACGGCACGATGACCGGCATGAAGCACGACGTCATCTCGACCACCTCGACCTTCGAGGACTGGACCGAGAGTTCGGCCATTCTCACGCGCATGTTGTACGCGGTGCCGAATCAATCGACCTCGCACAAGCTCGTGAAGCTCGACATCGGCACGCCGACATTCATGCGTGCGCCCGGCGAGACGAGCGGTTCGTTCGCGCTCGAAACCGCGATGGACGAACTCGCGTATCAGTTGCACATGGACCCGCTCGCGCTGCGCATGAAAAATCACGCGAACATGGAGCCGCAAGAGAAAAAGCCGTGGTCCAGCAAGTCGCTGATGGAGTGCTATCAGCGCGGCGCGGAAAAGTTCGGCTGGGCGCGCCGCAACCCGGCGCCGCGTTCGATGCGCGACGGCAACACGCTGATCGGCTGGGGCATGGCGACGGCGACGTATCCGGCGAACCGCAGCGAGGCATCGGCGATCGCGCGCATTCTGCCCGACGGCACGGCGATGGTCGCTTCCGGCACGCAGGATCTAGGCACCGGCACCTACACCGTGATGACGCAGGTCGCCGCCGACGCGCTCGGTTTTCCGCCCGACTTCGTGCGCTTCGCGCTTGGCGATTCATCCTTGCCGAAGGCGCCGGTATCGGGCGGCTCGCAGTCGGCGGCGAGCGTGTCGCCAGCGGTGCGTGCGGCGGCCGCGCAGGCGCGCGATCAGTTGATCGCGATGGCGCTCGCGGATCGCGGATCGCCCGTCGCCGGTTTGTCGCGCGAGGACGTCACGGTGAGCAATGGCTGGGTCGTGAGCGTTTCGACGCCGGACAAGCGCGATCCTGCGGCGGCGATCATCGCGCGAAACGGCGGCAAGGCTATCGAAGCGACGGCCACGGTGCGCCCCGGCGACGAGAAAAAGCAGTACTCGTTTCACTCGTTCGGCGCGGTATTCGTGGAAGTGCATGTCGATGCGGACCTGGGCATCATCCGCGTGCCGCGTGTCGTCGGGGTCTATGACGTCGGCACCTTGCTCAACGAGAAGACGGCGCACAGTCAGTTGATGGGTGGCATCGTTTGGGGCGTGGGCTCGGCGCTTTTCGAGAAGGGCGAACTCGACGGCCGCTACGGCCGCTACACCAACGCCAATCTCGCGGAGTATCACGTGCCGGTGAACGCGGATATCGGCTTGCTGGATGTTTCCTTTGTCGGTCAGCCCGATCCGCATATCAATCCGGACGGCGCGCGCGGCATCGGGGAAATCGGCATCACGGGCGTGGCGGGCGCGCTCGGCAGCGCGGTGTATCACGCGACCGGCGTGCGCGTGCGCGACTTGCCGATCACGCTCGATAAAGTCATGCCGAAGACGATGGTGTAGTGCGGAAGGAACGGTACGCGCGGCGCTCAATGGCACGAATGCACATTGCGCCGCGCGGATTTTTTTGACGCTTGCGGCGACTATCGACGCGCTGCACAATCGATCCTCTTCCCCACGCGAGCCGCACCGATGACCTACTCGTCAAGCGCGACCGGCATCCTGCTGGCCGCAGGGCTCGGCACCCGCTTCGATCCTTCCGGCATTCACAACAAGCTGCTGGCGCCCTTGCCGAACGGCACGCCGGTCGTGTTTCAGTCGGCGCGCAGGCTGCTTTCGGTTGCTTCGAGTGTGATCGCGGTGGTTCGGCCGGGCGCGGAAAAGCTGGCGGAAGTGCTGAACGAAGCCGGCTGCAAGGTCATTTTCAGCATCGATGCCGAGCGCGGCATGGGCGCGACGCTCGCCGTGGCCGTACGCGCCACCGCCGACGCGGAAGGCTGGCTTGTCGCGCTCGGCGACATGCCGTGGATCGAGCCCGCGACCATCGAAGCCGTCGCACGTCCGCTCGACGCAGGCGCGCGGCTCGTCGCGCCGTTTTATCGCGGCACGCGGGGACATCCGGTGGGGTTTGGCATCGAGTACGGCGCGGCGCTCGCCACGCTCGATGGCGACGCAGGCGCGCGCGGCATCTTCGCCATGGAAACGCCGACGGTCATCGAAGTGAATGACCGGAACGTGCTGCGTGACGTAGACTTGCCTGGCGATTTATCGGACGGTTGACGCGGTTGCATCGTTGCGTGGAATCATGCACAACGAGCGCGGGCATGGACATGCCTCGGCCGTCGTCGATATTCCTGCGGCAATCGCCGTCATGCTCTCCAATGCACCGCATCCGAATGACGGCGCCTGCCCCGCGCCGTCGACCTCGCAATAACGCCTACGCGGCAATCGCCGTCACATCCGCCGGGCCTGCCACGTCCGCGTTGGCATTGACGTTCGCGCTCAGATAACGCCGGCTCACTTCCACCAGCGTCGCGCCGAAGCCCTTCTTCGCCTTGAAATCGGTACGCGCGCTCGTCACCACGCGCGGCGCCGCGCTCCACTCGATGTGCGCGCCCGTTTCGATCAACGCTTCGACGAGCGCGACATCCTCGCTGGATTCGAGCGGCGGAAAACCGCCTGCCTGCAAATAAGCCCGTGCCGAGACGCCGAGATTCGCGCCGTGGATATGGCGATGCCCGTCCGCATCCGTATAAGTACGGCCGAAATGCTCCTGCACCGCGCCGAGATGCGGCGACCAGTCATGCACGCCGATCACGCCGCACACCGCATCCGCGCAGCAGTCGAGCTGGCGCGAGAGCCAGTCGTCGGCGACGGTCGTGTCGGCGTCGGTGAAGGCGAGCCAGCGCGCGCCGAGCGCAAGCGCCCGCTCCGCGCCATGCGCCCGCGCGATGCCGACATTGCGCGCATCGATACTCGTGACGTGCGCGCCGAGTGCGGAGGCGATTTCGCCCGTCTCGTCGCTGCAACTGTCGAGCACGACGATCACGCGCACTTCTTCTCCCAGCAATTGATGATGGTCCGCCGCGCGCCGGGCGGCAGTCACGCACGCGCCGATATGCGCGGCTTCGTTATGAGCAGGGATGACTATGGCAAGCATGTCGACTCCGTTTTGATTTTGTGGTTCATCGGCAGTCAAAGCCGCGATTGTTTCGAGGTACAGCAATGGGTGTACCCATGCGCACGCGGCGAAAGTCGCAACCGCTCTTAAGGGCACGACCATCCCAAAAAAGTTGCCCCAAAAGCCGAAGCGCCGATAGAATTCACTGTATGGATATACAGTACTTTTCGTTCCTTCCGGCTTCCTCTCTTCGATGAAAAGCGTCGTCTTCGATCCGTCCTTCGCCGCCTGGCGCTCCGCCGCGCGCACGCTCCTCATGGAAGGCGCGCGGCCGGAAGACGTCGTATGGCTGGAATCGGATTCCTCGGCAACCGTGTTCGGCAGCATCGACGGACCGCCGCCCGGCCCCGAGAACCCCGACGCGCCCAAGCCCGTGAAGATCGCCCGCGAATTCCTCGCGATGCTGGCAACGGCCGCCTGCTATCGCACGCCGGCCCGCTGGATGTTTCTCTACAAGGTGTTGTGGCGCTGGACCCAGGGCGATCGCGCGGTCGTATCGCCGGACGATCCCGACGGGCAGCGCCTGCAACACATGATCGAAGCCGTGGAGGCCGAGGAAAACGAGATGCGTCGCGTGCTGCGCTTCAGGCATCGCGATTCGTCGCTCGGACCGCCCGAGTTCATCAGCTGGTGCGAGCCCGTGCACGACCTGTTGGAGCACGCCGCCATGCACTTCGCCACGCGCATGGGCAGCGCCACGTGGATGATCGCGACGCCGCACGGCGCGGCCTTTTGGGACGGCGCGCTGCTGCGGGTGGACCGCACGAGCGACCCGGAAGAAAAGCCAATGGATTTCGGCGATACCGCGATGAGCGGCGAGGCCGTGAGCGGAGACGCCATCGAAGCGCTGTGGCTCGCTTATTACGAAAGCACCTTTACGTCGGCGGTGGAAAATGCCGCCGAAGTGGCATCGCACATGCCGGTGCGCTACTGGAAGAGCCCGGAAAACCAGCGCGCAGATCCCACGCTGATCTCGCGCGCCGATCCTTATTCGCGGCGCGACCGGCATCCGCGCAACGTTCCCGCGGACATGGAAGTGGCCCTCAACACGGATCTGGAGCCGCTTCAGGGCACGTCGCTGAAGGAGCCGCCCTCGCTCGACGCGTGCAAACGCTGTTCGCTCTGGCGCAACGCGACGCAGGCCGTGCCCGGAATCGGTCCGGCGAACGCGCGCGTCATGCTGGTCGGCGAGCAGCCTGGCGATAACGAAGACCGCGAAGGCAAGCCGTTCGTCGGTCCGGCGGGCAAGCTGCTGGACGAGGCCATCGGTGAGGCGCAACTCGCGCGCGAAACGCTTTATCTGACCAACGCGGTGAAGCACTTCAAATTCGACCCGCATGGCGATGAGCGGCAGCACGTTGCGCCCGGACAGCGCGAACGCGAGGCCTGCCGGTTCTGGCTGGAGGAGGAACTGACGCGGATCGCGCCGAAAGTGGTCGTGGCGCTTGGCGCCACCGCGCTCAAGGCGCTGACGGGGCATCGCACGGCGCTGTCCGAGTATCTCGGCAAGACCATCGAGCACAAGGGGCGCATCGTGGTGCCGACCTATCATCCGTCGTATTTGCTGCGGCTAACCGACGAAAAGATTCGCGGCGAAGTGTTCGGCACCATCGTCGAGGCGCTCGTGTTCGCGCGGCAGATCGCCGAAGGCACCGCGACCATCCGCACGCCGGTGAAGGATCGGACGCGCTAGCATTCGTGCAAGCCGCGTATCACAAACCCCAATTGCAACGAGAAGAAACAGGACGCAACAAGACGAAAGCGCCGTCAACCTTCCTGTAAGCCATGCGTTATACCCGTGTCGCGCCGCTCTTTGCCTGTTGGCGCTCACTCACGAATCGTTCCGACGACACATCCATGGCCGCTCTTCCCCTCGAAGCACTCCGCCAACAACAATCCATCACCGCGCTCGTGCCGAAATCGGCCGGGCAGTTGCAAACCGAGCGCGAGCGCGTCATTGCCCGCGCCGGCATGTTCCTGAACGCGACCATCGTGCTGGCGCTGCTGGGCTTGTTGGTCGTCGCGTGGCTGCCGTTTTCGTCGGTGCAGCAGGAATTCCGCTTCGGCGTGCAGGAAGTGATCGCGGTCGGCGTTTTCGCCTCGTGCCTCTTTCTGCTGCACGAGCGCGCCGAACTCATGCTCGGGCTTTACAGCTTCGAGCCGGTCGAACAAACCACGCAGGGCGAATTGCGCGCGCTTTTGCATCGCGTGCCGGAAGGCGCGCAGTATCAGCAAGCGCTCGCCGCCGACAACCGCACTTTCGTGACCGGCGAGGTGGACGACATTCGCCGCCGCGCCGAAGCCTTCATTCCGAAGACGCTACCGGCAGAAGACGGTAATCCGGAAACCTGACCGGAAGATAAGTCCCGGCACCCGCGCCAGGACAAAAAGTGAACCGAAAAGCCGCCGCCTTGTCCATGCAGGGCGGCGGCTTTCTTTTCATTAAAAGCGCGCCGCTGTGCCTGTTTCTTGCTGAATGTGAAGCGAACGGACCATTCACGGGAGAGGCCAAGCATGAGCAAACTGCCGCATATCGAAAAGTACGATCACCCGGCGGGCGGCTGGGGATCGGTCAAGGCAGTTACCTCGGCACTCGTCAACGAACACGTCGCGCTCAACGGCGCGCGCATTCTTCTGCATCAGAACAAGCCGGACGGCTTTGCGTGCGTGAGCTGTTCGTGGGCGAAGCCGGCCGATCCGCATCTCTTCGAATTTTGCGAGAACGGCGCGCGGGCAACCGCGTGGGAATTGACGAAGAAGCGGATCGATCAGGATTTTTTCGCGCATCACACGCTCGCGGGATTGACGGCGTGGACCGATTTCGAGCTCGAATCGCAAGGCCGCCTGACCGAGCCAATGCGTTACGACGCCGCCACCGACCGTTACGTGCCAGTTCCGTGGCAACAGGCTTTCGACGAAATCGGCGCGATGCTGCGCGACGCCAGGCCGAAGCGCAGCGTCTTCTACACGTCGGGGCGCGCATCGCTCGAAACGTCGTACATGTTCCAGTTGTTCGCGCGGCTTTACGGCACGAACAATCTGCCGGACAGCTCGAACATGTGCCACGAGAGCACGTCGGTGGCGCTGCCGGAGACCATCGGCGCGCCGGTCGGCACCGTGACGCTCGACGACTTCGAGCACACCGACTGCTTTTTCTTCTTCGGGCACAACACCGGCACGAATGCGCCGCGCATGCTGCATCCCTTGCAGGAAGCGAGAAAGCGCGGCGCGCGCATCATCACCTTCAACCCGATCAAGGAACGCGGGCTCGTGAGCTTCGCGAATCCGCAGTCGCCGGTGGAAATGCTGTCGCCGATCCAGACCGCCATCAGCACGCAATATCTGCAACTGAAGATCGGCGGCGACATTGCCGCGGTCACGGGCTTGTGCAAGGCGCTGATCGAAGCGGACGACCTGGCGCAAGAAAACCAGACGCCGCGCGTGCTGGACGCCGCCTTTATCGCCGAACACACGCACGGCTTCGATACCTTCGCCGCCGCGATGCGCGCCGCCGACTGGAGCGACATCGAAACGCAATCGAGCCTGACGCGCGCCGCGCTCGAAGCCGCCGCCACCGAATATGCGCGGGCCGAAGCCGTGATGATTCTCTACGGCATGGGCATCACGCAGCATCGCGAAGGCGTGCTCGCCGTGCAGATGCTGACGAATCTGATGCTGCTAGGCGGGAACATCGGCAAGCCGGGCGCGGGTATCTGCCCGATTCGCGGCCATTCCAACGTGCAGGGTCAGCGCACGGTCGGGATCACGGAGAAGCCGGCGCTCGTGCCGCTCGACAAGCTCGCGGAAATGTACGCGTTCGAGCCGCCGCGCGACGAAGGCATGTCCACCGTCGATGCCTGCGCGGCGCTGCGCGACGGCGAACTCGATGCGTTCATCAGCCTCGGCGGCAATTTCGCGCGCGCGACGCCCGATCATCACGTGCTGGAACCGGCGTGGCAAAACGTGCCGCTGACGGTGCAAATTGCCACGCACCTGAACCGCAGCCATCTGCTGCACGGGCGTGCGGCATATCTGCTGCCTTGCATCGGGCGTATCGAGGTGGATCAGCAGGCGAGCGGCCCGCAGATCGTCACGGTCGAGGACAGCACCGCGTGCGTCCATGCGTCGAAGGGCTTCGCGGAACCCGCGAGCAAGACGTTGCTGTCGGAGCCCGCGATCGTCGCGGGACTGGCCAAGGCCACGCTGCAAGGACGTCGCGGCAAGGTCGACTGGGACGCCTGGACGGCCGATTATTCGCTGGTGCGCGAGGCGATCGAGAAGACTTATCCCGATCAGTTCAACGAATTCAACGCGCGCATGTCGCAGCCGGGCGGGTTTCATCGGCCGATTCCGGCGGCCAAACGCGAGTGGAAGACGAAGAACGGCAAGGCGAATTTCATCACGCCGGAGGGCATGGGCGAAGATCCGGACATGTCTTTCGAAGGCGAGCGCACCTTGCGGCTCATGACCACGCGCGGCGACAGCCAGTTCAATACGACCGTGTACGGGCTTGACGATCGCTTTCGCGGCGTCTTCAATACCCGAGACGTGCTGTTGATGAACCGTGACGACATGGCGCGGCTGAACATCGCGGAAGATCAGACGATCACCGTGACGACGGTATCCAGCGATGACGTGACGCGCAGTATCGACGGATTGCGGGCCCATGCATTCGATATTCCGGCCGGCTGCGCGATGGGCTATTACCCGGAATGCAATCCGCTGATTCCGCTTGCGCACCACGCAAAACGCAGCAAGGTGCCTGCGGCGAAGGCAGTTCCGGTGCGCGTGCGCGCGACGTAAATCCCGGCGTGAGGCGCAGCCGGGCATGTCCCGTGCTCACGCTTGGCCGACTTCACGATTTTTCCATCGAGGCCACGGCCTTGCAGGAGCGCAGATGCGAGCCAACCCGTTTTCTCCCCTGATCGACGACCTGGCGCCTTCGCTGATTGCGGACTCGCCTGCCGCTTCGCCGTTGTCCGACGCCCAATATGACGAACTCGTGGCGTTTCATGGCATTGAGCGCGAGCGTCTGGTGCTGATTCATCCAGGCAGCCACAAGGCGACGCCCGCGTGGTCCGCGCAGCAATACGCCGACGTTGCCGATCAGTTGAACGCCGACGGCTGGCAGATCGCGATCATCGGCGACGCGCCCGATCCGGAGCGCACGGCCGGCGTCCTGGGCGCGATGCAAACCGCCGCGCTTTTTCTGGCCGGCGCCGTGGCACCGCGCACGTTGCCGCGCCTGATCGCCGACGCCCGCCTGCTCCTTTCCGACGATGCCATCGCGCCTTCGCCCGCCGCCGCCGCACGTGCGCTCGGCACGCCGCATATCGTGCTCGACGAGCATCCGCGCGGCACGGACAGCGAGGCCATCATCGAACGGGCACGCGCCGAACTGTCGGATACGCGGCGCGCGCACCCCGGCACGCCCTTCACACTGCACATGCCGGTCGAACACGACGCGGCCTGACGCCATTCGGGAATTCCCATGAAATTCGATCTGCAAACCAGTCCCGTTCCCGATCCGATCGCCGATCCGAACCGCGATCCGGAAGCCGATCCGCTCACGCCGCCGTCGCCGGGGCATCGCCCGGACGAGCCGCAGCATCCTGATGCCCCGCCGGACAAGGACCCGATCCGGCGTTTCTGACACCGGGGAAACCCCCACCCTACATTTGCCGCGCCGTATGCCGTAAGAGGGGCATGCGGCGGCGCGCGCGTCGCCGCACCGTCTAGGACAACGTAAAAAGACTGCGGGGCGCACAAATGAATGGAATGACGTTGAACAAAAAGCTCGGCTCGATGATCGCCGTGCTGTGGATAGGTTTGATTGCGATCGGCATTATCGGAGCATGGCAGAACCGCACTTCGATGATCGAGGATCGCAAGGAACAGTTGAAGACGCTGGTCGACGAGGCACATGCCGTCGTCACGCACTTCGCGGCGCTCGCCGCCAACAAGACCCTCACCGAAGAAGAAGCCAAGAAGCGCGCGCTGGATGTCATCGGCACGATCCGCTACGGCAAGGATGGCTATCTTTCCATCAACGATTCGAAGCCGAAAATGGTCATGCACCCGATCAAGCCCGCCATGAACGGGCAGGATCTTTCGGGATACACCGACCCGGCGGGCAATCACTTGTTCGTCGATATCGTCAAGGCGGGCGATCAGCCGGACGGCGGTTTCATCAGCTATCTGTGGTCGAAGCCAGGCAGCGACAAGCCCGTGGCGAAGCTCTCGTATGCGCAGCGTTTCGGCCAGTGGGACTGGTATGTCGTCACCGGAATGTATATGGACGACGTGCAGAGCGCATTCTATGCAAGCGCACTGCGCTGGCTTGCCATCACGATGCTGCTCGGCGCCATCGCGACGGCCGCGATGCTCGTCGTTCTGCGCAGCATCAAGCGCAATCTGGGCGGCGAACTGGAACTCGCGGTGGATGCGGCGCATCGCATTGCGCGTGGCGATCTGACGGCCGCCGTGCCGGTGCGTGCCGGCGATACATCGAGCCTCCTGCACGCGCTTTCGGTGATGCAGCTCGGCCTTGTCGAGACGGTGTCGCGTGTGCGTAACGGCACGGAAAACATCAACGTGGGCGCGTCGGAAATCGCGGCGGGCAACACCGATCTGTCGCAGCGCACCGAGGAGCAAGCGGCCGCGCTGGTCGAGACCGCATCGAGCATGGACCAGATGACGGCCAACGTGAAGAACAACGCCGAGAGCGCCGCGCAGGCCGCGCGCCTTGCGGGTCAGGCCGCCGATGTCGCGACGCGCGGAAGCGGCGTGGTGGACGAAGTCATCAACACGATGACGCGTATCACGGCAAGCTCGCAGCAGATTGGCGACATTATCGGCGTGATCGATGGCATTGCGTTCCAGACCAATATCCTGGCGTTGAACGCGGCGGTCGAAGCGGCGCGCGCGGGCGAACAAGGACGCGGCTTTGCGGTCGTGGCGGCGGAAGTGCGCAGCCTCGCGCAACGTTCGGCGACGGCGGCCAAGGAAATCAAGGCGCTGATCGAGACGTCGACGCATACGGTGCAGGAAGGCGCGTCGCTCGTGACGAACGCCGGTTCGACGATGGGCGAGATCGTGTCGTCGGTGCGTCGTGTGAACGAGATTCTCGATGAAATAAGCAATGCATCGCGCGAGCAAAGCGCGGGCATCGAGCAGGTGAATCGCGCAGTCGTCGAGATGGATCAGGTCACGCAGCAGAACGCGGCACTAGTGGAAGAAGCAGCGGCTGCGGCGCATTCGTTGAAGGATCAGGTGGATGGGTTGCGGGAGGCAATCGGCAGTTTTCATTTGCCGGCTTGAGGAGTGGATCGGCGCGGATTGTCGAGGTATGGGTTGCGCTGCTTCTTGAATGGCTGAAGCAATCGCCGTCGCTTGCATAGTGAAGGCGATCGCTCCAAGGCTGAATTATCGGCCGCTTACTCTTATTAAACCGCTCCACGAACCGCGCCCGATAAGCCGTTCCGACCAGCGGATTCTCATCACCGAAATCGTGGTGCGGTTCTGGATCGTCGGCTGCTCATTGCTCCAAAAACCGCTCCACCAATCGCGCCCAATAAGCCGCCCCGACCGGCAGATTCCTGTCGTTGAAATCGTAGTGCGGGTTGTGAACCATGCAACCGTCCTCGCCCGCGCCGTTGCCGATGCGCAAAAACGTCCCCGGCCGCGCCTGCATCATGAACGCGAAGTCCTCGCTGCCCATCAGCAAATCCGTGTGGTCGACCACGTGCTCGGCACCCACCAACTCGCGCGCCACCTGCGCCGCGAATTCCGTTTCGGCATCCGAATTGACGACCACCGGATAGCCTTCCAGATACTTGATCGTCGCCTTTGCGTCGTAGCTCGCCGCCTGCGCATCCACGAGTTCGCAGATACGGCGCTTGAGCAACTCACGCACCGGCTTGCTGAACGAGCGCACCGACAGTTCGAGCGTCGCGCGATTCGGAATCACGTTGTTGACCGTGCCCGCGTGCATCGAGCCGACCGTGACGACGGCCGGTTGCGCGGGATCGACATTGCGCGCGACGATAGTCTGCAAAGCCATCACGATGCTCGCCGTCACCACCACCGGATCGACGCTCAAATGCGGACGCGCCGCATGCCCGCCCACGCCTTCGATCTCGATCGACACCTGATCGCACGCCGCCATGAACGGCCCCTTGCGAAACAGGAACGTGCCGGGCGCGACGCCCGGATGGTTGTGCACGCCGAATACGGCATCGCAAGGAAAGCGCTCGAAGAGCCCCTCCGCGATCATGCGTTGCGCGCCGCTCGGCAAACCGTGCTCTTCCGCCGGCTGAAAATACAGATGCACCGTGCCATTGAAACGCCGCGTGCGCGCTAGATGCCGTGCCGCACCGAGCAGCATGGTCGTATGGCCGTCGTGGCCGCACGCGTGCATCTTGCCCGGCGACTCGCTCGCGTACGGCTTGCCGGTCTGCTCGTGAATCGGCAGCGCGTCCATGTCGGCGCGCAGGCCGATGCGCTTCGTGCCATCGCCCGCCGTCAGCGTACCGACGACACCCGTTCCGGCGATTCCCCGGCTCACTTCCCAGCCCCACTCTTCGAGCTTCTGCGCGACGAGCGCCGAGGTGCGCGTCTCCTCGAACGAGAGTTCGGGATGGCGGTGGATGTCGTGACGGATCTCGCGCAACGCGGGCGCATCGTCGGAAAGATCGGCGAGTTCGGTGAAGAGTCGGGTCATTTGCAGGAACCTTGGCTGAATCGAAACGGAAAACGGAAACACGAACGGCGCACATGATCCTCCAGTCGCGCGTCGCGTGCCACTTCCGCGCGATTTTTTGCCAATTTCGATCGCTAGGATGGCGGCGAACCAAGTGGAATTGGCTCCATTGGATGCATCGGAATGGCTCTGACCAGGAGAGCCAAATTTAACTATAGTCGGCTCTGAATCCGACTGATGCAACCGCGCGCCGCGCCCCAAGGAGAACTTCGCCGTGTCCAAACTTCCTCAAACCTCGCCCGCCAACGTCACTCGGGCCACCAACGCGGACCTTCAGGCCCGCAAGAATGCCGCCACGCCGCGCGGCGTCGGCGTGATGTGCGACTTCTACGCGGCGCACGCCGAGAACGCGGAACTCTGGGACGTCGAAGGCCGCCGCTTCATCGACTTCGCGGCGGGCATCGCGGTGTGCAACACGGGGCATCGGCATCCTAAGATCGTCGAGGCCATGCGCGCGCAACTCGACTGCTTCACACATACGGCCTATCAGATCGTGCCTTATGAATCTTACGTTTCCCTCGCGGAAAAAATTAGCGCCCGTGCGCCCGGTCAAGCGCCGAAGAAGACCGCGTTCTTCACGACCGGCGCGGAGGCCGTCGAAAACGCCGTGAAAATCGCGCGCGCGGCAACCGGGCGGCCCGGCGTGATCGCCTTCACGGGCGGCTTTCACGGCCGCACGATGATGGGCATGGCGCTCACCGGCAAGGTCGCGCCGTACAAGATCGGTTTCGGGCCGTTCCCCGCCGACGTCTATCACGCGCCGTTTCCCAACGCGCTGCACGGCGTATCGGTGGCGGACTCGCTGCGCGCCATCGAGCATCTGTTCAAGGCGGATATCGAAGCCAAGCGCGTCGCGGCGATCATCTTCGAACCCGTGCAAGGCGAAGGCGGCTTCAATCCGGCGCCCGCGGACTTCGTGCGCGGCGTGCGCCGGATCTGCGACGAGCACGGCATTCTTCTGATCGCCGACGAGGTGCAGACGGGATTCGCGCGCACCGGCAAACTCTTCGCGATGGAGCATTACGACGTGGTTCCCGATCTCATGACGATCGCGAAGAGTCTTGCGGGCGGCATGCCGCTATCGGGCGTCGTGGGCCGCGCGGACATCATGGACAGCGCGGCGCCAGGCGGTCTCGGCGGCACTTACGCGGGCAATCCGCTCGCGGTGGCGGCGGCGCACGCGGTGCTCGATATCATCGACGAAGAGCAACTCTGCGAACGCGCCAACATGCTCGGCGACAAGCTGAAAGCCAAGCTCGAAGCGATTCGTCGGGACGTGCCGCAGATCGCCGATGTGCGCGGTCCGGGCGCCATGATCGCCGCCGAGTTCTGCAAGCCCGGCACGCACGAACCCGATGCCGATTTCGCCAGGCGCGTGCAGGCGCGCGCGCTGGAACGCGGTTTGTTACTGCTCGTGTGCGGCGTGTATGGCAACGTCGTGCGCTTCCTGTTTCCCCTCACTATCCAGGAGCCTGTATTCGACGAAGCCCTCGGCATTCTCGACGAAGTGTTGAGCGAAACCATCGCCGCCGCGGCTTGAGCACGGTTCGCCCCTTCGTCGTATGCTGAATGCAGAAATCTCAAGAAGGAATCGCAAGCAAATGAGCCTCAAAGACCAACTCAAGGACCCGGCACTGCTTCGTCACGCGTCGTATATCGCCGGTGAATGGCAGCAAGCCGATGACGGCGCCACCTTCGACGTGCTCGATCCGTCAAACGGCGAATCGCTCGGCGCCGTTCCGCAAATGGGCGCGAGCGAAACACGCCGCGCCATCGCGGCCGCCAACGCCGCGTGGCCCGAATGGCGCAAGAAAACCGCGAAGGAACGCGCGGTCATCATGCGCCGCTGGTACGACCTGATGATCGCCAACGCCGACGACCTTGCGCTCATCCTCACGACCGAACAAGGCAAACCGCTCGCCGAAGCGAAGGGCGAGATCGTCTACGCGGCTTCGTTCATCGAATGGTTCGCCGAAGAAGGCAAGCGCGTGGCGGGCGACACGCTCGCCACGCCCGCCGCGGACAAGCGCATTGTCGTGACGAAGGAACCAATCGGCGTGTGCGCGGCGATCACGCCGTGGAACTTCCCGGCAGCGATGATCACGCGCAAGGTCGGTCCGGCGCTGGCGGCGGGCTGTCCTATCGTCGTGAAGCCGGCCGAGGCCACACCATTCTCCGCGTTCGCGCTGGCCGTGCTAGCGGAGCGCGCGGGCGTGCCGAAGGGCGTGTTGAGCGTGCTGACCGGCGACCCGAAAGCCATCGGCGGCGAAATGACGGGCAACCCGACCGTGCGCAAGCTCTCGTTCACAGGCTCGACGGCGGTAGGCCGTCTCCTGATGGCGCAAAGCGCGCCTACGGTCAAGAAAGTCACGCTGGAACTCGGTGGCAACGCGCCCTTCCTCGTGTTCGAAGACGCCGATGTCGACGCGGCGGTGCAAGGCGCGATTGCATCGAAGTATCGCAATAGTGGTCAGACGTGCGTGTGCACGAATCGCTTCTATGTGCACGAGCGCGTCTACGACGAGTTCGCCGCGAAACTGGCGACGGCTGTAGGCGACCTGAAGGTTGGACGCGGCACGGATGACGGCGTGTTGCTCGGCCCGCTCATCAACGAAGCGGCGGTGAAGAAGGTGGAAGCGCATATCGAGGATGCGCTGGCCAAAGGCGCGACGCTGACGGCCGGCGGCAAGCGGCATGCGCTCGGCCACGGTTTTTTTCAGCCGACCGTGCTTACCGGCGTCACGCCGGCCATGCAAGTGGCGAAAGAAGAGACGTTCGGCCCGCTCGCGCCGATTTTCAAATTCTCTTCCGACGACGAAGCCATTCGCCTGGCCAACGACACCGAATTCGGACTCGCCGCATACTTCTACAGCCGCGACATTGCACGCGTGTGGCGCGTGGCGGAAGCGCTCGAATACGGCATGGTCGGAATCAACACCGGCCTGATCTCGAACGAAGTCGCGCCGTTCGGCGGCGTCAAGCAATCGGGACTGGGCCGTGAAGGCTCGCACTATGGCATCGACGATTACGTCGTCATCAAGTATCTGTGCCTGCAGGTCTGATTTTTAGCCGATGCACCGAGCGAAGGCCCCGCGCGTGTTTAACGCCGGGGCCTTCGCTCATTTCGATGCCGCGACGGGCGTCACTTTCACCGCAGCCGCGGAAACGAACACCGCATGCACGGTGTCGCCCTTCTTGAGGTTGTCGGCTGCGACATCGGGCGGAAGGTCCATGGTCTCGGTGCGCCACGGTCCGCGCAGCGTGACGGTGTGGTGCTTCTTGTCGACCCTCACGACCGTGGCGAGAATCTCGACCTGACGCGATGAATCGAAGCCGCTTGCGCCGTTCGCGCCCGAAGCGGGCGAATAGGTTTGCGTGTCCACGCGCTTGCGCAGGCCCTGATCCTTGCCCGTTACCTTTTCCACGTTCGAAAGCAAAGCGTTCTTGTACTGGACATCGACCTTGTCGCCGACATGAAGCTGATCGAAACCCGTCACTTCCTTATTGACGAGCACTGTCGAATCGCCACGCGGACCATGCACGATGAGCGTGCGCGTCGACGGGTCGATGCCCGTAATGACGGCTTGAACGTGGATAGGCTGCGCCGCGCCGATGACCTGCCGCGCCTGGTTCGTCAATGCGTCGTTGGTCTGAGCGAAAGCGGTGCCGGACGCCACGACGATTGCCGTCATCGGAAAGAGAGAAAGCGCGCGAAAGCCTGATTTCATTTGATCACTCCTCGTTGCACATCGGTAGTCCAAACAAATTCGCTCGACGATATCATGCAGACGGCTACGCCCAGACGCACGCCCACGGCGGATATGGCCCCGAACCGGTAGAATCGATCGACAGGACCGGCTCAGGGCAACGACGCGTATATTCGACGCGCCGACGCGTCACGCGTATTCTTGCCCGCCGCATTTTTGACCTTTTAGGGGCGTTATGCGACGTTCGGCATTTTTTATCCGCTTCATTGGCATTGGTGTTCTCTTTCATATCTACGTTGGCGTGCGGCTCATTCCCGATGCGCCCGTCGGCCCGGCGCTCAAGGCGCTTGCCAGCGCACTGCTCGTCGCCTCGCTGATTTTGATTCCGCTCGGCATGTCCGCGCGATCGATCGAAAAGCAACCGCTTGCGGATCGGCTCGCCTGGTTCGGACTGACCGCGCTCGGCTTCTTCTCGTCGCTCCTGCTGCTGACCTTCGCGCGCGATCTCGTGCTGCTGTCCGTGCATGTGTTCGACTGGCTGCGCGGCACGCCCATAGGCTCGCCCCGCTTCGTTGCCGAGAGTGCGCTGGCCGTGCCGTTGCTCGCGTTGCTCTCGTCCGTCGCCGGCTTTTACAACGCGCGAAAGCGCGCGCCGGTAAAGAGCGTGGACGTGCCCATCGACAATTTGCCGGCGGCGCTCGAAGGCTTCACCATTGTGCAGATTAGCGATATCCACGTCGGCCCGACCATCAAGCGGCACTATGTCGAGCGAATCGTCGCGGCCGTCAATGCGTTGCAGCCGGATCTGATCGCGGTGACGGGCGACGTGGTCGATGGCAGTGTGCCGCACCTCGCTGCTCATACACGCCCGCTCGCGGAATTGAGCGCGCGGCACGGCGCGTTCCTCGTCACGGGTAATCACGAGTATTACTCGGGCGCGGACAAGTGGATCGTCGAATTCCGGCGGCTCGGCATGAATGTGCTGCTCAATCAGCATGTGGTGCTGAACCACGACGGCGCGCAAGCCGTGATCGCCGGTGTCACCGATTACGGCGCGGGCAGCTTCGATCCCGCGCACCGGAGCGACCCGGCTAAAGCGATGGAAGGCGCTCCCGCCGATGCCACCGTGCGCGTGCTCCTTGCCCATCAGCCGCGCAGCGCGACCGCCGCCGCCGATGCGGGTTTCACGCTGCAACTGTCGGGGCATACACATGGCGGACAGTTCTTTCCGTGGAACTTCTTCGTCAAGCTGCAGCAGCCGTTCGTGTCGGGTCTCGTGAAATTCAACGGACTTTGGGTGTACACGAGTCGAGGGACGGGCTATTGGGGACCGCCCAAGCGCCTCGGCGCGCCTTCCGAAATCACGCGCGTGAGGCTGGTCGCGGCGCCTGCAGCTTGAATCGAGCTTGGCCTGCATGGAGTCAGCGCTTTGAAACACTTTTCCAGACCACTTTCACGGTCGCGCCGAATGCGAGCGCGGCAGCGTCGCCGGGATGGGTTGTACGTATCTCGATTGGCAAGCTGTTGGCGTCCTTCAGCATGACGACGCCGGTTGCACTGTCGGCGCCCGTAACCTGCCCGACGAACTGCGTTTGCCCCGGCAGCATTTCCTGCAAAGGCTGCGCTTTGACGGGCGTGAGCGTAACCGCGCGAAGGGCCGTGCTATTCACTCGTGTGCCAATAGGCAACTTGTTCAGATCCTGCATCTCCTGCCCGACGTTCAACTGCGTCTCCTGCCCTTGCGCATTGACCACGGTGACGCGATGCGCGTCCGGATCGACAGCTTTTACCTCGCCGATGATCTGCACGAGCATCTTGCCTTCGATGGACAGCGCAGCAACCTTTGCGCTTGGTTGACGTTGAGCAAACGCATTGCCGCCATTCAATAGGCCAGTCAGCGAGCCGATCAGCAACGCTGTGCAGAAGTCGATTATTTTGATTTTCATGGCTCAGTCTCTCAATGTCAGCGAGGCCAGCCAGGCTTTCTCTCGCATACATCCTGACGAGGATGTTGTTTCGATTCTGCCCTGTCAACCCTCCGAGATGATTGAGACGGAGTGCGAAATTTTGTCACCGATCGTTTTGATGCGCGAAAGGCTTGCCTTGCTTCAAGGCGAATTCAAAGCGTTCGGCGCGTGCGCCGGCGACCGTATCCGTTCTACGCGCTTTGGCCAGGTCAGCTTTCGGTCTGGCGAAAAAGCAGCGCAGCGCCGTTCAGGCAGTAACGCAGACCAGTGGGATTCGGGCCGTCGTCGAAGACATGCCCAAGATGGCCGCCGCAACGCCGGCAAAGCACTTCGTGACGAAGGGAGCCGGGCGTTGCATCGGCGCGGGTGGCGACGGCGCCGTCGATTGGCATGGAGAAACTCGGCCATCCGGTGCCGCTATCGAACTTCGCCGACGAGGCAAAGAGCGGCGATCCGCATCCCGCGCAAAAAAACGAGCCGTTGCGACGCTCGTTGATCAGCGGGCTGGCGTTCGGCGGCTCGGTCGCGCCACGCCTGAGCACGCGATATTGTTCAGTGGAAAGGCGGCGGCGCCATCCGGCATCGCTCAGGTTCATCTCGTACGGGTCGGCAAGCGCCGTGTCCGCGCCGCGCGAGGCAATGGAGCCGCTCGTGAAAGTGGCCGTGACCGCGCCGAAGAAAGTGCGTTTAGTGCGTTTCATGATTTTCATTCGATGAACGCCTCTTGATGGTGACGACGCCCGCCGGCGCCAACCGCTACGATTTGATGCGATAGCCGGTCTTGAAGATCCACGCCGTGATAGCGATGAACACACCCAGAAATACTAACGTCATCGCAAGGCTTACGCCTACGGAAACATCCGCGAGACCGTAAAAACTCCAGCGAAAGCCGCTGATGAGATACACGACCGGATTGAAAAGCGCGACCGTTTTCCAGAAAGGCGGCAGGATGTTGATCGAATAAAAGCTGCCGCCGAGGAACGTGAGCGGCGTGACAATCAAGAGCGGAATGATCTGAAGTTTCTCGAAACCGTCTGCCCATATTCCGATGATGAATCCGAGCAGGCTGAATGTCAGCGATGTCAGCAGCAAAAACACGATCATCCAAAACGGATGGTCGATCCGCAGCGGCACGAAGAGCCGCGCAGTCGCGAGAATGATTAATCCGAGAATGATCGACTTGGTCGCCGCCGCGCCGACGTAACTCAGAACGAGCTCGAAATACGACACGGGCGCGGACAAGAGCTCGTAGATGGTGCCCGTGAACTTCGGAAAGTAAATGCCGAACGAAGCGTTCGCGATGCTCTGCGTGAGCAGCGACAGCATGACGAGTCCCGGCACGATGAACGCGCCGTAGCTGATGCCGTCCACTTGCGGAATGCGCGAGCCGATGGCCGCGCCGAACACCACGAAATAGAGCGAAGTGGAAATGACGGGCGACACGATGCTCTGCATGAGCGTGCGTCCGGCGCGCGCCATTTCGAAGCGATAGATCGCGCGTACTGCGTGAAGATTCATGTGGTCTCCCTGTCGACCGGAATCGATGCTCCCGGTCCGATACGACTAGTTGCGCACGAGGCTCACGAAGATGTCTTCGAGCGAGCTCTGCGTCGTTTGCAGATCCTTGAAGCGCACGCCGGCTTCATCGACATGGCGCAATAGCGCGATGATTCGACCCGGCTCGTCATGGGCGTCGTAGGTGTAAGTCAGTTCGTTGCCGTCGGCGGACAATTGCAGGCCGTAGGGCGCGAGCGACGCGGGCACGGCAGCCAGCGCGTGATCCAATTGCAGCGCGAGCTTCTTCTGCCCGAGCTTGCGCATGAGTTCGGCCTTCTCTTCGACCAGCACGATCTCGCCGCGATTGATCACGCCTACGCGATCCGCCATCTCTTCCGCTTCCTCGATGTAATGCGTCGTGAGGATGATGGTCACGCCGTTCGCTTGCAGTTCGCGCACGAGGTTCCACATGTCGCGGCGCAGTTCGACATCGACGCCGGCCGTCGGCTCGTCCAGAAAGAGAATCTGCGGCTCGTGCGCGAGCGCCTTGGCGATCAGGACGCGCCGCTTCATGCCGCCCGAAAGCGTCATGATCTTGTTGTCCTTTTTGCTCCAGAGCGACAGCGACTTCAGCACCTTCTCGACATGCGCCGGGTTTTTCGGCCGGCCGAACAAGCCCCGGCTGAACGATACGGTCGCCCACACGGTTTCGAAGGCGTCGGTGGTGAGTTCCTGTGGCACGAGCCCGATCATCGCGCGCGCGGCGCGATAGTCCGTGACGATGTCGTGTCCGTTCACGGTGACCGTGCCCGAGCTGGGATTCACGATGCCGCAAACCGTGCTGATGAGCGTGGTCTTGCCCGCCCCGTTCGGACCGAGCAACGCGAAAATCTCACCGCGCCGGATTTCCAGATTCACGTCCCGGAGCGCGCTGAACCCCGACTCGTAGGTCTTGGAGAGGTTTGAAATGGTAATGATGGTTGGCATGGCACGGACGATAGCAGATAAGGCGCGATCCGGCTGGATCGAAACGGGGCTTTCAGGGGTCGTCCGTTTGGCCGATGCACGGCGCGTGCCGCGCTGCATACAATGGGCGTCTGATCAAGGGAGCCGACATGCTGTTCGAACAGATTCAAACCGCTTGCATCAACGACGCGGACGTGCCGTGGGTGCCCTTCACGCCATACAGCGAGCACGTGCTCGTCAAATACTTCAAGCTCGATCCGGTTCGCGGCGAAACCATCGCCCTTTTGAAGGCGCCGGCGCGCGGACAAATGCCGCGGCATCGGCATACGGGCACGGTAATCGTCTACACGGTCGAAGGGCGCTGGAAGTATCGCGAACATGCGTGGATCGCGGACAAAGGCAGCATCGTGTACGAGACCGCAGGTTCCAGTCACACGCCGGAAGCCGTTCCAGTGGTGGACGGCAGCGATCAGATCGTCACGCTCAACATCATTCAGGGCGAGCTGCTCTTCGTAAACGAAAACGGGCAAATACTTGCCGCCGAAGACTGGCGCAGCGGCTGGGAGCGCTACGCTGCCTATTGCCGCGCGCATGGATTAAAAACACGCGACTTGACGGCGTTCGGCTGAAGGCGTGGTTAGAATCGTGCATCGCACAAACATCCACTGGAGGAAGCGCGCATGAGCATACAGACGGTGGGTATCGTCGGAGCGGGAACCATGGGCAACGGCATCGCGCAGGTCGCGGCCGTGGCGGGATTCGACATCGTGCTGATCGACGTGACGGACGCCGCGCTCGCCAAGGGCGTGGCCACGCTGACGAACAGCCTGGAACGGCTGGTGTCGAAAGACAAGCTGCAAGCGTCGGTGCGCGATGCCGCGATTGCGCGCATCCAGACATCCACGGATTACGGGCGGCTCAAGGACGCGGATATCGTCATCGAGGCGGCCACGGAGAACGTCGAGCTCAAACACCGCATTCTGAAGCAGATCGAAGCAGCGGCGCGGCCCGAGGCGATCATCGCGTCGAACACATCGTCTATTTCGATCACCGCGCTTGGCGCAACGCTTGCGCGGCCCGAGCGGTTCATCGGCATGCACTTCTTCAATCCGGTGCCGCTGCTGCAACTCGTCGAAGTGATTCGCGGCGTACAGACGAGCGACGACACCGCGAACGCCGTGCGCGCGCTCACCGAGAAGCTGGACAAGTCGCCCATTGGCGTGAAGAACTCGCCTGGCTTCGTGGTCAACCGCATTCTCGTGCCCATGATCAACGAAGCCTTCTTCGTGCTCTATGAAGGCGTGGCGAGCGCCGAGGAAATCGACGCGGGCATGAAGCTCGGCGCAAACCATCCTATCGGTCCGCTCGCGCTTGCCGATCTCATCGGCCTCGATGTCTGTCTCTCGGTCATGGACGTGTTCCTGAAGGATTTCGGCGATTCGAAATATCGAGCGTGCCCGCTGTTGCGCGAACTCGTGTCCGCGGGTTATCTCGGCCGCAAGACGAAGCGCGGCGTTTATCGGTACGACTGAGCTCACGCTTACGCGCTTTTCGGCAGACGCTCTCGGTCGTGCGGCGCGGCGAAGTCAAGCACGGGACCGGCCGGCACGATCCCGGTCGGGTTGATCGAGCGATGACTCTCGTAGTAATGCCGCTTGATGTGCTCGAAGTTCACCGTGTCCGCGACTCCCGGCATCCGGTAAATCTCGCGCGTGTAGTTGGAGAGATTCGGATAATCCGCTATGCGCCGCAGATTGCATTTGAAGTGGCCGGCGTACACGGCGTCGAAGCGCACGAGCGTCGTGAACAGTCGGATGTCGGCTTCGGTGAAGCGCTCGCCCGCGAGATAACGGTGCGAGGCAAGGCGCGCATCGAGGAAGTCGAGGGTATCGAAGAGCGGCTGCACGGCTTCCTCGTACGCGGCCTGGGTGGTCGCGAAGCCCGCTTTGTAGACGCCGTTGTTCACGCTGTCGTAGATGCGCGCGTTGAGCGTGTCGATCTCCGCGCGCAACTCGGGCGGATAGTAATTGCCCGCTTTGGCGCCCAGGCCGTCGAACGCGGCATTCAGCATGCGAATAATCTCGGACGACTCGTTGCTGACTATCGTGCCGCGCGCCTTGTCCCAGAGAATCGGCACGGTCACGCGGCCGGTGTAGCTCGCGTCCGCCGCCGTGTAGACCTGATGCAGAAAGCGCGCGCCGTTGATGGCGTCGGGCACGACGCCCGGACCATCCGCGAACGTCCAGCCGTTTTCGAGCATGAGCCAGTGAACGACCGAGATGTCGATCATCTCTTGCAGCCCCTTGAGCGCGCGCACGATAAGCGTGCGATGTGCCCACGGACACGCCAGGCTCACGTACAAGTGATAACGGCCCGCTTCCGCCTTGAAGCCGCCCTCGCCACTCGGACCGGGCGCGCCATCGGCCGTGACCCAGTTGCGAAACGCCGCGTCCTTGCGCACGAAGCGCCCGCCAGTCGATTTCGTGTCGTACCACTTGTCCTGCCATTGCCCGTCGACGAGAAGTCCCATCTGCATGCTCCCTGATCGTTGTTTGCGTCATCACAAGCACGTGGTGGACCGCGCCGCCGCTCTTGCCGTACCATCGCGCCGATGAACGTTCGATGGAGTCGAACATGTTATCCGAGGAAGAACTCGCCCTGCTCGATGCAATCCGCTCGACCGGCAGCCTTTCCCGCGCGGCGGCGCGACTCGGCCGCGCGCCCTCGACGATCTCGCATGCCGCGCGGCAACTGGAAACGCGCTTCGACGCGCTGCTGTTCGACCGCCGTCGTTACCGCCTGCAATTGACGCCAGCGGGCCATCTTCTCGCCGATGAAGCCGCGCGTCTGATGATCGACGTGTCGCGTCTGACGCAGCGCGTGAAGCAGATCGCGAGCGGCTGGGAAGACCGGTTGTGGATAGTCTGCGACGAGATACTCGAGTTCGAGACCTTGCTGCCGGTCGTGCAGGCGTTCGACGCGCTCGCGTCCGGCGTGACCCTGCGCATGACGCATGAAGTGCTGGGCGGCACGTGGGAAGCACTGCGCGATGGCCGCGCCGATCTCATCGTCGGGGCGACGAACGAACCGCCCGCGATTCCCGGCCTGCGCTGGTTCGAACTCGGCGTGATGGAATGGGTGTTCGCCGTGGCGCCGCGCCATCCGCTGGCGAAGGCGGCAGAACCGCTCGGGCGCGAGCAGATCGCGGCGCATCGCGCGGTGGCGGTCGCGGATTCATCGCATGGATCGGCGGGACGCGCTTACGGCGTGCTCGGCGGGCAAGCGGCGCTCGCCGTGCCGGGCATGCGCGCGAAGATTCTTGCTCAACGGCAAGGACTTGGCTGCGGTTGGGTGCCGAAGCATCGAGTGGCTTCGTTGCTGGCGCGTGGCGAACTGATCGCAAAGCAAACCGGCGATCCGCGCGAGCCTAACGTTCTATACGTGGCATGGCGCGGCGATCACGAAGGCCGCGCGTTGCAATGGTGGATCGAGCAGTTCCGTCAGGCGCGTCTGGCCAGGCGTCTGGTCGATGGCATCGACGCGTTCGCCTAAAACTACGGCAGCTTGACCACCGAAGGCAACGAAAAGACTAGACAGCATAAAAGCCACAGCGAATATACAAAGAGGCCTCGCAGCCGCCTGCGTCGCCGGCCGTCGTCTTCACGTGCTTGCCTGAGCATGATTGCCATCTCGTCGAGTGATCGTTTCGTCAAGCGTATGCGAAGCCACCGCACATTGCCAGCGCGCCCGAATACCGTGCGCCATCGGCAATTTTTAGTAGTATGGATTGGATGCCGCCGAACTTACCGCTATGATGCCGGCGCTAAAACGCCCCGTCTCACTGATCTCTTTTCATTCAAGGCACCATGTCCACCACTCCGAACGGGCCGCCGAATTTGAACCCGCGCCAGCCAGTCGATATCGCGCGCATTCTGCTCGTCATTGCCATTCTGACTGCGCTGACTGTTGGCAGCCTTTATATCCTGCGGCCGTTTCTGCCCGGGCTGATCTGGGCCACGACGATCGTCGTCGCCACCTGGCCGTTGATGGTCGCGGTGCAACGCCGCTGCGGCAATCGCCGCTGGGCCGCGACGACTGTCATGCTGCTCGTGCTGCTGATCGTCATCGTGCTGCCGTTGTATCAGGCTATCTCCACGCTCGCATTGCACGGCGCCGAGATCATGTCGGCCATCAAGAGCCTGCCCACGTATGCACTTCCCCCGCCGCCGAGTTGGGTACACGACGTGCCGCTCGCCGGTCAGCGCGTCTCGGCCGAATGGCAGACGCTTTCCGACGCCGGCCCCGGCGGCCTGCTCGCCCGCATCGAACCGTATGTGACGATCGCAGCGCGCTGGATGCTGTCGCACGCAGCCGTCGTCGGGGTGTTCGTGATGCACATGGTGATCACGATCATCATCTCCGGCATCCTTTACATGCAGGGCGAGGCAGCGGGCCGCTTCATCGTGCGGTTCGCAACGCGGGTTGCCGCGCAGCGTGGCGCCGAAGCCATCAAACTCGCCGGCCTCGCCATTCGCGCGGTGGCGCTCGGCATTGTTGTGACGGCCGTGACGCAATCGGCGCTCGGAGGAATCGGCTTGTGGATCGCGGGCGTGCCGGCCGCGGGCATCATCACCGCCGTCATGCTGATGTTGTGCCTCGCGCAAATCGGGCCGCTCTTGCCACTGCTTGGGGGCGTCGCGTGGCTTTTCTGGCACGGGTCGCACGTCGCCGCGATTCTGTTGCTGATCTGGTCGATCATGATTGCCATGCTCGACAATTTTTTACGTCCCATACTCATCCGCCGCGGTATCAATTTGTCGATGCTGCTGATTCTTTCCGGCGTGCTTGGCGGCATGTTCGCATTCGGAATTGTCGGATTGTTTATTGGCCCGGTCATTCTCGCGGTCACCTCGGCAATATTGAACGCGTGGATCAACGAACAGCCTTCATTGCCGCAAGTAGACGCCATGAGTAAGGAAGAGCTGACCGGATCGACGGCCGCGCGAGGCATAAGCGACGTATGAGCGGACGGCGCAAAACATTACCCTTATATCTGCTGAACCGGCACTGGGCGCAAAATTAGGAAAACACCTAAAGCGTATCTGACGCGATCCAAATCTAGCTTTATATTTTGAATCATCCCAAAATAAGAAATCGCTTAAGCAATGGCTTAGGACTCTGATTAATTTGAGAAATCGCAAGCAAACACACAATGTTTCGCTGTGATTTAAAGAGACATATTCCGCTACAATGCACTTCTTTGATACTTGCCCTCTCAGGGCGTAGGGGAATGACCATGTCTCTGCGCGACGTGGACGTCATCGACTACATCGGAGTGAATTCCTTGCTCAAGCGCGTGTATGTCGGGATATTCGATGAATGCGACTGGCACGATGAAAAAATGCATGAGGATTTGCTGACGCGGAAAATAGACGGCTATAACCGTTATATTCGCTCGGGTCAGTTACTTATGAATTATCCGCACGTTCGCGGATATCAGATCGTATTTGAATACGTGTCGATGCACAAAATGACGCCCAGCGCGCTGCAGTATTGGAAAACGCGTGAGCGCGTCATCCACGCGGCGGGTTTCGATGTACGTGTGCGCGCCGTGGATGTTCGGCGCTCGCTCGGCATCAAGGTCGACGACGTCGCCAAGGTTGAAGCCGAGCTGGTCGAACCCGCAGCTATCGAAGTGCTCGATGCGGACCCGCGCAGTCGCCTCGCCGACGTGACCGACATCTCTTATCTGCCGCCGTTGATGCCTTCCAAGGCGCAACAGGCGCAGACTCTCCCGGCGGTTCTTACCCGCCTGTCGTTGCGGCGCGCGGCAATGAACTGAATTTCGTTGTACTCGGAGCCGTTCGGTGCGCGACGAGCGCGCTTCGGAAACACGGGGGAGCTCTCACGGGATACACCGGTGAGCCAATTCGGGAAGCAAATAAAGCGGCGAGGCCTGAAAGCCTCGCCGCTTTTTCGTGGGCACTTCCGAAGTTACTGCACCAGACTCAACGCCGACGTCGCGATGGACGGCACGGCAATATTATTGGTCTTCGCGTACTGCACAGCCTGCGTAAGCGTCTGCATCAGCGATTGCAACTGCCCCGGCGCCGATTGCGCGATATACGTTGCCGCCTGCGCCGTGCCAGGATTCGAGCCGGCCTGCATGAGCGAGGACACGTTCATCGAATTCTTGACCGAACTCAGATTCGATTGCAGCCCCGCGTATTGCTTGACGCCTTGACCCAGCGAAGCTAGCCCATCCGTGAAAGTTTGCTTGCTCGCGGCCGTCGGCGGCGTGGTCGATCCACTGGAAAAAGCCTGAATCAGCGATTGCGACACGCTTTGCTGCGTACCGCCAAGCTGCGACAGCGCACTGCTGCTCGGCACACCGCCGCTTCCCGACGCGCTCGACAGCAGTCCCGCCGCCGACTGTGCCTGACTCGCGACGCCGGACATTCCCATGGCCGAAGCAAGATTCGATTGTCCGCTCAACACTTGTTGATTCGCGCCGAGATAGCTTTGCACTAGCGAACCCAATCCCGACGACTGCGTGCCCGCGCTGCCCGACACATCCGACTTGCCGCTGCCGAATCCGAACTGTTGCAGGTTGATTTGCGCGTTGGATGCGACCGGCGCGACAAGCGCTCCCGTCAAACCAGCCGCCAGTAGCGCAAACCTCAACGAGCGCTTCACCATGTTGCGTTCCTCCATTTGACTTGTCCGATGATCGAACAGGCTCGGTTCGACCTTCAGACAAATTGACGGTTCGCGCTGTTTACATTTGCTTGCGATTGCGTCAGGAGAAATGTTCGGCGAAATCATTTTGTCTGGCGAAGCTCCGGAAAATCCTCTTCCCAAAATTCGAACTCGCCGCGCACCGCAGTGTTGGTGCGAGCGGCTTCCTGTCGACGAAGATCGACGCGCCGAATCTTGCCCGAGATGGTTTTCGGCAACTCGGCGAATTCGATTCTTCGAATGCGTTTATATGGCGAGAGCCGCTCGCGCGAAAACGCGAACACGCTTCGCGCCAGTTCCGGTCCGACTGCGAAGCCGTGTCGCAGGGTAACGAACGCCTTCGGCACGGAGAGCCGTAACGGGTCCGGACTCGGCACGACAGCAGCTTCCGCGATCGCCTCGTGTTCGATCAACACGCTCTCCAGCTCGAACGGACTCAGCCGATAGTCCGAAGATTTGAACACGTCGTCCGCGCGGCCGACGTAGACGAAGTAGCCATCCGCGCCGCGCGAGGCGACGTCCGAGGTGCGATAGAAGCCGCCGCGCATCGCGTTTTCGGTGGCGGTCGGGTTATCGGCGTAACCGGTCATCAGGCCGAGCGGCGGCGGATTCAGCACCAGCGCGATCTCGCCTTCGTCGGCGAGCGCGCCATCTGGATCGAGCAGCGCCACGCGATAACCGGGCAGCGGACGTCCCATCGACCCCGGCGCAACCCGCTGACCCGGCGTATTGGCGATCTGCGCGGTGGTTTCAGTCTGGCCGTAGCCATCGCGGATAGGCACGCCCCACGCCGTGTGCACGCGCTCGACGACCTCGGGATTGAGCGGCTCGCCCGCCCCGACGATCTCCCGCAGCTTCACCGGGTAGGACGCCAGCGGCTCTTGCACCAGCATGCGCCACACGGTCGGCGGCGCGCATAACGTGGTGATGTCGTATTGCACGAGCGCATCGAGCGTGCGCGCCGCATCGAAGCGGCTGAAGTTGTAGATGAAGACGCAAGCCTGTGCATTCCACGGCGCGAAAAAGCAGCTCCACGCGTGCTTCGCCCAGCCCGGCGAGCTGATGTTCCAGTGCACGTCGCCGGGTTGCAGGCCGATCCAGTACATCGTCGAAAGATGCCCGACCGGATAGCTCTCGTGCGTATGCGCGACGAGCTTGGGCTTCGACGTCGTGCCCGAAGTGAAGTACAGCAAATAGGGATCGCTGGCGTTCGTTTCGCCATCTGCGGTAAAGTCCGGCGACGCTTCGTAGGCCGCGTCGTAGGCAAGCCAGCCATCGCGCGGCTCGCCCACGGCGATACGCAGTCCCGTCACGTCGATGCCTTCGAACTTGTGCGTCTCGCCCGCATCGACGATCACGTGTTGCACGCGTCCAAGCGCGATGCGGTCGCGCAAGTCGGCAGGCGCGAGTTGCGTGGTCGCGGGCAGCACGATAGCGCCGAGCTTCATCGCGCCGAGCATGGTCTCCCACAACTCGACTCGGTTCGGCAGCATCAACAAGATACGCTCGCCGCGCGTGACGTTCAGCGCGCGCAAATGGTTGGCGACGCGCGCCGAACGCTCGCTCATCTGCGCGAATGAAAGACGCGTCTCGCCGCCACCTTCGTTGACGATATGCAACGCGGCCGCATGGTTGCCGCGCGCCATCGGATCGAAATAATCGAGCGCCCAGTTGAAACGACTAAGCGCCGGCCACTGAAACTCGCGATACGCGGTGTCGTAATCGGTGCGATGTCGCAGCAAAAAGTCGCGTGCTTCGATGAAAGGCTCTGCCGGGTTCATTTCGTCTCCGTGATTGTTTTGATTGCCCCGTGCGGCGCGCGCTTGAAAGCCGGTTTCAGAGCTGACGCGCGATCACCATGCGCTGCACTTCGCTGGTTCCTTCGTAAATCTGCGTGATGCGTGCATCGCGATAATGCCGCTCCACCGGATAGTCTTGCAGATAGCCATAGCCGCCGTGAATCTGGATGGCATGCGAACAGACGCGCTCCGCCATCTCGGACGCGTACAGCTTCGCCTGCGAAGCCTCCGACAAACACGCAATGCCCTCGGTGCGCATGCGCGCCGCGTGCAGCACGAGCAGGCGCGCGGCGTTCAGTTGCGTGTGCATGTCGGCGAGCATGTTCGCGACCGACTGATGCTCGAGAATCGGCTTGCCGAACTGGCTGCGATCGTGGGCGTAGGCGCGCGCCGCGTCGAAGGCCGCGCGCGCGATGCCGAGCGCTTGCGCCGCAATGCCAATGCGCCCGCCTTCCAGATTCGACAACGCGATCTTGAGCCCTTCGCCGCGCTTGCCGAGCAGGTTCGCAGCGGGAATCGCGCAATCGTCGAAGGTGATGGCGCAGGTATCCGATGCGCGAATGCCGAGCTTGTGCTCGGGCGGCCCGACATTGAAGCCAGGCGTGCCGGTCGGTACGATGAACGCCGAGATGCCGCGCTTGCCGAGTTCGGGATCGGTCACGGCGAAGACGATAGCCACGCCCGCGCGCTTGCCATTGGTCACGAACTGCTTGCTGCCCGAAAGCACCCATTTGCCGTCGCGCTCGGTTGCGCGCACGCGCAGATTGTTCGCTTCCGAGCCCGCCTGCGGTTCGGTGAGGCAGAACGCGCCGATCACTTCGCCGCTCGCGAGCTTCGGCAGCCATTCGGTCTTTTGCGCGTCGGTGCCGAAAGCGAGGATCGGGCCGCAGCCGACCGAGTTGTGCACACTCATCAACGTGGCGCAGGACGCGCAGCCCGCCGCGATTTCTTCCATCGCGAGCGCATAGGCGGTGTAGTCGCTGAACGTGCCGCCGAGTTCCGCAGGCACGATCATGCCGAGCAAACCCAGTTCGCCGAGTTGCCGCACGACGGCGTCGGGCAATGCGCCGTCCCGGTCCCACTGACCCGCGTTCGGCGCAAGCACTTCGGTCGCGAACTGACGCGCGGCGTCGCGAATCATGCGCTGCTCTTCGGTAAGAAAACTGTCGATCATGGTCGGAGCTCGTAGAAGGTGCCTGAAGCGATCGGATAAACTTGCTCGCCGCGTCTTTCGGAAACGGCGCTGCGGCGCGTTGCAAGTCATGCCTCGATCATGCGCGGCGCGCGTGGCGTGTGCACGAGTCTAGGCAATCGCCGGACATTAGCCGATGCCTGAAACGATCACGCTAACTGAGCGCTTTGGCCACCTAGTGACAACCCCAACATCCACGAAGGACATCGAACGGGATTCGATCGCCGCGAGTCTCGTCGACGCAGCCTTGCGCTGCGCACAAGCACGCGGCGTCGATCGCGCGATACTGCTCGACGCCGCGCAGATCGCGCCCGCGCTGCTCGACACGCCGCATGCGCGCGTCACGCCCGCGCAGTACGGCCGCCTGTGGCACGCCATCGCCGACGCGCTCGACGACGAGTTCCTCGGCCAGGACGCGCACCCGATGCGGCGCGGCAGCTTCGTGCTGATGTCGCACGCCGCGTTGAGCGCGCGCGACGGCGCACAGGCGCTCGGGCGCATCGCCGGATTCATGCGGCTCGTGCTGGACGACCTATCGTTTGAGCCGGATATCGGCGCGACGCGCGTGCGCCTCTGGCTGAACGACGGACACGGCGAACGCAAGCCCAAGAGCATGTTCGCCTGCGCGACCGGCTTCATCCTCGTCTATGGATTGTTGTGCTGGCTCGTCGGGCGACGCATTCCGGTGCTTGCGGCCGATTTTCGTTGCGAGGAACCAGCGGATAGCGACGAATACCAGCTGATGTTCTGCGACACCCTTCGTTTCGACGCGCCGCGTTCATTCGTCGATTTATCGCCCGAATGCGCCGCGCTGCCCGTCGTGCAGACAACCGCCACGATCAGGCGCTTTCTGCGCGACGCGCCCGCGAATTTCATCGTCAAATATCGGAATTCGGAATCGCTCGCGGCGCGCATTCGGCAGCGCTTGCGGCAGACCGCGCCGGCCGACTGGCCCGAGGCGGACCGCATGGCGGCGGAATTGAATATCGCGCAGGCCACCTTGCGTCGGCGTCTCGCGCAGGAAGGGCTGACGTATCGAACCATCAGGGACGCGCTACGCCGCGATCTGGCGCTCTCGCGTCTTGCGGATACCGACGAAACCATCGCTCAGATTGCGAGCGCGCTCGGCTTTGCCGAACCGAGCGCTTTCAGGCGCGCCTTCAGAAAATGGACGGGCGTGCGGCCGGCGGATTATCGCCGCGCACGCTGAGAGCGCGCGGATATCGACGCTGCTATATTGAGGCGTCGAAGAATTGCCCACGGAGCGCATCATGACGAAAGCACGGCCCGACGAACCCGCGACGCCCACCCACGAAGAGGAGTTGCTCGACGAAGCGCTGGATGAGACCTTCCCGGCAAGCGATCCGATTGCCGTGGACGCCGAGCCGGAAGACAACGAGGAACGCAAGCGGGCTAAGTAAGATTCAGAGGGGATCGTTCGGACCCGGTTCATCTGGAGTCGAAAGGAGCGTCACCAGTTTGTCGACGTGCTGATGCAGCAACTTCACATGCTTGTCGATCTGTTCGAGACGGCCCGAAAGGTCCGCCTTCGCCGCTTCGCTCATGCGGTCGGAGGCGATGAGTTCATCGGCCTTGGGCAGCATTGGCTCGACTTGCAGCAAACCTAGCTGGCGTTCCAGCCGACGCAAATCCTGCGACAGCAGTTCGCGATTCTTGCGAAACAAAAGATCGCGACGATTGGCTTCCGCCTGCTGCTGTGCAAGATCGGCCACGCGGCGCGTTGCTTCCGTTTGCGACAGCAGCGGATCGGGACCGCGCAACACGGAACGCTTGGGCGCGGGATGCGCCGTGCCGCGGAACACCGCGACGGGCGCTTCTTCGTCGAGCGCGCGTTGCACGCCGGAAGGCACTTCGGCGGGGTTGCGGCGCTCGTCCATCCAGTGCGGCGGCAAGCCCGTCACGAGCTCGATACCGCGCACGAATTCCTCGTTGAAGTCGCGCTGACCCGCGACGATGAGCTTCATCAGCGAAGGCGAGAAGCTCATCATCCGCGCGAGTCGCGCAGCGCCGCCCGGCGAACCCACCAGAACATTCAGGTTGGCTCGCCAGACGACGAATAGCGTTTCATCGAAATCTTCCATGAAAGGGCTCCCGGCTGACCGATGCACCCAAAGGCGCATGTCGACAATGCGCGCGTTCGAGTCGCGCGCCAGCGCTTCCGGCTTGCGCTTCTTGCGTCCGTGCGCCGTGGGGCGCGCTTCACCTGCAGATTCATACCGCATCAAACACCATACTACCTTGATCGGCAAGCCCGGCGGACATAAGGGTCCGCGCTAATGGCGCCGGTGATTACGACTGGAACGCGACAGGCCGCGCAAAGAGCGCTTGCCAACCCGTCGCGGCCACTATATTAAGGCTCGTTGCGCAAGTAGCCCACCTTGCTCGGATCGAGCATGCGCCAAGTCACGACAAGCGAGATGGCGCACATGGCGGTGACGTACCAATAGAACGCCGATTCGCTGCCCGCCGACTTCAGCCACAACGCCACATATTCCGCCGATCCGCCAAACACCGCATTAGCGACGGCGTACGACAGCCCGACGCCCAGCGCGCGCACTTCGGGCGGAAACATCTCCGCCTTGATGAGACCGCTGATCGACGTATAAAAGCTGACGATGGCAAGCGCGGCCACGACCAGAACGAACGCCATGAACGGGCTCGTCACGTCGCGCAACGCGTGCAGCAGCGGCACCGTGCAGAGCGTGGCGAGCGCGCCGAACCAAAGCATCGACTGACGACGCCCGATGCGGTCCGACAGCGCGCCGAAAAGCGGCTGCATGATCATGTAGACGAACAATGCGCCCGTCATCACGTTACTGGCCGTCTTGGCGTGCATGCCCGCCGTATTGACCAGATATTTCTGCATGTATGTGGTGAACGTATAGAAGATCAGCGATCCGCCCGCCGTGAAGCCGACCACGGTCATGAACGCGCCCTTGTGCTGCATCAGGCCGCGCAAAGTGCCCGCTTCCTTGCGTTGCCGCGATTCGGCGGTCGTGGTTTCTTCGAGCGAACGACGCAGAAAAAGCGAGATCAGCGCCGCGCAAGCGCCGACGAAAAACGGCACGCGCCAGCCCCACGCCTTGAGCTCTTCGGTCGAGAGAAACATCTGAAGGATGACCAGCACGAGCAGCGCGGCGAGCTGTCCGCCGATTAGCGTCACATATTGAAACGATGCGAAGAAACCGCGACGGCCGCGCAGCGCCACCTCGCTCATATAGGTTGCGCTCGTGCCGTACTCGCCGCCGACGGACAAGCCCTGGAACAGTCGCGCGATCAGCAGAAAGAACGGCGCCCACGCGCCGATGCTCGAATACGTCGGCAGAAAGGTGATGACGAGCGAGCCGCCGCACATCATTAGCACGGAAATCATCATTGCGTTGCGGCGGCCGTGTTTGTCGGCGATACGGCCGAAGAGCCACCCGCCGATCGGGCGCATGAGAAAGCCCGCCGCGAACACGCCCGCGGTATTCAACAATTGCGTGGTCGGATTGCCGCTCGGGAAGAAGGCCGCCGAGAAATACAGCGCAAGGAACGAATAGATATAGAAGTCGAACCATTCGACGAGATTGCCCGACGATGCCCCGACGATCGCGAATACGCGGCGACGGGTATCTTCAGCGGTGTAGGCGGGAATGTCGTTCATGGGTAGTCTGTTCCTGGTCTCGGCGTTTGATCGGCCGGCTCGACACTGCCGGGGCGAATCGCTCTGCGGCGTTCGGGCGCAAGTTTATACGACGATTCGCGGAAAAGCGCGCAAAGATGATTGTGATCTCCCCAATGCGGCGCGCGACAAAGGCGGCATCCATGTTTATGCTTTCAGCCGACGCGGCTTGTCGCCAAAGCCTTCGCGCGGCTTACGCCATTTGCATGTTTCCCGGCGTGGCCACGGATTAGGGAATTTCCCTTATCGAACACGGCGCCGCGGATTTATCGATAAAGTCTCGCTCGTCCATCATTGGAGTTTCGTATGAACATGCCGCGCCTTATCGTGCTGAACGACGCGTTGGCGTCGAAATTCGCGCAAGTCGCGCTGGGTCATCTCACGCGCGAGTACCCCAACAAGCTCGATCACGTCATGGCGAGCGCAGCGGACGTGCAAAGCCCGCGCGCGCTGCATCCCGTCTTCTATGGCAGCTTCGACTGGCATTCGTGCGTGCATGGCTATTGGCTGCTTGCGCGTCTCGTCGACCGCTTTCCCACGCTGCCCGAAGCCGCGCGCATTCGCTCGGTCATCGACGAACATTTCACCGATGCCAACGTCGCCGCCGAAGTCGCCTACCTCGAACGCCCGGCCGCGCGCGGTTTCGAACGGCCCTACGGCTGGGCGTGGCTGCTCGCGCTCGCGGGCCAATTGCGTTCGATGCACACCGAGGAAGGCGCGCGCTGGGCCCGTACGCTGCAACCGCTTGCGGATGCCTTCATCGCGCGCTTCGTCGAATTCCTGCCGAAGTCGACGTATCCGCTGCGCGTCGGCACGCATTTCAACATGGCGTTCGCGCTGACGCTGGCGCTCGGTTATGCACGTGTGGTTCGTGATGGCGATTTCGAGCGCCTTCTCGTCGATACGGCCACGCGCTGGTTCGCCAATGACGAAGCCTGTCAGGCGTGGGAACCGGCCGGCGACGAATTCCTCTCGCCGTCGCTGATGGAAGCCGTGCTGATGCGCCACGTGTTGCCCGATGCATCGTTCAACGGCTGGCTCGAACGCTTCTTGCCGCGTCTTGCCGTGCGCGAACCCGCGACGCTCTTCGTGCCGGCCACCGTCACCGATCGCAGCGACGGCAAGCTCGCGCATCTCGACGGCCTGAACCTGAGCCGCGCGTGGTGTCAGCGGACCATCGCGCGGGCGCTGCCTGCGGGCGATGCGCGCATCGGCGTGCTCGACGCGAGCGCCGACGAGCATCTGGCGGCGGGCATCGCGCACGTGGCGGGCGACTACATGGGCGAACATTGGCTCGCCACGTTTGCGTTGCTGGCGCTGGAAGCGTGACGCGCCGAGCGCCACGCTGAATCAGACGCGCGGCTGGAACGCGATGACCGCCATTCCCGCGAGCGCGATGACCGCGCCCGTCACGTCCCACATCGTCGGCCGGATGCGATCCACGGCCCACAGCCATGCGATCGCCACACCGATATACACGCCGCCATACGCCGCATAGACGCGTCCTGCCGCCGCATCGTGCAGCGTGAGGAGCCACGCGAACAACGCAAGCGAAAGCGCGCCGGGCACGACCAGCCAGGGCGAGCCATCGAGCTTCAGCCATCGATACGGAAAGTAGCAACCGGCGATCTCCGCGATGGCCGTCACGACATAAAGCAGAAGAGTTTTCATGGACAGTCGGGCAGCGGGTTCGACGCGCATTATCGGCTGCTTCGGCAGCAAGCGTCGCCCTGACACGGCACAATGACGCCTCTTGCTCACCTCGCCCTGCAATTGAACGCTCCCGACACTATCGAGCATCCGGCCGCCGTGCCGGTGCACTGGCACAAGCGCGTGCTGACGCTCGCGTTTCCCATCGTCCTCGCAAATCTTACGCAGCCGATTCTAGGCGCGGTCGATACCGCCGTCGCCGGTCATCTCGACGGACCGCAATATATTGGCGGCGTCGCGCTCGGCGGGCTCGTGTTCAGCTTCGTGTTCTGGAGCTTCGGCTTTTTGCGCATGGGCACGACGGGCCTCGTCGCGCAGGCGTTCGGTGCAGACGATGCGCTTGCCCTGCGCGCAAGCGTATTGCGGGCGATGCTGCTCGCGCTCTTCATCGGCATGGCGGTGCTGGCGTTACAGGTGCCGGTCATCCGTTATGCGCTCGCCGCGCTCGGCGGTAGCGCGGCCGTCCAGAGCACGGCCAGCGCCTACTGCCATGCGCGCATCTGGGCCGCGCCCTTCGCGCTTGGCAACTACGTCGTGCTCGGGATGTTGCTCGGCTGCCAGCGCGTGCGGCTCGCGCTCGTCACGCAAGTGTTCATCAACGTGGTGAATATCGTGGCGGTCCTGCTATTCGTGTATCGCTTCGGCTGGGGTATTTCGGGCATCGGCGCGGCCACGGCGGCTGCGGATTTTTGCGGCTTCGCGCTCGGTCTTGCGATTCTCTGGCGTTTGCGTCCACATGGACTTCCGGCGCTCGCGCTGCGCACGCTGCTAGACGCGCGCGCGATGAAGCGCCTCGTCGCGCTCAATCGCGACATCTTCATTCGCACGCTGTGCCTGCTCGGATCGTATGGATGGTTCGCCCACATGGGCGCGCGTCAGGGCGATGCGATCCTCGCGGCCAACGCCGTCCTGCTCAACTTCCAGACCTTCATGGCCTTCGGACTCGATGGCTTCGCGCACGCCGCCGAAGCGCTGGTCGGCGCGGCCACGGGCGCGCGCGACCGCCACGCGTTTCGCCAGGCCGTGAAGGTGACGATGCTGTGGTCGGCGATCGGCGCGGCGGGCTTTTCACTCGTTTATTGGCTCGCGGGCGAGTGGATCATCGGCCAGCTCACGGATCAGCGGGACGTGCGTGCCGCCGCGCTGCGCTTCTTGCCTTGGGCCGTGGTGATGCCGCTTGCATCGGTCATCAGCTTTCAGCTCGATGGCGTGTTTATCGGCGCGACGCGCACGCGGGAGCTGATGGTGTCGACGGCTGTATCGCTTGGCATCTTTCTATTTGCCGCGTGGTTGCTGAACGGCTGGTTCGGCAACCACGGATTGTGGCTCGCGCTCGCCATCTTGATGATCGCGCGCGCCATTACGTTGCTGGTGCAGTTGCCCGCGATCGAGCGGAGATCGTGCGTGGATTGACGTGGAGTGGATGGCCTGACTCAATCCGCCTTCGCCTTCAACGCCGCCATCCCCTCCAACAACGCCTTGTGAAACGCCACCGGGTCCTGCATCTGCGGCGCATGACCGAGCTCGGCAAACTCGACGAGCTTCGCGCCCTCGATCCGCTGCTGTGCAAGCTTCGCCAGCTCAGGATAACGGCCCAGCGTCGGGCGAATCTCCGGCGGCGCCAGATCCTTGCCGATGGCCGTCGTGTCCTTATCGCCGATCATCAGCAGCGTCGGGGTTCGTAACTGATCGAACTCATAGACGACAGGCTGCGTATAGATCATGTCGTACAGCAACGCCGAGTTCCACGCGACCGCATCTTTCCCCGGTCCGCGATACATTCCCGCAAGCATCTGCACCCACGGTTCGTAGTCCGCGCTCCAATGCCCCGCGTAATACGTGCTGGTCTCGTAGCTGCGGATGCCGTCGGCCGTGGTCTTGAGCTCGCGCGCATACCAGTCGTCGATGGAAATGGACGGCACGCCCTTCGCCTTCCAGTCTTCCAGACCAATGGGATTCACGAGCACGAGTTGCTCGGTCTCGCGCGGGTACATCAGCGCATAACGCACCGCGATCATGCCGCCCGTCGAATGCGCGATCAACGTGGGATGCGTGACGCCAAGCGCCGCAAGCAGCGCATGCGTATTGCGCGCGAGCTGCTGGAAGCTGTACTGATAACGCGCCGGTTTGGTGGACTTGCAAAAGCCGATCTGGTCCGGCGCGACCACGCGATACCCGGCTTCGCTCAAGGTATCGATGGTCTTTTTCCACGTCGCCGCGCAGAAGTTCTTGCCATGCAGAAGCACGGCCGTGCGGCCATTGGGATGCGCGGGATGCACATCCATATAGGCCATCTGGACGACCTGCCGTTGCGACGAAATGGAGAACCGCGCGACCGGATAAGGATAGTCGAAGCCTTGCAGTTCAGGTCCGTATGCTGGGCCATCGTTGGCGGGCGCGTCTTGCGCGTGAGCCTGGCTCGCGGTGAACATCGTGCAACACGAGACGAGCGACAGCAGCAGGTTTCGCGCGATATCAAGCTTGCGGCGCTTGGCGTTCATTGGCTTCCTTCCATTCGTTTCGATGCGGCCTTCGCCTACGGCGCGGCCCGAGCCGACGCATTCTAGCGTGGATGAATTTTCTCCGTTCCATGTGCACCGCACTGCCTTATACTCTGCGGCCTCGATTCGCCCGGCTTAAGCCGAACGGCTGACCATCAGGCGGCGAGTTCTCACGCATCAGCACGGATCTTCATACTCAGCATGCAAGTACGCATCAAGGCATTCGTCGTCGCGCTTCTAGGCGCCGCGTCGGTCGCGGCGGTCGCGAGCGACTGTCCGCAGTTCAGTCCAGGCGGCCGCGCGCCCGTCGTCGTCAATCAGAAGATGCGCGCGTCCACGCAGGAAATCTGCTATACCGATTTCGCTCTGCTGCATTCCGGCGTCACGCACGGGCCGCTCTGGTCGGCGGAGCATTTGACCGCGCAGAGCGTCGATGACGCGAAGAACAACACGCGCACCAATCGCTTTTTCGTCGACAAGCGGCTGCCGGCCGGCGACAGCGCGCAACTCGACGACTACAAAAGGAGCGGCTACGATCGCGGCCACATGAGCCCGGCGGGCGATCGAGCCAGCAGGCAAGGCATGGCCGAATCGTTCTCGCTTGCGAACATCGTGCCGCAGGATCCGTCGAACAACCGGCGCATCTGGTCGCGCATCGAGCAAGCGGTACGCAGGCTGACCGAAGAATCCGGCGATGCCTATGTCGTGACCGGCCCGCTCTTTTCAGGGCGGCAGTTGCAGACCATCGGCGAGTCGCGCGTGTTCGTGCCGACGCAGTTGTACAAGGTGGTCTATTTGCCGAAGCGGCAAATCGCGTTCGTGGTCGTCGTCGATAATGTGCCGACCAATACCTATACGATGAAAACCGTGCGCGAACTGGAAGCCATGAGCGGTCTTGCGTTTCCCGGCATCCCCGATGCACTGAAAGACAAACGAATTGGAGGACTGAGCGGTGTTTAAACCATTTGCCAACGATACCGACGTGATGAACATCGCGGGCGACGCGATCAACATCCAGAACGGCACCACGCGTGTGTCGGTGAGCGGCGACCTCACCATCGCACGCGATCAGGCGGGGCTCGCCGCCGCGCAGGCGTTGTACAAGGCGCTCGGGGCTATCGTCGATGTTCTTCAAAAAGACAAGGCGCTGCCCGCGAAGCTTGCCGACGAGCCGACCGCGCCCGGCGGCACGGCGGATAATCCGTTCATCTGAAACGGGACGCGAGAAGACGCGACGTGATCGAAAGCCACGTTAGCCCGAGCCCGCTCGGGCCTATTTTGTTTCGCGCGGAAGGCGATTGCCTGACCGGGCTTTTCTTTGTCGGGCAGAAGTATTGCCCGGACGGTTTATCGCACGAGCCACGCGCATCGGCGCGCGTGCCGCGCGTGATCGCCGAGGCGCGCGAGCAAGTCGACGAATATTTCGGGGGCGCGCGCGAGGTGTTTTCGGTGGCGCTGCGGCTCGACGGCACCGCGTTCCAAAAACAAGTCTGGGACACGCTGCGTCAGATTCCTTTCGGCGAAGCCTGGACTTACGGCGATCTCGCGCGCCGTCTTGGCTTGCCCGCAGGCGCATCGCGCGCGGTCGGCGGCGCGAATGGGCGCAATCCGGTGTCGATCATCGTGCCGTGTCATCGCGTGATCGGCGGCGATGGCGAACTCACAGGTTACGCGGGCGGCGTTGCGCGCAAGCGTCACCTGCTGACGCTGGAAGGCGGACGCGGGCGCGAGCAACTGCTGTTGTTTTGATCCTTCCGGCGCGTATCGACGAAAAAAAGCTCGCGGTCCTTTCGGCTCGCGAGCTTTTTCTTCGACAGCGCCTGGCTTACGGATTGAGCGTCACTTCCACACGGCGATTCTCGGCGCGACCCTGACTCGTCGCGTTCGATGCCACTGGAACAGACTTGCCGAAGCCCTTCATGGAGAACTCGTTCGCCTTTAGACCGTGGCTCTTGAGGTATTCGAGCACCGACTCCGCGCGCCGCTGTGACAACGCCAGGTTATACGGCGCGGAGCCGACAGAGTCCGTATGTCCTTCGATGCTGACAGACGAGAACGTCGTGCCGCGTCCTTCCGAGATGATCTGATCGAGCGAGGCTTTGGCCTTCGGCGTCAACTGGGCGCTGTTGAAGTCGAAGTTCGTCTTTTCGTCGAGGGAAATCTTGCGTGCGGCCGGCGCGACCGGCGCGACGGTCGCCGTATCCACCACCGCTGGCGGCGCGGGTTCCGCAGCCGCCGGCTGCACGGGCTGTGCCGGTGCACCGCAGACAAAAATCAGCTCGGAGACATTGTCCGGTGTCTTCGTTCCCGCGACGTTCTGGAGCGGGTTCACCGGCTGGTTGCCGCATGCCTTCTGCGCGGCGGCCATGCATTGGCTGCCGCCTTCGAACAAGCCGTAGCATTCGGCGCGGAAAGCCTTTTGGCCGTTCGACGTCTGAATCTCGCTGAGATTGAACGTGGGACTGGACGCAAGACTGGTCGCAGGACTGGACGTGGACGAGCAAGCGGCAAGAACGGCGACGCTCGCGAGAATAGTGGCAATGGTCTTGTTGAACATATTGAATGAGTAAGCAGAGCGCCTGTTGGCAATTGACGGGATTTCCGCTTATTTCAGCGCCTGAATTGCGAAAGCGCGAATAAGCCCGTTTTGAGAAATAGATGAAGTTCGGTATCGCGATCTTGAAACGACCGAAAGCCGCCGCGATTCTAGCAACGGCTTAAGAACTTACCGCAGGGACAATTCCCAAAAATCGACATCCCGCTTCGCATCTCATTATTCACCGAAGCGTGCGCCATCTGAACGACTGTTGCGACCATCGACGTCATGCAATTCGGCGACATTTCGCCGGCAAGTTGCTCAATTCGGATTACGCATCCAGCTTAATGCGTATCTGATTATGGTCAGAGAATCCGATTAATTCCAGAACAACCTGCGCGCTCTACTCTTCCAAATCAAATCATTTGCGCGTGATCGAATCGCGTTTGTGCCACTCGCGAATCGCCGTTGTAGCGTTCGGGCTTATTGGGCGAAAAGATGCGCGAATCCACGGGTTTTGCCGGTAGGCGCGAGAAGATTTCCTTGTCCGCGTGAAAATTGAACGGAGCCGCCGAAAGAATGCGCGAATCGGGCAGCCGTTCGCCGGCATTCGCGCATGAAACTGAAATCGGAAACGAAGAAACGAGACAAAGCGTGAGCGTGACGATGCTTGAAAGCGAGTTCGGACGGGACATGGTTGACCTGAAATGAAACGGCGCGTAACGCCTGGAACGGAAAAGGCCTCGATCCATCTTCGGCCCTCGTTAATGCATGGATGCCATTTCAACAGGGCCAAGCGTCATAGCCCATGAGAAGGTTCTCAATTTCGTCCTATTTTTGGGATGCGCTCCCGAGAAGACGAGCGGGCGTGAAAAATGCGGACGAGTAGAGTTCAAACCTTTAGCGCCACCCTTTTTGCAGGAACGGGAATCCAACGCGCGCCTCTGCCCATCGATGGGTTGCCATCCAGCGCCAAGGCAGACGGGCTTTCACGACCGACGGAAGATCCCATTGTTGCTCGGAGTCAGCCATAATTCGCGTTCGCTCAAACGGATCGCCAAGTAAAACGAACACTCCATGACCCAAGACGACAAGCTCCCCACCGTTTCGCCCCGACAGACCATACCCAACGACGGCAACGTCACGACTGGCGTGGCAGGTCTGGACGAGATTCTGGGCGGCGGTCTCGCCGAAGGTGGTTTGTACATGATCGAAGGCATGGCTGGCGCGGGAAAGACGATCCTTTCGTCGCAGATCGGTTTTCATCGCGTGGGCCAGGGCGACATGGTGCTATACATCACGCTGATCGCCGAATCGCACACGAAGCTGCTGTCGCACCTCCGGGCAATGTCGTTCTACGACGCCGACGCCATCTCCGAACGCATGCTGTTCGTGAGCGGTTACCACGAACTGATACGCGACGGCCTGTCCGGCTTTCTCTCGCTCATCGCGGCGACCATCCGCACGAGCCGCCCGCGTTTCATGGTCATCGACGGCTTTCGCAGCGCCCGCGAATTCAGTTCGACCGAACTCGAACTCTCGCAATTCATCCACGAGTTGTCGGCCTTCGTGAGCGCCGCGCGTTGCACGACGCTCATCCTCGCGCCGCTGTCCGGCAACGAGCCGCATCCCGAGCACACATTGGTCGATGGCTTGATCGAGCTGAACCGCTACAACACCGGAATGCGCCGCGCACGGGAGATCGAAGTGCATAAGCTGCGCGCGCGCGATCATCTGCTCGGTAAGCATTTCTTCAAGATCACGGCGGACGGACTCGTGACCTTCCCGCGACTCGAAGCGTCGTCGGCGAATGCGCAGGACGTGCCGGACTTCGAAAGCCGTCTTGCCTTCGGTTTCCCCGATTTCGATCAGATGCTCGGCGGCGGCGTGGTGCGCGGTTCGACCACCACCTTTATCGGGCCCTCGGGCGTCGGCAAGACGCTGCTCGCGCTCAAGTTTTTGCAGGCGGGCGTGGCGCGCGGCGAGCAGTGCGTCTACTTCGGGCTTTACGAGTCGCCGGAGCGGCTGATCGCGAAGGCGGCGTCGGTCGGCATCGACCTGAAAGACGCTGTCGATAGCGGCCATTTGCTACTGGAATGGCATCCCGCCGTGGAACTCGCCATCGACGAACTTGCCTCGGAACTGATTGCGTCGATCCAGCGCTCGAAGGCGTCGCGGCTCGTGGTGGATGGCGTCGACGGCTTCTTTCAGTCGGCCAACCGCACCGAGCGCCTCGGGCTATTCTTGAACGCGCTCACGCACCGTCTGCGCGAAGCCGGCGTCACCACGCTCGTGACGGAAGAGTTGCCGCTCTACGGCGATTCGACGACGCCCACCACCTTGCGGGCGTCCGCGATGACCGAAAACATCGTGCTCCTGCGCTATGTCGAGGCAAACTCGTCGCTGTATCGCATGGTGTCGGTGGTCAAACAGCGCGAAGGTTCGCACGATACGGCGATCCGCCGTCTCGCGATCGATTCGCGCGGATTGCATATCAGCGAAGGGTTCATCGGCTCGACGGGTCTGCTGTCCGGACATCCGTCGTTGGCGCCTGCGCTTTCTGTGTCGGACCCCGGCCAGCGAGCATGAAAAAAATCCTCGTCGTCGACGACGAATTCGACATCCTCACAACCTGGCGCCTCATTCTCGAAATGGAAGGCTACGAAGTGACGACCGCGTCGAACGGGCGCGTGGCGCTCGAATCCGCGCGCGCGAATCCGCCCGACCTCGTCATCACCGACTGGATGATGCCGCACATGGACGGCGTTGCCTTCATCCGCGAACTGGCGGCGAACGACTCGCTCGCACAGGTTCCCGTGATTCTCATGAGCGCGGCGGCGCATGCGCCCACGCTGGAACACGCCAACGCGCAGTTTCGCCGCAAACCGCTTTCCATCGACGATTTGCTCGATCTGGTTAAACATAAACTCGGCGACGCCTGACCTTGGGCACGAAGCGTGCTCCTTGTTTCACTCGGACGTTGCCGGGATGCCGCAAGATCAGCCCGCTGCAACATTGACCATAACCGCTACAGACGAGAAGGGAGGCACCATGGTGCAGGATCAAGTGGAAGGCGCGGCGCAACAGGTCGTGGGCAAGGTGCAGGATGCGGTTGGCGCGCTTACGGGCGACTCGGAAACGCAAGTGGCCGGCAAGACGCGGCAGGCGCTCGGCTCGCTGCAGCAGAGCTACGGTGAGACCGTGGATCAATTGCGCGTGGCGGTGGCGAGTCAACCGATCAACGGTTTGCTGATCGCGGCGACCGTGGGCTTCGTGCTCGGCGCGCTTTGGAATCGCGATCGTTGAGACATCGACGCGCGGCGCCATCTCGCATGGCGCCAGGCGTGAAAAAACGGCAAGGTCCGCAAGTCGGCTTTGCCGTTTTTCATTGCACGATGCTCACACCGCTCACACCGCTTCAGGCCGCGAGCGTGTTCGCCAGAGTACCGATTCCGCGAATCGTCACTTCCACGCGCGCGCCGTCCTTGATCGATCCCACGCCGATCGACGTACCGCACGCGATGACATCGCCGGGAACGAGCGTCATGTCGTGCGACAGCAGGCTAACCTGCTCGGCGGGCGAAAAGATCATGTCGTCGAGCGGATAATTTTGACGCTCGACGCCGTCCAGCGTCGTGACCACGTGGGCCGCGCGCCAGTCGAAGCCGTTGCCCGGCGTAACGATGGCGGGCCCGAGACACGTGAAGGTATCGAAGGCCTTCGAGCGGCACCATTGCGCGAAGTTGGGATCTTCCTGCAAGAGTTCGATGGCGGTGACATCGTTCACGCACGTATAGCCGAAAATGGCCGCCTCGGCCTCTTCCACCGACGCGCCCGAAACCGTCTTGCCGATCACGATTCCCAGTTCACCCTCGTACGCAATCTTGCCGTGATAACTTTTCGGCCGCTTGATCGACTCGTTTGGCCCGATCACGGACATTGGCGGCTTGATCAGAAAGAGCGGATGCGCAGGAGGCGCCTTGTCGAGCTTCTGCGACAACGCGTAGTAGTTGTTCCACAACGCGATGACCTTGCTCGGTTCGCAAGGCGCGAGCAGGGTGAGGTCGTCGGCGGCGAAGGAAATGTCGGTCGGACGTGCTTGCCCGAACAATGCGCCGTCGTACTGCACGACGCGGCCGGAGTGCGGATCGAGCGTGCCGAAGCCAATACGGCCGTCGGCATCGCGAAAACGAATCCAGGTGGTCACTATGAAGGTCCGTGTGATTAGGAAGGGGCGCCGCGGGGCGCCTAAGCGCCCCGCTTTGCTCAGATCAATCCCGCGCCGCGCGCCCACTTATATTTCGCCCCGAGCACCGCCACTGGCAATTCGGTCGAATAAGCATAGGCCGGCACGCCATGCGCGTATAGATACTCCGCCGCCGCCTCCACTTGCACGTCGCCCGCGAGCGACGCCACGATCGGCTTTTCGATACCGCGCGCCTTCATCTCCTCCTTCACTTCGATCACGAGCTTCGCGAAGACCATCGGCGGCGTGATGATGGTATGCCAGTAGCCGAGGATGATCGAATGGACGCGTTCGTCTTCGAGGCCAAGCTTGATCGTGTTCTTATAGGTCGTCGGCGGCTCGCCGCCCGTGATGTCCACCGGATTGCCCGCCGCGCCGAACGGCGGAATGAACTTGCGGAATGCGGCGTCGAGATCGTCGGGCATGGTCATGAGCGACAGGCCGTTGTCCACGCACGCGTCCGAGAGCAACACGCCCGAGCCGCCCGCGCCCGTGATGATGACCGTGTTCTCGCCCTTGGGCGTCGGCAATTTGGGAATGCCGCGCGCGAACTCCAGTAAATCGCGCAGCGACCGCGCACGGATCACGCCGCATTGCTGAAACACGTCTTCGTAGATCTTGTCGTTGCCCGCGAGCGCGCCGGTGTGCGAACTGGCCGCACGCGCGCCGAGACTCGTGCGTCCGGCCTTCAGCACCACGACCGGCTTTTTCTTCGATACGCGCTTCGCGGCTTCGGCAAACGCGCGGCCATCTTTCAAGTCCTCGCAGTGTTGCGCGATGATCTCGGTGTTGTCGTCCTGCTCGAAGAACGTGAGCAGGTCGTCTTCATCGATGTCCGACTTGTTGCCGAGCCCGACGATTGCCGAGACGCCCATCTTCGCCGAACGCGAAAAGCCGATGATCGCCATGCCAATGCCGCCGGATTGCGACGACAGCGCCGCCTTGCCCTTCACGTCATACGGCGTGCAGAAGGTCGCGCAGAGATTCTTGGGCGTGTAGTAGAAACCGTAGATGTTCGGGCCCATCATGCGAATGTCGTATTGACGCGCAATCCGCACGAGTTCTTCCTGGCCTTCGTGATTGCCTGTCTCCGCGAAGCCCGAAGGAATCAGCACCGCGCCGGGAATCTGCTTCTCGCCGACTTCGACGAGCGCCTGCGCGACGAACTTCGCGGGAATGGCGAACACCGCGACATCGATCACGCCGGGCACGTCCTTCACGCTCTTGTACGCCTTGTGGCCCATGATCTCGTCGGCTTTCGGATGGATCGGATAGATCGCGCCCTGGTAGCCGCCGTTGATGAGGTTCTTCATCACCGAATTGCCGATCTTGCCGTCCTCGTTCGACGCGCCAATCACGGCGAGTGCGTCTGGCTTCATGATGCGGTTCATCTGCGCGACGATCTGCTCCTGCGTCGGCCGGTAACGCGGCGCGGCAGGCTCGAAGTCCATCACGATGCGCACGTCCGCCGCCACCGCGCCGCTCGGGCTCGCGAAAACCGGGTTCAGGTCCATCTCCGAGATTTGCGGGAAGTCGTCGATGAGGCGCGACACGCGCTCGATCAGCGTGACGAGACTCTCGCGATGCACCGGCTCCGCGCCCCGCACGCCGCGCAGCACTTCAGCCGCCTGAATGCCGTCGAGCATGGAGGCGGCTTCGTCACGCGTGACGGGCGCGAGCCGGAAGGTCACGTCTTTCAGCACTTCGACGAGCACGCCGCCTAGCCCGAACGCGATCAGCTTGCCGAACGAAGGATCGGTCACCGCGCCGATGATCACCTCCTGTCCCGCGCCGACCATCTGCTGAACTTGCACGCCGAGGACCGTGGCGTTCTCGTCGTAGCTCTTCGCGTTCTCGATGATCGTCGCGAAGCCGGCTTTGACATCGGCTTCGTTCTTCACGCCGACGAGCACGCCGCCCGCTTCCGTCTTGTGCAGAATCTCCGGTGAGACGATTTTCAGCACCACCGGAAAGCCGATGAACGACGCGAGTTTCGCCGCATCGTCCGCGCTCGTCGCGACGCCTTCCCGCGGCACGGCGATGCCGTATGCATCGCAGACGAGCTTGCCTTCCGGCGCCGTGAGCGACGTGCGCCCTTCCGCCTTCACGCGATCGAACACTTCCGCCACGCGGCGTTTCGCATCGGCTGCATGCAGCGGGATAGCGTTCGCGATTTGCGTCGAAGAGTCATTGCGTTCCTGCACAACGGTGCTGTTCATCTGACTTGTCTCCGTTCGTATGGACGTGCCACTCCACGCCGCATCACGAGGAGGCGGCGCGACAGGCATCGAATGAGGCGTTTAGATTGCGCCGAGGCTTCTCAGCGTCGCGATCTGATCGGGCGAGTAGCCGAGTTCGGCCATGACTTCGTCGGTGTGTTCGCCAAGCAGCGGCGAGCGCACGACTTCGGTCGGACTATCCGACAGCTTGATCGGATTGCCAACCGTCAGATACTTGCCGCGCACCGGATGATCCACTTCGACGACGGTGCCGGTTTTTCTGAGCGACGGCTCTTCGGCGATTTCCTTCATCGAGAGAATCGGGCCGCACGGAATGTCGTGTTTGTTGAGAATTTCCATGGCCTGGAACTTGGTCTTCGACATGGTCCAGCGCTCGATCTCCGCGAAGATGTCCTTCAGATGCGGCAGGCGCGCGTTGGCCGTCTTGTAATCAGGATGGTCGATCCACTCTTCCTTGCCGATCACGTTGCAGATTTCGCCCCAGACCGGCGCCTGCGTGATGAAGTAGATATACGCGTTCGGGTCCGTCTCCCAACCCTTGCACTTGAGAATCCAGCCCGGCTGACCGCCGCCCGAGGCGTTGCCCGCGCGCGGCACCGCCTCACCGAATGTGCCGTTCGGATACTGCGGATATTCCTTCATCGTGCCGGTACGTTCGAGCCGTTGTTGATCGCGCAGTTTCACGCGGCACAGGTTCAGCACGCCGTCCTGCATCGCCGCGAGCACGCGCTGGCCGCGCCCGGTTGCATTGCGCTGATACAGCGCCGTGACGATCCCGAGCGCGAGGTGCAAGCCCGTGCCCGAGTCGCCAATCTGCGCGCCGGTGACGACCGGCGGGCCATCGTCGAAACCCGTCGTCGATGCCGCGCCGCCCGCGCATTGCGCCACGTTCTCGTACACCTTGCAGTCTTCGTACGGTCCGGGCCCGAAGCCCTTGACCGACGCCACGATCATCTTCGGGTTCAGCTCCTGAATGCGCTCCCACGTAAAGCCCATGCGATCGAGCGCGCCCGGCGCGAAGTTCTCGACCAGCACGTCGCACTTCTTGACGAGCGTTTCGAGCACCTTCTTGCCTTCGGGATTCTTCGTATCGATGGTGATCGAACGCTTGTTGTGGTTGAGCATCGTGAAGTAGAGGCTGTCGGCGTCGGGGATATCGCGCAACTGCTCGCGCGTGATGTCTCCGGCGCCCGCGCGCTCCACCTTGATGACGTCCGCGCCGAACCACGCGAGCAACTGCGTGCAGGTCGGCCCCGACTGAACGTGCGTGAAATCTAGGATGCGCACGCCATCCAGTGCCTTGCCCGAATTATTCATGGCTGTCTCCCAATGTCTTCAGTGGCTTGTCAGTGGCTTTATTTGTACATCGTTTGAGCCATCGTGCCGGGGGCGTACACGGTCGGATCGACCCAGATGTTGACGACCGCGCTCTTGCCCGTCTTGGCGATCGATTCCCGCGCACGCTGCAACGCGCCCGCGATCTTCGAGGCCTCGTACACTTCCTCGCCATAGCCGCCGAGCATTTCGGCGAAGCGGCCATACGGCACGTCCGAGAGCAGATTGCCGACGTTGCCGCGCTCCTGACCGTACTTGGCGAGCTGGCCGTAGCGGATCTGGTTCATCGCCGAGTTATTGCCGATGACGGCGAGATACGGCACGCCGAAGCGATTCGCGGTTTCCATGTCGAACGAAGTCATGGAGAAAGCGCCGTCGCCGTAATAGCAGAGTACTTCCTTTTCGGGGTTCGCAAGACCCGCCGCGATGGCGAAGCCCGTGCCGACGCCGAGCGAACCGAGCGCGCCGGGGTCCATCCACTGACCCGGACGGCGCGGACGCACGGCCTGCGCGGAAATGGTCACGACGTCGCCGCCATCGCCGATATAGATCGTGTCGTCCGATAGAAACTGGTTGATTTCGTGCGCGACGCGGTACGGATGAATCGGGCTCGCGTCGGACGTGAAGAGCGGCATCAGCTTGGCCGTCGCGGTTTCTTCCGCCGCTGCGAGTTCGCGCATCCACGCCTGACGGCTCTGGCGCTTGTCGTTCTTGATGCGTCCGCTCGCCGCTTGCAGCACCGCACCGAGGATCGCGCCCGGGTCGCCTACGAGCCCGAGATCGATATCGCGGTTCTTGCCGACCGTGCGGTAATCCATGTCGATCTGCACGAGCTTCAGATCGCGGCTGATGCGCTTGCCGTAACCCATGCGGAAGTCGAATGGCGTGCCGACGATCACGATCACATCGGCCTTCGCGAAGGCTTGCGAACGCGTGCGGTCGAAGTGATGCGGGTCGCCCGGCGGCAAGAGGCCGCGGCTCGCCCCGTTGAAGTAGCCGGGAACGTCGAGGCCGCGCAACAGCGCGATGGCTTCTTCGTGACCGCGCGCGGTCCACACTTGCTGGCCGTAGAGAATCGCGGGACGCTCGGCGTCGACCAGCAGATCGGCCAGCCTCTCGATATCGAGCGGATCGCCCACCGATTTCGTCGATGCGCGATACCGTCCCGGCTGCGGAATCACGGCCTTGGAGACATCGATTTCGCGGTCGAGCACATCGCGCGGAATCTCCAGGTACGCCGGGCCGGGCGCGCCGTTGAAGGCTTCACGCGCGGCCATCGAGATCATGTCGGCGACGCGTTCGGTGCTCGGCACGGTGGCGGCGAACTTGGTGATCGGCGCCATCATGTCGACGTGCGGCAGGTCTTGCAGCGAGCCCATCTTGTGCTGCGTCAACGCGCCCTGCCCGCCGATATGGATGATCGGGCTTTCCGAGCGAAACGCCGTGGCGACACCTGTCACCGCGTTGGTACAGCCGGGGCCGGCCGTGGTGACGACGCAACCGAGCTTGCCGGTCTGACGCGCGTAGCCATCGGCGGCGTGGGCGGCGACCTGTTCGTGACGGACATCGATGATGCGAATGCCTTCATCGACGCAGCCATCGTAGATATCGATGATATGACCGCCGCACAGCGTGAAGATGGTATCGACGCCTTCGTTCTTGAGCGCTCGGGCGACCAAATGGCCGCCCGAGACGACACCCGCGCCGCGTGTTTTTTGTTTGAGCGTGTCATCCGCGGTGGTGGTGGCGGGAGCGACTTCCGGACGGCTGCTGACGACTTCGGACATTGTTTGTCTCCTCCTCGAAGGGGGTTGTGTTCAAGGCTTCCGTGACGTCGCGCTGCCGTCCGGTTGCTGTGATATACAATATTCCACACACAGTATTAGTCAAGTGTCGAGCGATGGCGAAAACCCTGTGATGCAATGCGTCATCCCTTCATAGCGCCTCCGCATCTTCTTAAGCGCGTGTTTCGTGCTGCAGAGCATCAACAAAACGGCGTGAAATCTTATCGTGATATGTGATATATCATATTTCAGCGCACCGTCGCAGTCGCTGAAGCCCGGTTGCGCTCAGAGAACCGACGACTAGGGAGACACGATGAATATCCACGAATATCAGGCGAAGGCGCTGCTGCGGAAGTACGGCGTCGCCGTACCGCAAGGCCAGGTTGCCTTCTCCGCGATCGACGCGGCCAACGCGGCGCGCGCCCTCGGCGGCCCGGTCTGGGTCGTGAAATCGCAGATTCATGCGGGCGGACGCGGCGCGGGCCGCTTCGCCAACGATCCCGACGGCAAAGGCGGCGTGCGCGTCGTCAAATCTGTCGACGAGGTGCAAGAAAACGCGCAGCAGATGCTCGCGTCGGTGCTCGTGACCAAGCAAACCGGCGCTGCGGGTAAGGAAGTAAAACGGCTTTATATCGAGGAAGGCTGCGACATCGCACGCGAGCTCTACCTCGGCATGCTGGTGGATCGCGCCACGTCGCGCATCACGATCATGGCGTCGACCGAAGGCGGAATGGAGATCGAGGAAGTGGCGCATCGCACGCCGGAGAAAATTCTCAAGGTGTCGGTCGATCCGGCGACGGGTCTCCAGCCCTTTCACACGCGCGAAGTCGCGTTCGGGCTAGGCTTGAGCGGCAAGCAAGTGGCGGCGGCATCGAAATTCATTGCGGCGCTTTATCAGGCGTTCGTCGATCTGGATGCCTCCATCGTGGAAGTGAATCCGCTCGTCGTCACCGGTTCCGGCGATGTCATCGCGCTCGATGCCAAGCTCAATTTCGACGACAACGCTTTGTATCGGCATCCCGATATCGAAGCATTGCGCGACGAAGACGAGGAAGATGCCGCCGAAATCGAAGCCGCGAAACACGGCCTCAATTACGTGAAGCTCGACGGCAACATCGGCTGCATGGTGAACGGCGCGGGCCTCGCCATGGCGACCATGGACATCATCAAGCTCTACGGCGGCGAGCCCGCCAACTTCCTCGACGTGGGCGGCGGCGCGACCCAGGAACGTGTCGCGACCGCGTTCAAGCTGATTCTGCGCGACCCCAAAGTGCAAGGCATTCTCGTCAACATCTTCGGCGGCATCATGCGCTGCGACGTGATCGCGGAAGGCGTGGTCGCGGCCGCGCGCGAGATCGACCTGCGCGTGCCGCTCGTCGTGCGCCTTGCCGGCACGAACGTCGACGCGGGCCGCGAGATTCTGCGCAACTCCGGCCTCACCATCATCCCCGCTGAAAATCTCGCCGATGCCGCCGACAAGATCGTCGGCGCCGTCGCCGCTGCTCATCACTGACGAGGAAGCCGACAATGAGCGTTCTGATCGATAGCAATACCAGGGTCATCTGCCAGGGCTTCACCGGCGCGCAGGGCACGTTCCATTCCGAGCAGGCGATTGCGTACGGCACGCGCATGGTTGGCGGCGTGACGCCGGGCAAGGGCGGCACGACGCATCTCGACCTGCCCGTGTTCGATACCGTCGCCGACGCGGTCGCGAAAACCGGCGCGGATGCATCCGTCATCTACGTACCGCCGCCCTTCGCCGCCGATGCCATCCTCGAAGCCATCGACGCGGAGGTGCCGTTCATCGTCTGTATCACCGAAGGCATTCCGGTGCTCGACATGTTGCGCGTGAAGCGCGCGCTCACCGGCTCGCGCAGCCGGCTCGTCGGGCCGAATTGTCCGGGCGTCATCACGCCTGGGCAATGCAAGATCGGCATCATGCCGGGGCATATTCATCGGCCGGGGAAAATAGGCGTGGTGTCGCGCTCGGGCACGCTCACTTATGAAGCCGTCGCGCAGACCACCGCTGCGGGGCTCGGGCAGACGACCTGCATCGGCATTGGCGGCGATCCGGTGAACGGAACGAATTTCATCGATTGCCTCGCGCTCTTTCTCGAAGACGACGCGACTGAAGGCATCATCATGATCGGCGAGATCGGTGGATCGGCGGAGGAAGAAGCCGCGCAGTTTCTGAAGGACGCGAACACGAAGAAGCCGGTGGTCGGGTTTATCGCCGGCACGAGCGCGCCGCCGGGACGCCGCATGGGGCACGCGGGCGCGATTATTTCGGGCGGTTCGGGCACGGCAAGCGCGAAGATCGACGCAATGAAGTCAGCGGGCATTCATGTCGCCGATTCCCCCGCCGCGCTCGGCGAAACGATGCTTCACGCGATGCGGTGAGCAAGGGCGCCATGAGGAATTGAGTGGCTCCCCCGGCGCGGCGAGATAGTCGGACAGCCGTCGTCAATCCTGTCAGCGTGCAGACGCGCGCGAGCCACCGGCAGCGGGTAACGCAGTCTCGGCTGTGCAGGATAAAAAAAGGCCGCGTGACGTTAATCGTCACGCGGCCTTTGTCAACCTGCCTGCCAGCTTTCAGTTCGGACTCAATCGAGAAAGTCGCAATTCGCCTCGACGAACGCGGCGAGATCCAGCGAATGCTGCTTCACCAGCCGCTCGACCAGTTCCGTGTCGCGCTTCTCGAGCGCCTCGATAATCCGCATGTGATCGACGATCGAGCGCGACGCGCGGTCGCTCTGCGAGATCGTCATCTTGCGAATGGCGCGCACGTGCACGAAGATGTTCTTGATCGTGTCGAAGATGATTTGCGACTTCGACAGCCGCACGATAGCCTGATGAAACGCGATATTCGCTTCCGAATATTCGTCGATGTGCTCTGCCGGCGTGGCGTCGCGGAAGTTGTCGAACATGTGGCGCAACTGCGCGATTTCTTCGTCCGACGCGCGCTGCGTGGCAAGGCGCGCCGCCATGCTTTCCAGCGCCGCCCACATGTGGATCATCTCGACGATCTCGCGCTTGGTCTTGCGCAAAATATACACGCCGCGACGCGGCACGGTTCGCAGAAAACCTTCCTGTTCCAGCAGCGTCATGGCTTCCCGAATGGGCGTGCGGCTTACGCCCAGTGCTTCGGTCAGTTCTTTTTCGTCGAGACGGATCTCTTCCCGCGAACGGTAGATGTCCGCTTCCGCTATTGCCTGCCGCAGCTTCGCGTACGCCTGATCGCGCAGCGAAACCGTGGCATTGATCGGCTCGAGCGACAGCGTAAGGCCGCTTGGGCGAACGTCCGGCCGGTCTACGGATTGAGTATCAGATGGCATTGATGACTTGAGTTCCCATGTGCGGGCGGGAAGCATCGACACGCTTGCCCGAACCGCCGTTCTGGTCGTCCGCCGCGAGACCGGCAAACCGACCGTGATCCTGTGCGCGCTGCAGCATGTCCTGCGGCACCGCCGACGCAATCATAAACGTAACGCCCACACCCACGGCAACCAGCGCGAATCCGATGACAACCAACAAGGCGATGCTCATTTCAGGCTCCGGTTAATCTTCAAGAGCCCTCAGTATATGTTGCGTTGCAATACATTTCAACATATTTTGCATCTTGTATATCAGAAACAACGCCGGCTTCCTGGATGCAGTTTAGGCGGCTTTCTGCGTTTGCGGGGGCGGTAAAGCCTTGGCCGTGCCTTGGTTCACGCCTTCGCGCAGCTTGATCAATGCGAGAACGGCATCGATCATCGGTGTCTCGACTTTCACGAGGCGCCCGATTTCCTGCACGACGGTGATGAGCGGATCGATCTCCATCGGGCGGCCGGCTTCGCAGTCCATGAGCATCGATGTCTTGTGCGCGCCCACCGCGCCCGCGCCATTGATGCGCCGCTCCACATCGACGCGAAAGTTGACGCCGATCTTGTCGCCGATTGCTTTTGCTTCCAGCATCATCGCTTTGGAAAGCGCGCGCGTGCCGGGGTCGCTCGTCAGCACGTCGAGCGTCGCATGCGTGAGCGCGCTGATCGGGTTGAAACACAGGTTGCCCCAGAGCTTGAGCCAGATTTCATCGCGGATGTTGTCGCGCATCGGCGCTTCCATGTCGGCGGCGGCCATGATGTCGTGCAGCGCCTGCAGGCGCGGGGTGATCTCGCCGCTCGGTTCGCCGATGGGAAACTTCTTGCCGTACACATGCTTGATGACGCCCGGCTCCGCGATCTCCGCCGCCGGCAGCAGCACGCAGCCGATTGCGCGCTCAGGTCCGAACACGCTCCACTGCCGCCCGCCTGGGTCGATGCTTTGCAGCGTCGTTCCGGCGAGTTCGCCGCCATGCTCGTAGAAGTACCAGTAAGGCAGGCCATTGACGGCGGTGATGATCGCCGTATCGGGTCCAAGGAGCGGCGGAATGAGATCGACGACGCCCGGCACCGAATGCGCCTTCAGCGCGATGATCACGAAATCTTGCGGGCCGAGTTCGGCGGGATTGTTCGTGCAGCGGACTTTGACGACGTGTTCCTCGCCATCGATCTGAAGCTTCACGCCGTTCGCTTGCATTGCCGCGAGATGCGGCCCGCGCGCCACGAAGCTGACGTCCGCTCCAGCCCGCGCGAGTTGTGCGCCCATATATGCACCGATCGCACCGGCGCCATACACGCAGATCTTCATGATTCGTCTCCTGAGGTTGTATGCGGATCACCTTCTGATATACAAGATACTACATTCCATGATGGGGAGCGACAAGGCGAATCGCGCGGTTTCGGGCGAGCGGAAACCCGCACGAGGAGCGCGTTTGTGTCGTGTCGTTTAGGGAGAGCCTGCTAAGCGAATTAAGCGCGCGCGCCGCGTGAAACAGTTCGATAGCGACGACTAAGGTTCTGCGCACCGCGGGGTGACGATGCATAGCACTCGACGTATGACACGCCTGCGTGGCGTCCGCGCAGATTCACGCAGCCTGAAACGCCATCGAACTCCGCAACGAAGACGCAGCAACATGCGACCACACATGCGCCGCATTCGCCCGCAACGCATGCCCGCGCCGCCGCACGAGCATCACCGTTCGCACGGCCCGCGGCGCAAGCGGCACGAACCGCACGCCGATGGTCTCGCAAGCCATCCGCGCATGCATCGGCAAGACGCCGATGCCAAGTCCCGCCTGCGCCATTCGCGCGACGGCAATCGGCTGCGCGAGACGCTGACGCAAGGCGCCCGTCACCGCGTGACGCGCAAGCGCGCCTTCGATGGCATCGAGGCTGCCGGTGTCGTCATCGAGGAGGAGAAGTGGCGAAGCGCGCAGTTGCGTCCAGTCGATATAGTCCGCATCGCCAAGCGGGCTCGACACGTTGACGACGGCAACGAGGTCGTCGTCGAATAGCGGTTCCGCAACGAGTTCGTCGAGACTCCCGGGCGCGATCACGAGCCCCATGTCCGCTTCGCCCGAACGCACCAGTTGCAGCACGGCGTTCTGCGGCCGGTCCATCACCGTGACCGCGATTCCCGGATGCCGCTCATGACACGAGCCGAGCAACGCAGGCAACACGCTCGCGGTCAGGCTGCAACTGCTGGCAAGATTGACGACGCCCGGTTCGGCTTCGTTCGCGGTGCGCGGCCGCAGCGTCGCTTCGAGTTCCTCGACGAGCGGCGCGATGCGCCCGAGCAGCGTACGCCCGGTATCGGTGAGCGCGACCTGACGCGTCGTGCGGTCGAAAAGCCGCAGCGCGAGTTCATCCTCGAGTTCGCGGATGCTGCGGCTGACCGCCGACTGCGTGATACCGAATTCATCGCCCGCGCGGGTGAAACTGCGATGCCGCGCGAGCGTGACGAACAACCGCAACTGATGCAGCGATACGCAAAGCGGCGGCGCGATTTCATCTCGACGATCGCGCATGCCGCTCGCTCACTGCACCGACGGTTTGCGCGGCGCGTCGCTCCAGCCCGCCTGAAACGACGCGTTGATCGACGAATCCGCGGCCGTTTCGGCGACCGTGTTTTCGATCCAGCGTTTGCGCATCGGCGCGAGCACGAACTTAGCGCACAGGCCCGCTGCAATCGACGTGATCGCCGCCGTGATGAAGACCGCGTTCCACGAACCAATCGACGCGAGCACCGAGGCAAGCGGCACCAGCATCGACGCCGTGCCTTTTGCCGTGTAAAGCGTGCCCGCGTTGGCCGCCGCGTATTTGCTGCCGAAAGTATCCGCGCAAGTGGCGGGAAAAATCGAGAATATCTCGCCCCAGCACAGGAACGTAAGCGCGGCGAACAACATGAACATGTAAGGGTTGTGGCCGAACTGCATCAACCCGAGCAGCGCCACGCCTTCGCCCAGAAAGATGATGAACATGGTGTTCTCGCGGCCGATCTTGTCCGAAATGAAGCCGCACAAAGGCCGTGTGAAACCGTTGCACAGGTTGTCGATGGACAGCGTCATCGCAAGCAGCGGCAAGGTCACGCCGAGGATATTCACGGGCATCTTCGCGAAGCCGTATTCCTTGGCGATGGGGCCGAACTGCGCCGTGGCGATCACGCCGCCCGCCGCGACGAACACGAACATCAGGTACAGCACCCAGAAGAGCGGCGCACGCACCATCTGCCCGGTGGTGTAGTCGATTTTCGTGGACACCACGCGCTTGGCCGGAACCACGTTCAAGGGCGGCTTCGGACGAATCAGCATGAGCGCGAGCAGGAAGATGCACACGCCCTGGAAGATGCCGAAGAACATGAACGCGTGCTCGTAGCCCGCACTCTGAATCATGTTGGAGATGGGGATGACCGTGACCGCCGCGCCCGCGCCGAAACCAGCGGCCGTCAAACCCGCCGCAAGGCCGCGCTTGTCCGGGAACCACTTGAGCGCCGTGCCCACGCACGTGCCGTACACGCAGCCCGCGCCCACGCCCGCCACCACGGCCGCGATGTAGAGATGCATGAGGCTGGTCGCATGCGCATCGATGCACCAGCCGATGGCCGCGCAGATCGAGCCGCCTATGACGACGGGCCGGGGCCCGAACTTATCGACGAGCCAGCCTTCGACGGGCACGAGCCAGGTTTCGGTGACGATGAAGATGGTGAAGGCGGTCTGGATCGCCGCTTGGCCCCAATGGTGCTTGGCATCCATCGGTACGACGAACAGCGTCCATGCATATTGAAGGTTGGCGACGAGTCCCATGCACAGGATACCGATCGTCAACTGAACCCACCTGTTGTGATGACGCCCGTGCGGTTGCCCGGACACAACCGTGTCTGCGCTTGCCATGTCTGTCTCCGTTATTCATTCGCGCTCGTGCGGCGCTTGATTTACAGCGAGATGCCGGCGCGAGTGCATCGATATGCGCGTCGGCGGCGTGGCGGTCGGTCAGGGAAAGTGCTCGGGTAACGCAACGCGGGCGTGGGCGTGGCAACGCGTATCGAACAAGGCGATGGATGAGAACATCCGGCAAGCATCCGCGTCAGGCGATCGAAGAATCATTTCGAGCGATTCCCAATAGAGCTGGATGGTTGATGCGGCCTTTGCAGGCTTCGTTTTTTGGCTGGGTGCTAAAGATGCCGCGCCGTGGGGGCCGTGCGCTTCGCCCTTGAAAGTCTTACAGACTGGCAGGACGTGAAAGCATCGTGGGGGATATAAACGATTAAGGAAAGTTAGAAAAAATTATTGTATAAATTCAGTATCGTGAATGGATGAGGGCCCGCCGTGCTGCGTAATGCTACCCTGCGTCAACTCAAAATCTTCGAAACGGTTGCACGCCGGTTGAGCTTTTCCCGCGCGGCCGAAGAGCTTTATCTCACTCAGCCGGCTGTTTCCACTCAGGTCAAACAGCTCGAAGAACATGCAGGCATGCCGCTTTTCGAGCAACTCGGCAAAAAGATTTATCTCACGACCGCGGGCAACGAGATGCTTCATCACAGCCGCGCGATCCTCGAACAATTCCGCGAAGCCGATGACGCCATGGCGCGGCTCAAAGGGGTTTCGGGCGGTACGCTCAACGTGGCGGTCATTAGCGCGGGCGACTACTTCTTTCCGCGCTTGCTTGCGGCATTCACCAAACGTAATACGGATGTCCGCCTCAACCTTGCGGTCCATAATCGCGAGGAACTGCTGCATCAACTGACTGATAATCTCACCGACCTGGCCGTCATGGTTCGGCCGCCGCGCGACATGGACACGGTGAATATCTCTTTCGCACCGCATCCGTATGTGATCGTTGCGCCGCCGGATCATCCGCTGGTCGGGCTCAAGGACGTGCCGCTAGAAGCGCTTGCGGATGAACCGTTTATCGTTCGTGAGCGCGGTTCCGACACATGGAATTCGATGGAAGAAGGCTTTGCCGGCCGGCTCGCCAATCTGAATGTGGCAATGGAGATAACCAGCACGGAAACCATCAAGCAGGCTGTCATTGCGGGCATGGGCGTGAGCTTTTTGTCTGCTCACACCATCAGCATGGAATTGCAAGTCGGCAAACTCGCGGTGCTGGATATCAAGGGTTTTCCCGTCATGCTCAACTGGTTCGTCGTTCATCGAAACAACAAGCGTTTGCCTCCGGTTGCCTTGGCATTCAAGCAATTTCTCGTCGATGAAGGCGCGGCTCAGATCGAAGCGATTACGCATATTGTCGCGAGTACCGGTAAACCCGATGTATAAGTCATCCGAAATATAAACGCGAAGAAAGTTTAATTTTCGTAAATGGATCGAGTTCCCTATCCTGCATGGAAGCCCCACGGCCATACAGGAGACGAACATGAGTCATGCGACCTTAAGCGACGACCGCGAAGTTCAGGCGCAAGTGTGCGCTTTCAATACTGCATTCGAAGAGCTCGACCTGATGTTCCGTTGGGATGCCGATACCTACCGCGCGCTCGCTTCGACCGAAAGCGATTACGGAAAGATCGCCCAATATATCGCGACGCATTCGCCCCATCTTTTGAAGGCTTATAGCGCGGAGTTTCTTTGCGGCGCAATTGTCGAGCGGAAGAATTCGACAATCGAAGCGTGCCGCCAAAACACCGTGCAGTATGAAGACAGCACGCAGCGCGCGCGGCTTTGGCGTGCGCGGGATGACGAAGGAAAAGAGGTGCGAGCTTGATTCTCGGCTTCGGTATTCGTATGGGACGTTGAACGCGCTTTCATGATTTTCGAAAGGCGGACCGGCATTAGTGCGGGTCGCCTTTCGGCATTGGGTTGTGCAGGTGAGGCAATCCGAACGCCGACGAACGCGCTCTCTACAGAAACAAGCAGCAGCCTACATTCAAAGCTGCCGCTGTTTGAAAAGCCCGTATCAAGGCGTCAATGAAACCCAAACCGCCTTGGGCTCCGTAAAGTTTTCGATGGCGACATCGCCGTGTTCACGGCCGAAGCCGGAATCGCCGGAGCCGCCCCAGGGCAAGCGCACATCTGTATAGCCGTAAGTGTTGATCCACACCGTGCCCGCCTTGAGCCCCGCCGCCATGCGATGCACGCGTCCGATATCCGCGCTCCACACGCCCGCCGCGAGGCTATACAGCGTGCCGTTCGCGATGCGTAGCGCGTCGGCTTCGTCATCGAACGGAATCACGCTTGCGACCGGTCCGAAGATTTCTTCCTGCGAGATGCGCATCTCGTGTTCGACGTTCGCGAATACGGTCGGCTCGACGAAGTAACCGCGCTCGCCGACGCGCCGTCCGCCCGTCACGAGCGACGCGCCCTCCTCCTTGCCGATGTCCACGTAATTCAGCACGCTCTGCATCTGTTTGGCGGAGATGACGGGGCCCATGTTGGTTTCGCGCTTCGACGGATCGCCGAGCTTGATGGTGCGCGCGCGTTCGGCGAGGCGCTCGACCACTTCGTCGTAGACCGTGCGTTGCGCCAGGATGCGCGAGCCCGCCGAACACACCTGCCCTGCGTTGAAGAAGATGCCCGAGGCGGCCGCGCGCACGGCGCCGTCGATGTTGGCATCCCCGAAAATAACGTTGGCGGATTTGCCGCCCAGCTCTAGCGTGACGCGTTTGAAGTTGCCTGCCGCGCCTTGCAGGATGCCGCGTCCCACCGATGGCGATCCCGTGAACGTCACTTTGTCGATGCCTGGATGCGCGACGAGCGCATCGCCGACGACCGAACCCTTGCCCGTCACGATATTGAGCACGCCGGGCGGCACGCCGGCTTCGAGCGCGAGCCGGCCGATCATCAGCGCGGAGAGCGGCGTGATTTCGGCGGGCTTGACGATCAGCGTGCAGCCGCAGGCAAGCGCGGGCGCGATCTTCCACATGCCGATCATCAGCGGAAAATTCCACGGCACGATGGCCGCGACGACGCCGACCGGCTCGCGCACGGTGTAGGTGAGCGCGTCGGGTCGCGCGGGGACGACCTGGCCGTTGATTTTGTCGCACCAGCCGGCGTAGTAGGTCAGCGTGTCGATGGCGGCGGGCACGTCTTGCCGATGCACGGCCGCGATCGGTTTGCCGCCGTCGAGACTTTCGAGCGCGGCGAGTTCGTCCTGATTTTGGCGCAGGAGGTCGGCGAGCTTCATCAGAATGCGCCCGCGATCCGCCGCGCGAATGGCGTTCCATGGCTTGAGCGCTGCGCGGGCGGCGATCACGGCGCGATCGACATCGGCGGCGGTGCCTTGCGCGACGTAGGCGATCGGCTCTTCAGTGGCGGGATCGAGATTCGTCGAGTATTCCGCGCCGCCGGGCCGGACGAACTCGCCGCCGATCAGCAGTTCGTAGCGCTTCAAATCCGTGGTGCTTGCCATGATCGTCTCCGCTTTTATCGAATCGTGTCATGGTGGGGCACTTACGGCGTTGTCGATAGAAAAACATTCTTATCGTTTGTATAGGGTGGGGTGTATGGGTGGGTGGTTTCGGGTTTCTTTGGCGGCTTGGGCGAGCGGGCGGAGGGGTTTGGGTGATGGCTTTTCAGTCGGGGTTATTTGGCGGTTGGCTACGCGGCGGCAGACAACTTCTGCACTAGGCTGCAGCTCCCGGTCGACTTCTAAGCCTAAGCGTCGGCAAACTTAAGTTTTCTCGGTCGGCTGCGCACTCGCTGCCTCTTAGCAACGCTCTCATTGCAAGACTGATTTTACAAATTTCAATGCTCCATCGAACTATTTCGCGATACCGTCATAGGACATTTAACCTTGGACGGAGATAAAACGTGAGCACACAAGACGGCAAAACTAAGTATCTGTGCGCGCTAACGACGTGAGAGCACGGCATGACTATTTATTATGCTGCGGTAGAAGGCGATCCACTTAGCAGTCACAAAGACAGTTATGTCATTCGAGGGGCCGCCCCTTTCAGGATCGCGGATCAAAGCGGCCGACTCCGAACTGCGGCACGTATCGGCGACTTTGCTTTCTGTGCCGCATGCGGCACGGAGGGAACGATTGTCGAAGGCGCACGGCTTAGGCGGCATCGACGCACGAACATTCTCGGCAGACTTCAGGCTGTAGACGGCGATCATGTAGCGTGTAAATGTGCGACCATGCCTACTATCTTTTCGGTCTACGGCCGTCGGCACAGGATCATTGACGACAGCGAAGCGCGCCCCGCGTCGGCCGAGGTCGCTGTGTCAAGCGGCTTCGCGAAGTCGTCCGCCGCCTTAAACTATGACGAAACATTCACGTTGCGCGACCATGCGACAGGCGAACCCCTCGCGAATGTATGCTATCGCGTGCGTACCGGTTCCGGGGCCTTCTTTGAGGGAACCACGGACACAGCTGGGCGAACTCAACGCATCAAGACAAGCAAACCCGGCTCAATCCAACTCGACGTACAGCTATGATGAAATTTGCCGTACGACACGCCGATAGGACTACCACGGGCGGCATGGTACTCGCCATTATCTCGACAACTTTCGATGAAGCGAAACGAGTAGCCCTTCATTTAGAGAGGCTACGTGTGGGATATGCGAACGCCGGTTCAACATACACGGTAGCGGTGACACTCTCACGTTGAACGTGCGCCCAAGCGTGCTGAACGGGAACCGCGTGCGGTGCCCGTGCGACATGGATAGCGTGATGCGGGAAGTAATGCCGACATTCTTATTGAAGACAGCAGCGGCAGTGCGGCAGGACATTCAGCAACAAGCAACATGACGGTCTGTTCAGGCCGTTAGTCATCTATAACCAGCAGGTCGTTCAACATGACGAAACTGTTCAACCGTTGTGCGGCGTGCGATATCGCCGGCATACGGCTTCGGGTTTGACGCTCGACGGGACCACGGACGCACAAGGCAAACCGTCGGCATTAAAAAAGCAATGCAAAAACGTCGCGAGTTGAAAAAAGGATAGAAGGAATGGAAAGTACTTACGGCATGCCACCGGGTGGAGGGAATCATCCAGAATGGTTCACGGTCGGCGAAGCGATGACAAACACGGTAGAAGGTTTGACGGTTGATGTTTTTGTCAATACGACGCCCATCTGCCCTAACATGACGAACGCCGAATTTCGGCAATTGATGATGAGATTGCGGGATGACGCGCTCAAACTTATCAATCTTCGAGTGCTGGCCTTATCTACGCTTTGGGCCAAAGAGCAAGCTCGAGTCAAGGCCTACTTCGGCAGCACGGACGAGGCGATGCGGCAAGAACTAGTCAAAAAATCAAACGCCTTAAGCGGGGTTATGAATGGATTGCGGCCAAAAAATTTTATTCGTCCCGACCCGGAAGCCGAAAAGGTGTTGGGTTGCGTGCCAAATATCAATGCCCCTGACGGGGTAGTAGCGCATGTTTGCTCACCCGACACGGCTACGCATACCATTGCCATTCACGAGAAATTTTGCACGCTGCCACAGGTAACAAAAAGCAGAAGAGACTCGATGCAGCTTACTCTCGTACACGAATGCTCGCATTTCGAAGATACCTTTGCAACTGTTGATTATAAATCCATCTACTATGGTCAATTCATGGCACAAAGACTCGCAATTGAAGAACCAAACATGGCGATGAAAAATGCGGATAATATTGCGTGGTACGTTTGCAGCGCTGACGAGTAGCATTATGCTTGGCTTGCTTTTGCACACTGAGAACGCAGACGCTTGCAGTTTCTCGATGCAATATGCCGCCAAGATTGAACCGAACGACGCGACTATCTCCAATCTTGATCGCGTGGAAATAGCGAAGCTCTTCATCGACGCAAAGAACAGTGCTGCTAGAAATGGAGCCGTTGTTGTCTATGGCTTCATCGAGGCTGATCGGCCAAGCGCACGTGCAATTGCGAACATGCGAGTAGACTCTGCAATCGCATATCTACGGCAACTAGGTGTATCGGACGCAAGGCTAAACAGAGATGTTGAGCAGTTGAAGGGAGAAGCGACAGTTCCTTCTTCAGAGCGCGATCGATTGCTCATCGAGTTCCTGCCTGGCGAAAACCCTTGCGGTTAAACTTTCGCCAGCGGTGTAGAAGCCCAGGTCCACTCAAGCCCGCTTTCGAGCGGGCTTCTCTATTGCCATCCTGCTTCGTCTTCTTTCAGGCCCGCCCGTTGGTCTAGTTGCGGAGTTCAACGATGCCCTCCGTTTCGGTTTCGATGATCTCAATGTCCCGATGGCAAGATCGTATCGTTCAACGCTGCTTGCGGGGCGTTTTTGTTTTATTTGTCAGGCGGCGATAGACATCGCGCGGCAAGGCAGCGCACGTTTGCGCGCCGGATACTAGAACGCGCACTTTTGCCGTAAGTAAGGCGTTCTGCGTAATGCGGGATTGGAGCGCTTATGGCGACTCTAGAGTATCTACGATCATTCACGAAGCAACGCATTTGTGGACACCATGGTAACGCTCGATGGAGAGTATGTTTAACACCCCGCGTTATGTACGTGGGAACCGAACCATTCCCAATTTATGCTTTCTCAGCTGCCTATGCGGCAGCAAACGAGGAACCGTGTTCGCACGAGGAAGGCCAACCTAATAAGGCGATTAAAAATGCGGACATGCCGCGTAGGCAGCCGAGAAAGACGTGAAAGTCGGGCTGCCGGTAATTGCCGTGTTTGCTGCCGCGTAGGCAGCTGAGAAAGATCGCGTGTAAGCAAACGGCGGCAAAATCGGCCATCGCTTCCTCTACGCTTTCTCAGCTGCCTACGCGGCAGCAAACCGCGGATCGACCCCGTGACTGCGCGCGTGTCGTTTCTCAGCTGCCTACGCGGCAGCAAACCCCACGAAGCGAAGGTGTTCGGCGCCGAGACTTTTCTCAGCTGCCTACACGGCAGCAAAGAGAAGCGGGGCGGGCGCGGCGTCCGTTTACGATTTCTTAGCTGCCTACACGGCAGCAAACTCACCGTTAGTACGTTGCCGGGCGACACTGCATTTCTCAGCTGCCTACACGGCAGCAAACGCCGCGTTTCGCTGATACTTGCGGTAGTGAATTTTCTCAGCTGCGTACACGGCAGCAAACACAAACGTGAGCGCCCCCGAGACAAGCATACTTTTCTCAGCTGCCTACGCGGCAGCAAACAACAGAGGCACAGAAGGACTGGCTCGATCATGATTTCTCAGCTGCCTACGCGGCAGCAAACGTCATCGAGCTCCATCGTGTATGTCATCGTGAATTTCTCAGCTGCCTACACGGCAGCAAACTATTTCAGTCACCCCGCGCTTCGTCATTTCTGTTTCTCAGCTGCCTACACGGCAGCAAACAATATGAAGTCTGCGCCGACCGAGGTGCTCGCGTTTCTTAGCTGCCTACACGGCAGCAAACAGCGAGCCGCTCCCTCTTCGAAACCCCATCGTGTTTCTCAGCTGCCTACGCGGCAGCAAACTATGGCCGCTCCGAGGCGTGGCGCATTCAGCCGTTTCTCAGCTGCCTACGCGGCAGCAAACACCATGCAACGATTCACTGGCGCACAGTACCTTTTCTCAGCTGCCTACGCGGCAGCAAACTCATCGGATTCGATACTGATGAACAGATGATTTTTCTCATCTGCCTACGCGGCAGCAAACCAGCGAGGATCGGGATGCTGTTGAACGTCGTGTTTCTCAGCTGCCTACGCGGCAGCAAACGTAGCTCGGCATGGCCCGGCTGCAGCGCTGCGATTTCTCAGTTGCCTACGCGGCAGCAAACGGGGAAGCCGGCTGCATTGCCAATTCAATGGCGTTTCTCAGCTGCCTACGCGGCAGCAAACTCTGACTGCTTCGTCCCGCTCGGCGGCAGTCTTTTCTCAGTTGCCTACGCGGCAGCAAACCGTCGAGCCAGCGCCGCCGTTGCCGAAGTTCCTTTCTCAGCTGCCTACGCGGCAGCAAACACCAGTTTTGCGCGACTTCCGTTTTGCCGGACTTTTCTCAGCTGCCTACGCGGCAGCAAACCGTACGACTCGGACGGAGGGCGGTTCCTGCCGTTTCTCAGCTGCCTACGCGGCAGCAAACGCTGCCGCCACATCCTCCGGTGCAACGTTGTATTTCTCAGCTGCCTACGCGGCAGAAAACGTTGCTCGGCACAATGCCCATGAGCTGCGGCGTTTCTCAGCTGCCTACGCGGCAGAAACAGCAGTTTCGTGTTTCCTGACGTCATCTGTGCTTTCTCAGCTGCCTACGCGGCAGCACACCATTAGGCGAATTCTTACTTGGGGGAGGGAAATTTCTCAGCTGCCTACGCGGCAGCACACTGGAGGATCGGCATGGCCTCCGGTGAGCCGTTTTTCTCAGCTGCCTACACGGCAGCACACATGCGTCCGGCAGTCACGCCACTCGAACGGTCTTTCTCAGCTGCCTACGCGGCAGCACACGCCTGCTCGATGACGGCAGCCGCAGCCGCTTTCTTCTCAGCTGTCTACGCGGCAGCACACGCAGCACGGGCGCTCTCTCTCATCACTTACGCTTTTCTCAGCTGCCTACGCGGCAGCACACGTGGCGGACTCGGAACAGACTTCGACCTTGATTTTCTCAGCTGCCTACGCGGCAGCACACAGCGCTTGCATGCCCGTATATTGCCCGTTTGCTTTCTCAGCTGCCTACGCGGCAGCACACTTCTCCATCGAGCTCGCGCACTTCGACGGCGATTTCTCAGCTGCCTACGCGGCAGCACACCGAGCGCGCGCTGTTGGTGACAGCAAAGAAAATTTCTCAGCTGCCTACGCGGCAGCACACGAAAGACAGATCGCTGTGGCAGTGGCTGCAGCTTTCTCAGCTGCCTACGCGGCAGCACACGACCTCGCGCTGCATGTTGCAGACCCCGAACACGTTTCTCAGCTGCCTACGCGGCAGCAAACTCGGCGAATTTCGCACCGAGGCCCGAGAACCATTTCTCAGCTGCCTACGCGGCAGCAAACGAGTTGGTGCGACCGGATTTTGCTCGACGGGTGTTTCTCAGCTGCCTACGCGGCAGCAAACCAGCCGATCACGCAGCGAGCTATCGAGGAGATTTTCTCAGCTGCCAACGCGGCAGCAAACATTTGCGCGACCCATATCGATCGGCCCCAAAGCTTTCTCAGCTGCCTACGCGGCAGCAAACTTCCTTGCGTTCGTTCTCGTTGCTCGCAACGTTTTCTCAGCTGCCGACGCGGCAGCAAACCGCTCTGCTCACGCAAATCGAAGCCGTCGGTTTTTCTCAGCTGCCTACGCGGCAGCAAACTTCGTCTTCAGTGCCAGCGCAATCTTGTTGATTTTCTCAGCTGCCTACGCGGCAGCAAACATCGGCGGATGTTTGACCCAGCGGTGCGTCGTCTTTCTCAGCTGCCTACGCGGCAGCAAACAGTACATCGGCGTCGTGCAGTTTCCCCCGTATTTTCTCAGCTGCCTACGCGGCAGCAAACAAGCGAATCCCTAAGAGCCTATCAACTGAGACTTTCTCAGCTGCCTACGCGGCAGCAAACACAGCCTGTTCACTCACGTTCTTCTCCTTTATTTTCTCAGCTGCCTACGCGGCAGCAAACGATGCGCAACCCGAGAACGCTAAACCATCGAATTTCTCAGCTGCCTACGCGGCAGCAAACTCACGACGCAGTCGCAGTCGCGGCACGTCCAACTTTCTCAGCTGCCTACGCGGCAGCAAACAGCGAAGCGCGCACCGTACATCGCTGACATGCTTTCTCAGCTGCCTACACGGCAGCAAACACGTGTCCAGCTAGGAACACCGTTCGCCCATTTTTCTCAGCTGCCTACACGGCAGCAAACTTCACCATCGCCGAAGTTCGCGGCATCGAGTCTTTCTCAGCTGCCTACACGGCAGCAAACGCGTCCGGTGTGATTGCCCTTGCGTCGCTCGCTTTCTCAGCTGCCTACACGGCAGCAAACGCGCCGGTTGCGCGCACCGCTGACCCGCTTGAGTTTCTCAGCTGCCTACACGGCAGCAAACAATTCCAAACCCGAATAGTCGGCAACCGCGCCTTTCTCAGCTGCCTACACGGCAGCAAACTCTTGCAAGCTCGCCGAGCCGCTTCGCAAGAATTTCTCAGCTGCCTACACGGCAGCAAACTGGGCTGGATCAAGTCAAAGCTCGATGAAGCCTTTCTCAGCTGCCTACACGGCAGCAAACTGGGCCGGCCAGCGCCGGCGGCCGCGCATCGATTTCTCAGCTGCCTACGCGGCAGCAAACTCGTATGCCGAGTCGATCCGCGAGATCATGTAGTTTCTCAGCTGCCTACGCGGCAGCAAACAGCTGGATTTCGCGACGCGCCTTTTTTTCGTCTTTCTCAGCTGCCTACGCGGCAGCAAACCAAATCGCTCATCGATCGCGCGACGCGCGAGCTTTCTCAGCTGCCTACGCGGCAGCAAACTCGTCGCTGCCTGCGGCGGAGCCGTCATCGTCTTTTCTCAGCTGCCTACGCGGCAGCAAACGGCATGTCCACCGATGAACCGGTAACGAATATTTTCTCAGCTGCCTACGCGGCAGCAAACATTTATTCATCTCCGCAATGATTGCGCATACATTTCTCAGCTGCCTACACGGCAGCAAACTTGTAGCGTGCGAGGGCAAAGCCACGATAAATTTTCTCAGCTGCCTACACGGCAGCAAACTTCACGTTCGGTCATTTGCTTGCTCCTGCGATGTTTCTCAGCTGCCTACACGGCAGCAAACGATCAAAGCAAAGCTCGACGAAGCCGCGGCCTTTTCTCAGCTGCCTACACGGCAGCAAACAGCACGCTCGGCATCCAGGGCGGTCTACTTATTTTCTCAGCTGCCTGCACGGCAGCAAACACAATCAAATGGAGCCGCTGATTCAAGAGATGTTTCTCAGCTGCCTACACGGCAGCAAACTAGCCGACTCAAACGCCATCCCCTTGATTACTCAACAAAAGACACCGTTCTCGCCAAACCAACCCAAATTCTCCCTATATCGCTAACTCATTGATTTCCCAATCAACAAACCAGCGCTCCAGAAAAAGGGTTTAGAACCACGGCACAGTTGCTCCGCAACTCAACCCATAACTATTAAACGTCCCCGGCACGCTCGCAGCCACCTCGCCCTTTTGATCGACAAACAAACAAAACGGCTGCCCTGTACTCGCGCTACGTAAATGCACGTAAGGCAAATCAGGCCGACGCTCGACCGTATCCGGAATCGCCGCAGCGGCCTGCGCTTCGGTCTCGCCCTTACGTCGCATTCGACGCCGACGCATCCGCTCGACATTGGTTTTAAACTGACGCCGTTGTATGACGCGATGCATCGCCCCCGACGGAACGCGCATAACGTCCGTCAGCTTCACATGATCCCGCATACCCTGCATCCAACCGCGTGCCATCAGCTCCTGCAATCGCGATTCGTCGCCATGCAGGCGCAACACGTCGCCCAGAAAACGCGGGCTCAAACTGTATTGCGGAAAGCTAATCCCGATGTCGTCCGCACGAAACTCCACCAACGCGCGATGCAGTTTCGCCACCAAAGCGCCAAGCAGATGGACACGGCTAAACTCCGGATCGGGCCGTAACGTGATGTCGATATAGTGACTCGTCATGGCCGTCAGTTCGCATCGCCAAAAACACCGCCGCGAATCAGAACGGCCATGACGAAGTGCTGCTGCTCGACCGCCGGCATCTTGTCCTTGAGCAACCAGTCATCGAGGAGGTTGTAGAAGTCTTGCGTCGGCTTCAGCTTCGGATGGCGATACGCCGTGCCCTGAGTCGTGACCGACCCATAAGGCTCGACCGCAATCGGGCCAGATTCCAGCGCGTTCTCATACCAAGTATCAATCGTTCGCAAGGCATTGCCGATTTTTTGCGAGTGAATAGCCGCGACGTTCTCCACGTGATAAAGCGTCTTGCTCTTTTCCGTCTTCTCCAGAATCAGCTCTTGAGACGGGAATACTTCCTGACCAAAGCCAAGACGCACATACGCGGTCACGCGCAGAAGCACATGGGTTCTACCCGCAAGCCCGTCGGCAATAAGTCCGCCTAGCGCCGTCACATTCGAATCGAATTGATCCATCGTGCGCAAGCCAAGCGACAACGCATCGAACGTGAGCTTCTGTACGCACTCGCCGTTCTTTTGACGCGATACTTCGACCGCCACGCTTTCCGCACCTATACGGTTACGCCAAAGGAAGCGTCCGTTTGCCAGATTCGCGGCGTAGCGATTAGCCAGCTCAGTAAAGTCATGCTTGGCGACATAATCATTCACCACGTTTTGAAGCCGCACTCGATACGCTGCGTTATTACAAGCCGAAGGCATGCCCGTGCCCGACAGAACGCGCAACGAGAAAGTGACTCGGAGCGTGTCGGCATCGGCCGGCAGCGTGGCAACGTCCACGGTCTGCAGGTTTGCATGATTGACGGCTGCATCCAATTTGGCTGCATCACCGCCCTTTGCCTTGAGCCGATTCGAAATCGTCCCACGAACCGATTTCACGCGGATACGAACTGGCGACCATTTCGATCCGTTGTCGCGTTCATCCCAACGGCCAGAGTGGAAGACCGCATCGGACGGATCCAGCTTACGTTCAAAAGCGAGGACAGAAGCAGTAGCAATTTTCTCAGACATCTTTTTATATATTCCTAATCAAGATAAAAACAAAAGACACCACGACGAACGCGAAAGGTCGCTGCGGTCAATCAAATTCGTATTCGTCGTCATCGTCCAACTCGGTATCGGAGCGATCGTGTACGTAACCGCTACGACAGCGATACAAGCCGAACTCCGTATTGGTTTCCGCTCGCCATAACAAATCATCCAGACTATTCAGCCGATGCGGGCTGATCCACTGACCGATTGAATACACCGTCTCTACGAATACGCAGGGAATGGACGGATCGCGCACGTTTTCGACGCTGCCCGCCGGATACGGTTTAGTGAGCGCGGCGTAGCCCACGGGTATTGGCACGGTCCAGCCTTCGCCCTTTTGTCTGTCGGGATCGGCCCAACGCACGCGCTTGGGTGCGGTGGACGATGCAGCGTCATCGGCCGCTTCATTTTCCGGCATGGGCTGATAATTGAATCGAGCAGCGTGCAGCCAGGCATCGATCAAGCTGGCGTCAGGGTGCTTTTCGCGCAACGCGTCGTGGCGGTTCTTCAAAATATCGTCGCGGCCGATAAGCGCGTAGCCCGGAAGCCACTGACGGCGCCATCGGGCGAAATCGCGCGACCGTTTGTCGTGGCTATCCGCGAGCTCGGCCATCCAGGGTTTGGTCCGCCGTCCGGGCATGGGACCGACCGGCAGCAACGTTCCGCCAGCGACTCGCATGCGCGACACGATCTCTCCAACTTTATCGGCCCATTCGGCATATTGCTTTTCATGGTCCAGTATCGATGAAGCGATAGCGTCGTCGATTGAAACCTGAAACACCAATGTGATGTGCAGGTGCATTCGTCCTTCCTCGACGATCGTGGATGGCTTGCCATCACGGCCCAAGGGATTGCGTGTCAAACGGAATGTCTTGACGTAGCCCTGGGCCACCTGCTCGTCGTATCGATGACAGATCACGCCAACCTGTTGCAGCCTTAGCGGAACGTCCTCATTGGTGAGCTTGCGCTGCAAAGACCACATGAGTCCGGTTGTTGCGGTGATCGACGGAAAGCCGTGCGTAAACGCGCCGGAAATGGCATTGGCATTCTGTACGTGCAGATGAGGCAACACGAGCAACGCCTTGGCGGTGTTAGCGCTGTTAATGTTCTTCATGCGCGTTCATGCTCCGTCAGTTCGCCATGCGTCTTGCGAAATGGGATGTAGTGGGGTGCCCCGAGTCGATCTCGCAAATCACGCAGGTGTTGCACCCAGCTACTGCCCTCGCCTAGCAATTTTTTACGCCATTCGCGAGCCTCCTCAAAGCTGACACGAGTCAATTTGTCCTGCAACTGGCCGTTGAGCCAGTTGCCGAAGCCGATGCCAATCTGCGCGGGCCAGTCCATAACGAGCCACCTTTGCAGGAAGTCGCCTTCTTCCGGCAATTCGGCACGCAACGGGTCGAGCCAGAGCTTTTCCTCTTCAGCGAGCGTGTCGAAGCAAGGTTCCCGCGTCCAGCCTGCTGGCTGGAGCAATAGCTCTCCGGCATAGATAACCAATTCGTCGACGATCCTTTCTCTTAGCCGATTCGTGCGGTCACGAAAGTGCATGTTGTTCGGACGGCTGCTCGACAAATGCTCCTGCAATCTGTGAACGGCAGCACGCACTGAGCGACGTGCGCCGAAGGATCGCGCGAAGATCGATGTAGTATGTACCGGAAGAAAGTTGCGTTGGGCTTTCCATATTGGCGGCAGTGACGACAACAGGTAGTTATTCCCCCCGCGCTCGCTAGTGAGCTGTGAGACTATCTGCGGCTTAGTGCTACCCAATTTCTGGATTGCGAGATCACGGTAATCACGATAAGCGCCCTCGTACATCGAGCCATCGCGATATGCTTGACGCGCCAACTTGTTGGAATCACCAAAGCGGGCGTCTTGCACTTCCTCGTATATGACCTGAGCAAGCGAGGTTGGGTGCAGCGGAGAAATAAGGTGATACTGCGCGTCGTCATCGGCGTTGTCGCCAACCAGCCAGTACAACTGCTTTGCGTATCCGTGGGAAGCAGGACCGCCGTCGCGTTCGGCCACGATGCTAATCAGCGCCTCTCGCAACGTCTTGGCCTCGGAAGGATCGTCCGCGAGAGCCTGTAGAGCCGCCTGGTCGTCGTCCAGCAGAGCCTGAAGCAAACTGCGTCCACCGGACTCGATCTTAAGCAGCTTGTAAACGTCAAGAGCACCCGCATCACCTGTTACGTCGACCACAAAGTGATTACCTAACGCATGACTGCCAACTTCACTAAGAGAAGGCAACTCCGTAGGTTTAATGTAGAGATTAGTGCCGCGTGCTCGTGGATGCATCGCCTTCAGCGAATGCGTGACGACCTGTATATGCTTTACACGCCTTGCCGCGTCATTAAGCCACGGACCGCGTTGATACTTGGCGATCAGTTCTGATCGCTTTGCATCATCGAGGGGAAGCTTGTCCAGTTTGGCTTGGAGACGGTCAGGCAAGAAGGCGTCAATTGCTGCGCGGAAGCAATCAGATGCTCCCGGCGCATGTGAACATGACATGTGTTCTCCTAACTTTCCTTAAAAAAGCAGTCAACGGACCACTCAACTTTATTGGCGAGATTCGGTGTTTGATTGACTACTGAACTCGCCTGAAATAGATTAAGGGAGCAGACTTCACTAAGTCAAATCTTTAGTGGTTCGAAAATTCTTAAATGTGTGAATTGCAAACGTGCTAACGTAGTTTGTTGGATCTACCGTGCAGGTAGCTGAGCAAAAGTCAAATCTATAGTGTTTGTCATTCCTGCCGAACAGGCAGCAAAGCCTCACTCCTCCCTAAACCCCAGCACCGAGTGAAACCACCACCCATTCTGCGATTCATGCAAGCTAACCGTAGCAACCCTCTCCGCGCTAGCCAACGCGCTCTGTCCATGCGCGTCCGCCCATTGCCGTAATAGGTCCATCAATTCGACATGACACCACGAACCAATCCCCGGGCCGACTAACTCGGAATCAGCTATCGGCTTGAACTTGTGGTGAATATCGACATACGGCGCGTTCCCTCGCTCCCGCCGACCGATAACCCGATGCAACCGCAACTCATCCTCGTCCTCCGAAGGCAGCAACGCGATATCTTCGCGTCGCAGTGGATCGTGACGAAAGCGCTGCATCTGCGGCAGCACACCCGTCAACCAGATTCGAACGCGCTCGTCGTCCGTGGCGTGCCAATGCCGCGTGGCATCGTGCGATATGCGCGTACGGGACATGCTGCTCGCATCGCGCGGCCGCATCGTGTCACGCATTCGGCCATGCTCCAGGTCGATCAGGCTCTTGGAAGGCTTCAACTTGTCGGCGCGACAAATACGCGGCCGAGCATCGATCGGCCACGAATGACTGCCTTCAGGCAGCGGTAACAGCTCGCTCAAGAAGTGCGTTTGCAAATGGAAGAAATAGGCCGATTCGCCCGACTCCCGAGAAACGCCGCCTGACATCTCGAACCCCGGCTTGCTGAACACCGCGTCCAGCTTCTGATTACGTCGCTCGAAGTACCGAAGATTCGTGTCGAGCACAGCGATATTCGCCCGCGCCACCGCCCCCGCCCGATGCCGCCGCACGCGCCCCGCAAGCTGGATCAGCGAACGGATCGACGACGGTTCGGCAATTGCCCAGTCAGCGTCCCAATCGCGCCCGACCTCGCACACCGGCGACGCCAGCACGATAAACAGATGATCTTCCTCAGGATGCGCATCGAGCAGCGCGCGCACCGATGAATGCCGCAACGCAGGATTCCCGCCGCGTCCCTGCGCCCGACGATCGAACGCCGAATCCAGTTGCTGTTCGATATGCGATCGCGCGAGCAACGCAAACTGCGAGTGATACACGCACAAGTGAACACGCACACCGGATGCTGGCGCGCCTTGCCGATACATCGCCCGGGCAACATCGAACAACGGCTTGATATTGGCCATTCGGATAAGGCCAAAACTCACGCGCTTGCCGGTCGTTGCATCGACATCGTGATTCTGCTCATCCTGATGCAAGCTCCACGCAGACTGCAAAACGAGTGCCGCAAACGCATCGCGACGATCCCGCTCCTGCATGGTTCGCCATGTTTGCAGCGGAATCGCGATCAACTGCGCGCGTCGTCGCACTTCGGCTTTGGCGAGTTGCGCCGAGCGTTTGCGCACGAAGGCATCGTGCGCTTGAGCGAACGTCTCGCCATCGGCACAATCGGCATGAGATTGCGCGAATTCATCCACCCAAAGACACGCCACGCGCGGCACCTCAGCCGGCCTCTCTCCGCGATTGCGCTGGTGATGACTTCGACCGGCCAAATAAGCCAGAAATAATCCATGAACGAGATCGGGCGGCAACGTCGCCGAAGACAGCAAGACCCGAGCGCCAAGCATTCCGGCCCAATGCACGAGCCGGGTCAGCGCCGGAAGATCGGCCATGTCGAAATCGTCGGGTTCGTCGAGCACCAGATCGCTCGTCATCAGGCGCAGCATCGGTGCAATCTGGCGTCCGCCTCGCAAGCTCTCGGTCGCGGGCGTCAGATGATCGACGGTGCAAACGAGCATTGGCGCGGCGATCAGGGAACGCACTTTCGGGTCGTCGGTAAGTCGCTGCAGCAGCGGATGATGATCGTTGCCCTCGAAAAGCACCTGCCCGTCTTCATTGAGCAGTGCCTGGGACGATGCAGATCCGGTGGCTTCTGCTCGAGCTTCCCAGTAATCGAACAAGGCTCGACTGGCGATGCCACCCACCTTGATCGCCAGGTGCTCGTCGTTCAAACCAAGGTCGCGCTGATAACTTCGGCCCGTCTGAAGCGTAAGCGTTCGCAGACCAATTGCAAACGCACAGCGCATGCCGAGTTTCGGGTCCGCCAGCGCATTCATGATCCGCGCGTTGCCCAGGGTCTTGCCGCAGCCCGTCGATGCCATGTCGACCACGAACGCACCATGCGCGGCCGCGCGCGTCCGAATACCGGCCGCAAGATCCGCCGCTTTGTCCTGCCATTGGAACCGCGCATCCGTATTACGCTTCTTGAGGCCGCGATGATTTTGCAGCGCGGGAAGACTGCGCGCGAGCGTCGGCAAGGAACGCGTCACCAGCGATGCATGGGCCTGTACGCCCAGCAAATGTTCGTCGAGCGTCTGATTGAAGCGCGCCTCTTGCGACGGTCCATCGCCCGGCTGTCGACGCGTGTTCGCATACAACGGATAACCTGGATTGCGATAGCGCTTGCGACGATCATCGTCCTCTATGCTGGAATAGTGATGATCGGCGAGCATCAGACACAGCCGCGAGACATGCTTGACGAATGGATCGTCGAGCGTGGCGGCAGCGAGCGTCAGGCGGTGCAACTCCAAAAGCTTGCCCGCGTACCGCGCGGCCTGTTTGCGCCAGTGCGACGTTGCCACCGGCAAGCCGTGTTTGAAACGCCAATGCGCATCGAGCGTGGCGCGGCCGACCACCTCGCGAGGCTGGTTCCAGTCGGCATCGACTTGACGGAGCAAGTCGACTAGACGAGACCGGTTGATATCGTCCGGGTACGCGCCAAAGTGCCGCCACTTGCGACACTGGTCATCGACATCGTCGGCGACGCTGCCATGTGTCATCTCCACAGGCCAGCATGGCAATCTGTGATGCGTCAGTATCAGCCAGGCAACGGTTTGCGCCAGCGGCGGCAGCGTCGCAAAAGGCTTGCAATCCTGGGCACTCAGTCCATCCAGTTCGTCGCGCAGCAAGCCGTCGAGCCATTGCGCCTGAAATGTCTTCGGATCGATGTCTTCGTCGGCGCAACATGAGAGGCGGCTTAACCAGTCGGCATCGTTGCGCGTATCGCCGACAAAGGCCTGAAACAAGCGTACCGATATCCATTCGTGACGATAATGGTTAGTCTCGTGCACGCCGGGCTTACGTAACTTGTCTTGGAATGCTTGTGTGGCCTTGCCGAGATCATGCAGCAGCGCGGCCAACGCGCTCAGCGCCGAGATCAGGGGAAGCCGGTGCCACGTTGTTTCATCGTCGGCGCGGAGGATGTCGCTCGTGGTCGTGTTGGTCGGCACGGCGCCTTCCGTATTGAACTGCCGCGCGTCGCCGACTATCCACATCAGTTCACTGTGATCGCGCCCGCGTATCCAGTGACATGCGATGGCCGTGTTTTTTCTGGCGCTTTGCCGCAGCAGTTTGCGTACCGTATCGAGACCCGCCTGGGTGATGGGCGTCTGCCAGGTGCGGTCGCCGCGGCGTTCGGCGAATTGATCGAGAATGCGCCGGGTTTCGGTAAGCGCGCGCTTCGAGCATTGCGAGACGAACAGGACGTTCATGAGCGTGCATCCGATGTCTGCATGCCATGTGGAGTTTCGAGCGCAATGGCCTTGAGCGTGTCGATGATGAAGTCCAGCGACTCGTCGCGCGTCAGCGCCTCGATGCAGTTGCGGCGAAACGCTTGCTCGTCGTCGCCGCGCATGGCAGACAGGAACGCTTGCGGGAGGATGACGGCGTCTTTCACGAGATCGGCTGCATCGAACACCAGACCGCCGCGCCGTGTCTTGCCATGGAGGATGGCCAGACCGTGAGGCAGGCCCAGCACCCAGGTGGCTGTCGCGCCGAGACCATAGGCCAGATAGTTACCGTGATCGAGGAACCGGTTAGCGGGATCGGTGCCGCTGCCGCGCTTACCGCGCGTGAAATCGCCGTAGCCGACTGCATCGACCGCGAGCTTGAACAGGGCTTTCGTGAGACGTGCTTCGATGAGTAGTAACGCGGCGGAATCGGTGGCATCGGCAATCGGTTTGCCGAACTGCTGCACCAGCGCTTCAAAACGCTCGATGTCGACTGCGAATCCGGCCTCGCGTAAGGCGCGCGCGGTCCACGCGTGCCGAAGTCGCGCGAGACGGCTCGTTTGCAAATGTCGGGCGGCGTGAGAGCGGGCGCCGTCGTCGAACCAGAGGCGCACCCAAGCTTGCAGATATTCCGTCGGCCGATATTCGCTTTGCGGCGACATCCAGGCGATTTCGATATCGATTTCGCTGGCGCTGAAGAGCGGTGTGCCACCACCGCCGCAGAAGCCCACGAGCACGCCTGCTTTGGCGAGTTCGCGCATCGCGGCTTGCGTGATGGACGTGCCGGTGCCAAGCAGGATGCTGGTCGTGTTCGCGATAGGGATGTTCCAGTAGAGGTTTCTTTTGCCGGCATCGGTGACGTACTCGACGCGGCCGCCATTCACCAGGACGCGGCAGTGTTCGAGGTAGTAGAGGTTGGCGCGTTTGGAATGGAGGATGGTTTTTAGATCGGTGGGTTTTATGTGATCCATTTCTTTGATTTTTTTTATTCGCTTCTTTGCTTCTTGGGAGGCTTGAGATCGAATGCTTTTTGTGGACGTGGTGTCGGTGTGTTTATTTTAAGGTTTGCGTCATCTCGGAAACCTGGCGATCAACGCTGGCGGATTGCATTGCGCTGGAAGGGGGTGTGTTTTGGGGATCGGAGTTGTCGAGCGACGGGAGCTGTTGTTCCTGGCTGCCTATGCGGCGGCAAATAGCAGGGCTCAATGTTCGTGACCGGCCGTAGGTTTTCTCAGCTGAGCGCCGCCCGATTTCGTGATCAGATTGCCGCGCTCGTCGTAGTCGTAGCTCGTCGAGTCCAATTCCCTCAATACGTTGCCGATGCACTTGGGCAGCGACCTCCACCACGCCCCGAAGTTGCTCGTGTCCTCCGAGCCGCGCCAGCGCA